>CP043652.1:0-306281 GCA_014218215.1 Geodermatophilaceae bacterium NBWT11
ATGCACGCGTTCGGCTGGTCGTGGCTGGACGCCTGGGTGCGGGAGGGCCGGTTCCGGCCGGTGTTCCTGCCCGCCGGCGTGGTCACCGGGCGGTGGGCCAGCCAGGGCGGGGGTGCGCTGAGCGCGCCGGTGCAGCTGCGGCCGGCTGCGGTCGCCGACGAGGGGTGGCGGTTCGTCGTCGCCGACGTCGCGCAGCTGGAGCCCCGGGTGCTGGCCGGGATGAGCCGGGACGCCGCGATGGCCGAGGCGGCCCGGGCCCGCGACCTCTACCAGGGGATGGTCGACAGCGGCGCCGTCGAGACCCGGACCCAGGCCAAGCTGGGCATCCTCGGCGCGATGTACGGCGGCACCCGCGGCGAGTCCGGCGCGATGCTGCCCCGGCTGACCCGCCGCTACCCGGCCGCCGTCGGGCTGGTCGAGCAGGCCGCCCGGGCCGGCGAGCGCGGCGAGGTGGTGTCGACGCTGCTGGGCCGCGGGTCGCCGCGGCCGGACCCGTGGTCCCGCGGCGGCGCCGACGACCCGGCGGCCGGTCGGGCCGCCGACGCCCGGCGCCGGGCGTGGGGCCGGTTCACCCGCAACTTCGTCGTGCAGGGCACCGGTGCGGAGTGGGCCTCGTGCTGGCTGGCCGACCTGCGCAACCGGCTGTGGCGCCTGGGCGACGGCGTGCTCACCGAGCGCCCGCACCTGGTCTTCTTCCTGCACGACGAGGTGGTCGTGCACACCCCGCGGGCGCTGGCCGACGAGGTGGCCGAGGCCGTCCGGGCCTCCGCCGTCGAGGCCGGGCGGCTGCTGTTCGGCACGTTCCCGGTGGACTTCCCGCTCGACGTGGCCGTCGTCCGCTCCTGGGCCGACGCGGACGCCCCACCCGACCTCGCGTCGGACGACGACTGACCTCGCGTCAGAACGGCGGCGGGTCGTCGTCCTGCCTCCGCGCCGTTGCGTCGTTCCGGCCGGCCGTGGCCAGGGCGGCGTCCAGCTCCGCCTCGATCTCGGCTGCCAGCCGGGCCCGCTCTGCCGCGGCGGCGCGGCGGTCGGCTCGTTCCTCCGGGGTGGGGCTCCGGTAGCACCGCGGCGTGCGGCCGAGGAGGTCCGTGACCACCTGCCGGGTGCAGGCCTCGGCGAGACAGCTGGGCCGGGTCGTGCGGGTGCGCCCGCCGGGTGGGGTGACGTGCAGGGTGCCGTCGGGGTCCATGCCGAACACCCAGCCCGGCGCGTGGGTCTTGAGCCGGTGGTGCCGCCGGCACAGGCAGACCAGGTTGTTCACGTGTTCTTAGTACGACTGCTCATGACGACACCCAGGTCAGCCGCGGTCTACGCCCGGATCAGCAGCGACCAGGCCGGGGAAGGTCTTGGCGTGCAGCGCCAGGTCGAGGACTGCCTCAGGCTCGCGGAGGGTCTCGGCTGGACTGTGGGCGAGGAGTACGTGGACAACGACTTCTCCGCCTACTCCGGGAAGCCACGCCCGCGCTACCAGCAGATGCTCACCGACCTCGCCTCTGGCGACCGAGACGGTGTGCTGGTCTATCACCTGGACCGCCTGACCCGCCGGCCACGGGAGCTCGAGGAGTTCCTCGAAGTGATCGATGCGGCCAAGGTCCGGCACGTCAAGTTCGTCGCCGGCGACGCCGACCTCGGCTCAGGTGACGGACTGCTGGTAGCCCGGATCATGGGCGCTGTCGCGGCCGGTGAGAGCGCGGCCAAGAGCCGCCGAGTGAAGCGCAAGTTGATGCAGAACGCCGAGCTTGGCCTACCCCACGGCCGCTCGGTGCGCCCGTTCGGCTTCGAGCAGGATGCGATCACGCACCGGCCCGATGAGGCTTCGGTGCTGCGCGAGCTGGCCCAGCGCTTCGTCGCCGGGGAGTCGCTGCGGTCCCTGTGTACGGACTTGGAAGAGCGTGGAGTCAAGACCGTGAAGGGCGCTCCCTGGCACACGCACAGCTTGCGCTACGTACTGTCCAACCCCCGCCTAGCCGGTCTGCGCTCCCACAACGGTCAGACGGTCGGCAAGGCTGTGTGGGAGCCGATCATCACCGAGGAGCTGCACCACCGGGTGTTGGCCCTCATCGCCTCACGCAAGATGTCTAGCCGACGCACCCCGCGCGCTTACCTGCTGTCGGGGATGCTCCGCTGCGGGAAGTGCGGTGGAACCCTCTTCTCTTCTCGCCGGCAGGACTCTCGCCGCTACGTCTGCCTGTCCGGCCCAGACCACAGAGGTTGCGGCGGGCTCACCGTGGTCGCGGCACCCTTGGAGCAGTTGATCACCGACTACGCACTGTTCCGGCTGGACAGCCCCGCCGTCGCCAATGCGATCGCTGGACGGAGCAGTGCCGATGAGGAGTCATCCCGGCTGGGCGAACAGCTCAGCCAGGAGCGGGAGCCGTTGGATTATCTCGCCGAGGAGTTCGGGGTCGCTCGAATCGACCGTCGCCATTGGGAGAAGGCCCGCCGACCGGTCGAAGGCCGTGTCAAAGACCTGGAGAAGCGACTGGGGAAGGTGACCCGGACCGACAGCCTCACGGGACTGGGCACCGGGGAGGCTCTGCGGGACCAGTGGGCCGGGCTCAACCTGTCCCGACAGTCGGCCATCCTTCGGACCCTGATTGCCCACATCACGATCGCACCTGGGCAGCGGGGAGCCAGAGCCCTGGACCCCGACCGTGCGGAAGTGACCTGGCTCCTGTAGCTCCCCATCGCCGGCCGATCGCTTCCCCCTGCGGGGGAGCGCTCCCGGCCGCTCCGATGAGGACCCCAGCAGGACTACGACACGCGCCACCGCGGCCATGTCCTCGACGTGTAGCGGAACACCGGACCGGACGCACGACGCCGAGACCCGAACGGCCAACTCCTGCGGGCTCACGACCACGCCGCCCACACCGAGGGCGGCCCCTCCCATCCCAACGTCTCATCTGAGGTCCACAGGTCGGCCGGCTCACCCCCCATGAGCGCGACGGCCTGGGCGAGCACGTCGTCCAAGCTGCGGCCATGCAGACGAAGCGTCTCCGGTTGGAAGCCCTGCGCCACCTCATAACGGTGCAGCCCCGGGATGCGGCGAACGTCGAAGGCCTTGTGCACGTACTTGGACAGGTAGCGCGCTGCGACTCGTGCCTCATCTCGAGGCGTCGACCCGGCCGACAGCTGACCGAGCAGCTTGATGTGGACGAAGCCGTGACCCCAGGCCCGTTCGATCAGCGAGCGCGGCACGAACCGGCCCACAGCGAAGTGCACGTGCTGCCCATGGTCGGTCTTGTGCCACTCCGGCACCCACACGTAAGGGAGCGGCTCACCGCCTAGCAGCTCACGCAGGGACCGGAAGAACTCGGCAACGTCGCGGCGCAACTGCATCGGATCGTGACAACCCGCACCCCGGTAAGTCAGGGTGCCCAGTCGGTTGAGCCGGTTGTGAGCGCAGTAGCGACGGACCATCCGGGCGGCACGTCGAGCGGCTTCCTTGCGGGACCGGTCAGGATCCCCGCCGCCGGCATACCGTTGCACCGGTACCGAGCAGCGGAACGAGCCGCCGACCTCACCAGCACCGGGGTAGAGCGTGACGAACCAGCCCGCGGGACTGGACACAGACAGCGGTGGGGCAACCACGAGAGCCTCCGAGGGCAACCGATCAGCATGTGATCGGCCTCGGCGCCTACGCCCTCGGAACTGTGTGCTGCTCCAGCATCAGCAGCCTGCTGCCCACGCAACGCCTATGACGACGGGGGTCCGCGGAGATTGAGTCCTTACCCCGGAACGTGAGAGCGTGGGCTACACGAACCGCTGACCGCGAACAGGCAGAAGCCTCGCCCGACGCCAGGTCGACTGTCAAGAACCCCAGTGGATGACAGACAGGGAATGTCGCGGCGCCGCCGTCCTCCCACGGCGCAGTCTTCGGTCCGTCCTCCGCCGGTCAAGGGTCCGCTTCGCCGCTTCGCGCCCTTGACCGACTCCCCCCAGACCTACATCGGCACCTATGAGGACAACGCCTCCGTGTGGTCCCCCCACGGAGGCGTCAACTGCGCCGGACCAGGACCCCGAGTTACGTTGCTACTTCAAGTAAAGGCGCGGGCTTCGCCCGCGCCGTCCCGCGACAAGTGGGACGATGGCGGCGCCAGGCGGCAGCTGCGCCCACCCTCTAGGACTCATGCGCCGCCTGCATCCAATTCCTCTTTGTGCATGTGCAGGCGTAGAGCGGCGTCCCTCATCAAGTCCCTGATGTCGGAGTCCGGCAACTCCTTAGGGAAGCGCAGCGCAGCCTCTAGGCTCGTCAGAGCCTCGTCGAGGTGGCGGTGAACCCCCAACGGAAACTCGCTCTGGTTCTGCCAACGATGGAAATGCGAAATTTCGTGCGCGACCGCCGCCTGCATCGACAGAGCAGAATTGGCATTCGCCACCCCCGACCCAGGATATATGTCGGCACCGAAGTAGACGATGCCCACCTCTTCTTCGTCTTCCTCCTCGACCAGAAAGCGAGTAGGGCCATCTGGGTCATGCTTGAAGGGCACGGAATTGTCAAGGCCCACAAAGGTTGCGCTCACTTGGCGGACCCTTGCCTCCGTGAGCGGTACTTGAGAGCGCCCGCCAAGTAGCGAGCCCTCGGCTCGATCGCCCACTAGTCCGCCAGTCCGACGGGACGCGGATCCTCATCATTGAGATACCGCCTTAGGGCCCGCCCGGCGCGAGCCCGCGCCCCGCCGGTATTGGTGACCGTGAGCGCGTGTGTGTCCGGATTCTCTTTGGTGATCCCAAGCTGAAGCCACAGAGGATTCCGCTTGCTCAAGAAGTCGCCCGTCCAGTCATCCTGGCCATAAAGCTGCTCAGGACTGAGCTTGCTTAGTCGATCTCTCCAAACCTGTCGTGCCCGTGTCGGGCCACGATTCGCAAGGTCGAGACTGTAGTCACGCATGAGTGCGGCGTAGCCGTGCATCATGACCGCAGCGGACGCCAGCGTATTTTCCCGATCACGTTGTGGAGTCTCGACTCTCAGCTCTCGCCTAACAACGGCGAGCATCTCTAAAAACTCGGCTGCGATCACCGCCAAGCCCTCAAGCTCGCTCTCCTCCATCTCGGAGGCGCCAGCGAACGTACGCATCAGTTCGCGAAGAGTTGAAAGGGTGAGGAAGTGTGGGGCCTTCTTGCTAAGCCGGTCAGTGGCCCGGTTCACCCCAGCGTCGAGCGCCGGGGAGCGCTCAAGTACTCGCTTGGCTAGCGTTGAAAGATCATCTTCAGTGGTGAGGTCGTACGCCTTCGACAGGGCGGTCGGCTTCGGCCGCTGATTCTTGTCGAAGAAGTAATTCCCTTCGTCTTCCTTGTCCAGAAAGTAGAGTTCCACCTTGAACTGCCGCCCGAGCTGAAAGCTCGGATAGCTTCCAGGGGAGTCGCGGTAGGCGCGCACCGCCTTGAGCAGGGCCTGGTGACGGTGATGTGAGTCCGGCAGAAAGATCTTGCCGGCGTACAAATAGAGTTCTCCGTCAGAGTCAGACCAGTAGGCCTCGAATGTGCCTGGCCGGAGGTTCCATACGAGCGGGTTGAGGAATAGACGATCGCTGTTCAGCAGCTTTGTGGTCATGTCATCTGCATTGGCAGCGTCAAAGATATAGAAGCGACTGTCCGGGTACCCGTCTGACAACGCGAGCTCGCGCGGCGTGTTCGCTGGTGCGGTCGGGTTGATACCTCGCTGCACCGACTGATCGGTCCAAAGCAGTCGACTCTCCGCCGCGTCTGCAAGCTCTTCCATGGTGAGGGTCGCCGTCACGAATGCGTCGGCATCGGTACCCGTCCATTGAACGCTCGATAGTGCTAAGCGCCCGCGATACACGCTTCCATTCGCACTCCTTCTCGGGGCATCTGCGAAACCCTTGATTTTGACGTGCACTTCTCCCCTTCAGCGGTCGACCGTTCGATGTGCCAGAATTGGCAGTGCTAGACCTTTCGTGCGGGGCTTACGTCCCACGCTTCCTCGCCTCGGCGTTTGCGCTACAGAACCAGTCTTTCACTGGGACCGGCATAACGACGATGCCAAGGGCTTGGGAGTACGCGTGTCGCAGGGCGTCGTTCATGTGGGGGGTGTCTTGGTGACTTGCCAGGTTCGTCACGCACGTGGGGCCGCCGGCGGTGGGGTCGTCGTGATCGCGTGGGACGACGTGGTCGAGGTCGGTGTACTCGGCCGGTCGGGCACAGCCGGGGAACCGGCAGTGCCGGTCCCGGGCCTGCACGAAGCGGACCTGAGCGGCGCTGGGTTCGTACCCGTCGACCGCCGGTGGTGGCCCGAGTCCCCTACCGCGGCGGAGAGCGGCACGGGCCTCGGCCGATGAGCTGATCGCGCGGAGCCTGCCGGAGCTGTCGACGACCTCGAACCACACGGCACCCCCACCGGTCGGGCTCGCGGGCGCGAGGGCGTCGAACCGGGCCAGCAGTTCTGCCACCGCGGCGGGGCCGACCGACAGCCTCCCGACCGCGCCGACCCCCGTGCCCGGGCCGGAGACGGCGTCCTCGCCCTGGTCCGTCATCGGGCCGCAGTCGTCCAGGTCGGCCAGGTCCACCCGCAGTCGCAGGTCCCAGCACGTCCGAGCCACCTCCTCGGGCAGCGTCTCCCACGGCCGGGTCAGCAGTTGCTTCAGCGCCTCCACCCGCAGCTGCCCGATCGGCCGGTGGTCACCGCCCCTGCGCATCACCGCGGCCAGGGCATCGACCACGCCCTGCATCGCTGCTGCATCCGCTGCGTCGAGCAGGTCCGCCCGGAGCCCCGCCAGTCCGTCACCGGCACCGACGGTGGTCACGTTCTGCTTCCGCCTACGACGCTCGGCTCGCCTGTCCGCCTCGGCCGGGTCGGCGGCGATGAGCGCTCCACCCACCCGGTCCGCCAGCGGGGTGGGCCCCACGCCCTCACCGATCCAGGCCAGCCCCTGCGCTGCCACCGCGTCCACGACGTCGTCGGGGAGTCCGCCCCCGGCGGACTGCTTCCGGTGCGCCAGGGCGTCGACGAGGACCTGACAGCGGCGGACGTCGATCTCCCCGTCCGCCAGTGCTCCCCACACCCGCGGCAGCTCCTCCACCAACACCCGCTGCTTGTCCACCAGCACCGAGGCGGACCCGATCCCGATGCCCAGCACCACGGCGACCTCGTCGGCCACCCAGTCGTCCGGACGGTCGGGATCGGCCGGGTCGTCGGCCCGGGCACCGGGCAAGGACTGCTGCGCGGGCTGCAGCTCCGCCAGCCGGGAGATCGCGGCCGCCTGGAGGGCGTGCAGCTGGGCCTGGGCATCGGCGACGTCCCGCAGCACGGCGTGCACGCCGGCCCGGTCGGTGTCCTCGGTGACCAGGAGCTCCGCCAGCCGCGTGGGCCGGGAGGTGGCATCCGGGGGCAGCAGCCCGGCCGACACCTGCGCGATCCGCTCGGCCTCCTCCACCGCCGCCTGCGCCGCAGCCGAGGCGAACACCTCGACCCGGGCGATGCTGAGCGAGACGCCGAACCGGGTCCTCGCGACCAATCGAGCCACGCTCGTCGCCTCCTGGAATGCTCGAACACCTGTACGAAGAGCACTGGACAGCGGGCGTGCGGGCAAGACAAAAGCGCAGCTCAGGGCGCTGAGATGTACCTTTGACGAGGCGTCGCGCAGGACGACCCAGTGGCACGCCCCTAGGATCCGCGGGTGCCCTCCGACCGGGTCCAGCAGCTGGTGGACGCCCTCGCCGAGCAGCTGCAGCGCTCCGTCGTGGTGGACGACCCCGACGTGCGGCTCCTGGCCACCAGCAGGCACTTCGGCGACGAGGACGACGTGCGGGTGCGCGCGGTCCTGCAGCGCGACGCGGGCAGTGCCGCGGTCGCGCACGTGCTGGGGGCCGGCGTGCGCACCTGGCCGCAACCGGCCTGGATCCCGGCCGAGCCGGCGATCGGCATGCACCCGCGCTGGTGCGTCCCGCTGCGGTGGCGCGGCGAGCTGCTCGGCCTGCTGATGGTCATCGACGCCGACGCCCGGCTGACCGTCGACGAGGTCGCGCTGATCGGCGCCGCCTCGGGCGAGGTCGCCGCCGTCCTGGTCGGTGACCGGCACGCCGCCGACGCCGCGACCGCCGCCCGGGACGCCGACGTGGCCGCGCTGCTGTCCCGGGTGGCCGAGGAGCGCACGCGGGGCCTCGCAGCGCTGGCCGGCACCGCCGGGACCCAGGTGCGGGCGGTGGTGCTCGCACTCCGCGACGTCGGGCCCGACGACGGCGAGCACGCCCGGGCCGCCGTCCGCCGGGGTCTGGACGCGCTCGGCACCCGGGGCGGCACGGTGCTCGCCACCGTCACCGACGCCGGCGGCACCGGCCTGCTGGTCACCGCCGGCCCCACCGACGACGCCACCGTCGCGGGGCTCGCCGCTGCCGCGGTCGGGACCGTGGCCGAGGTCGCTGCCGGCCGGTTCACCTGCGTCGCGGGCACCGGCCCCGCGGTGGTCGGGCTCGACCGGGGCTGGGTGTCGCACCGGACGGCCGAGCTGGCGACCCGCGCCGTCCCCCGGCTGCAGCCCGGCCCGGTCGTCGACGGCACCGCCCTCGGAGTGCACGCCGTGCTCCTGCGGGTGCCCCCGGAGGACTGGGACGAGACCGCCCTGCCGGCCGAGCTCACCGCGCTGCGCGCCGGGGACCCGCAGGGCCGGCTCACCGCGACGCTGGCCGCCTGGCTGGACGCCGGCGGCAACGCCCCGGCCGCCGCCGACGCCCTGCACGTGCACCGCACGACCCTGCACTACCGGCTGGACCGGGTCCGCGAGCTCACCGGCGCCGACCTGGACGACGGCGCCACCCGGCTGCGCCTGCACCTGGGGCTGGCCGTCGCGGAGCTGCTCGGCTGACCTCCGACGCAGCGAGCAACCGGCCCGCCGGCTCTGCTCGCTGCGGCCGTGGTGGCCCGCGTCACACATCACCGATGATCACCCGGTGGGTCGACGGCGACCCGGCAGGAGGCCCCGATGAGCACGTTCACCACCACCGACGGCACCGACCTCGACGTCCGGGACACCGGCCCCACGGACAGCGGCCGGACGCTGGTCCTGATGCACGGCTGGTCGCAGTCGCAGTCCACCTTCGACCGCGTCGTCCCCACCCTCGCCGCCCAGCACCGGGTGGTCACCTACGACCACCGCGGGCACGGCCGGTCCGGCAAGCCCGACCACGGCGCCCGGGTGGCCCGGCTGGCCGCCGACCTCGCCGAGCTGGTCGCGCACCTGGGGCTGACCTCCTACGACCTGGTCGGGCACTCGATGGGCGCCTCGGTCGCCTGGAGCCACATCGACACCCACGGCACCGGCGCCCTGGACTCCCTCGTGGTGATCGACCAGCCCAGCGCCTGCGTGGTGCTGCCCTGGATGACCCCGGAGGAGGGCGCCGCGGCCGGCGCGATCCTGGACTTCCCGAGCACCGAGGGCTTCGTCGGCGCGGTCGGCGCCGCCGACGCCACCGAGACCCGCCGGGCGTTCCTGGCCTCGATGCTGTCCGACGTGCTGCCCGAGGAGGACATGGCGTTCCTGTTCGGGGAGAACCTGCAGATGCCCGGACCGTGGGGTGCCCGGTTGCTGCTGGACCACGCCATGCAGGACTGGCGCGACGTGCTGCCGCGCATCGACGTCCCGACGCTCGTGGTGGCCGGAGAGGTCAGCCACGTGGCCCCGGCGTCGCAGCAGTGGACCGCCGAGCACGTCCCGGGTGCGCAGCTGCGCACGTTCAGCGCCGACGAGGGCGGGTCGCACTTCCCGTTCTACGAGGGACCGGAGCACTTCGCCCGGGTGCTGCTGGACTTCCTCGCGGGCACGCCCGGCCCCCGTGGCTGACCCCCGGCTGGCCAGGAAGGTCGCGATCGTCTTCGGCGGTGGGCTGAACACCGGCGGTCCGGACGGCGTCACCAGCATCGGCGCGGCCACCGCCACCACGTTCGCCCGGCACGGCGCGCAGGTCGTCGTCGTCGACCGGGACGAGGCGGCCGCCCAGCGCACCGTCGACGCCGTCCGGACCGAGGGCGGGACGGCGCTGGCCCTCGTCGCCGACGTCACCGACGCCGACCAGGTGCAGGACGCCGTCGCCGCGGTCATCGACGAGTTCGGGCAGCTGGACGTCGTCCAGAACACCGTGGGCGCGACCCGGCTCGGCGGGGTGGACGAGCTGACCCTGGACGACTGGCACCGCACCCTCGCGTTGAACCTGGACAGCGTCTTCCTGTCCGCGCAGGCGACGCTGCCGCACCTGCTCGACCGCGGCGGGTCGATCGTCAACGTGTCCTCGACGGCGTCGATCCGCTGGACCGGCTACCCCTACCCCAGCTACGCGGCGGCGAAGGCCGGGGTGAACCAGCTGACCCGCAGCCTGGCCCTGCAGCACGCCGACCGCGGGGTCCGGGTCAACGCCGTGCTGGCGGGGCTGATCGACACCCCGCTGGTCTACCAACAGCTGGCCGGGGGCTCCTCGGTCGCGGAGATCCGCGCCGAGCGGGACGCACACAGCCCGACCGGGCGGATGGGCACCGCCCAGGACGTCGCCGACGCCGCGCTGTTCCTGGCTTCGGACGAGTCCCGCTACGTCACCGGCGTGCTCCTGCCGGTGGACGGCGGGCTGTCGGTGCGGGCGGTCTGAGGCTCGACACCAGGGTGGGCCGTGGTGTGGGGGGTCGAGCCGCGGTAGACCGCGGACCACCCCACACCAGGGCGGCTCAGGGTGCCGGGACGAGGAGGGCGGCGACGTCGGCGCGGGCCCACGTCGAGGCAACCGCGAGGTGGTCGACCACCGCGGCCGCCGGCCAGCCGGCCTCGACCAGCCCGGCGGCCAGCACGCGCAGGTAGGCCGCGGACGGCGGGGCGGGGGGCGGCGGTTCCGGGCAGGTCAGCGTGAGCACGGGGACGCCGTCCCGGTCCCCGAGCCGCACCACCGTCTCGTACCGGCCGGGGCCCAGGTGGTGCCGCCCGACCGGGACCGCGTCGAGGGCGACGGTCCCGGGCTCGGCGTGCATCTCCTGCGCGGCGACGTCGGCGAACTGCCCGGCCGTGACCAACCAGGCCCGGGCCGGCGCGGTGCCCGGCGCGACGTCGTCCAGGAAGGCCATCCCGCCGCCCCACACCGTCGACGTCCCGCCGAAGACCAGCCGGCCCGGCACCCGCAGCGCCGTCGAGGCCCGCGGCGGGGCGGTGTCCCGGCAACCCGGGTACGTGCGCGCTCCGCCGGCGGGCCGACCGCCGCGCAGGTAGCAGTCGAACCGGGAGGCGAGGGTGTTCGAGCCGTAGGCGGCGTACCAGACCGGCGTCACCGCTGGTCGCGGCGCAGCGGGTGGTCGGCCGGGATCTCCACCAGAACCACCGGGACGCCGTCGGGGTCTGCCAGCCAGCACTCGACCAGGCCCCACGGCTCCTGCACCGGGGCGCGGGTGACCACCCCCAGCGGGGCCAGCCGCTCGTGCTCGGCGCGCACGTCGCGGACCTGCAGCCACAGCGCCAGCCCGGTGGGCGGGGTGGCCGAGGAGCCGGAGACCTCCAGCAGTCCCCCGCCGCCGGTCAGGTAGACCACGCCCCGGTGCCCGGGCGGGCCGAACTCGCGGTACACCGCCAGGCCCAGCACGTCGCGGTAGAACCCGTGCGACCGCGCGGGATCGGTCGGGCGCAGCAGCAGCCGGCTGGTGAGGACCTCCACGACGGCCATCATGGCCCGTGTGATCGACCCCGACCTCCTCGCCGCAGCCGCCTGGACCACCCCGCCCGCAGCCACCGAGCACACCGACGACGGGCTGCGGGTGACCGCCGTCGAGGGCAGCGACGCCTGGCGGCACACCTCCTACGGCTTCGTGCACGACGACGCGCACGCCCTGCTCGCCCCCTTCGGCGCCCGGGACGCCCTCGAGGTGGCGTTCCGGCTCGACTACACCGAGCAGTTCGACCAGGCCGGGCTCGTGCTGCGCGCCGGGCCCGAGGAGTGGGTGAAGGCCGGGGTCGAGGTGTCCGACGGCGTGCCGCAGGTGGGCGCCGTGGTCACCCACGGCACCTCGGACTGGTCGGTCTCCCCGGTGCCGGACTGGGCGGGTCGGACGGTCACCGTGCGGGCCAGCCGGGACGGCGACGCGGTCACGCTGCGGGCCCGGGTGGACGACGAGCCGTTCCAGCTGGTCCGGGTCGCCCACGTCGACCCCGGGCTGGAGCTGCGGGCCGGCCCGTACTGCTGCGCCCCCACGCGCGCCGGGCTGACCGTGCTGGTCACCGGCTGGCGGCGGTGCGCCCCGGACGACGCCCTGCACTGACTCACCCCTCGCGGAGCACCTCGGCCAGCGTCACCCGTCGGCGGGCCCGTGCCTCACCCACCACGAGCGCCACCACGGCCAGCACCGGGGGGACGACGAGGGCGAGCACCGTCCAGGGCACGACGAGGGCCGGGTCGGCATCCTGACCGGTGACCAGCCGCAGCCCCAGCGGGCCGGTGACCAGGGCGGTCACCAGGGCCCCGAGCGCCACGCCGGGGACGACGGTGGCCAGCACCCCGGGCAACAGCTCCAGCAGCGAGACCGCCCGGGCCTGCCGCTCCCCCAGCCCCAGGGTGCGCAGCACGCCGGAGGTGGACCGTCGTCGGCGGACCCCCGCGCTGCCGGACAGCAGCACCACCACCACGGTCAGCGCGAGCAGCACCCCGGCGACGCCGAGGACGAGACCGGCGAGCCCACGGGTCAGCGGGGCCTGCTGCACCTCGGCCAGCCGGTCGGCGCGCAGCACGACGTCGGCCCCGGGCGCGGCCGCGGCGACCTCGGCGGCAGCCTGCGCCGCGCCCGGCCCGGTCAGCCAGAGCGTGTTGGGCACCGCGAGGTCGGCGGGCACCGCGGCCGAGGACAGCAGGACCGTCGTCGGCCCGGCCGGGAGGTTGCCGACGACGGTGAACGACACCGACGTCCCGTCCTGCAGCACCGAGCCGGTCGCCCCGGTGAGGTCGGGGGTGACCAGGGCCAGCACGGTGTCCCCCGCCAGGTCGCCCAGGCCCTCGACGTCGGGCAACGGCGTGCTGTCGACGAGCTCGCCGTAGGCGGCGGGGTCGACGACCACGAGCCGGGTGCGGTCGCTGCCCGACGGGGTGGACAGCTGCACGCCCTCGGTGACCCGGGCCGGCACGGCGAGCCCGGCACCGGCGACGGGGAGCTCGGGGAGCGAGCCGGCGGTGACCGTGGCGTCGGCTCCGACGGCGGTCCAGGAGGCCTCGACCTGACCGGCCGACGCCGTCGCGCCCAGCGCCAGCACGACGGTGACCAGCGCGGTGACGGCGGTCAGCGCGAGGGGTCCCAGGACCGCGGTGGACCGGGCACCGGCCGCGGCCAGCAGCGGCACCGCTCCGCGCGAGCGCACCGCGCCCCGCAGCAGCAGCCCGGCGACCGCGGGCTGCACCCGGGCCACGAGCACCGACCCGGCGAGCACGGCCACCGCGGGCGCGGCGACGGTCAGTGCCCCGCCGGACAGCCCGCGGGCCCGCAGCGCGGCGACGGCGCCGACGGCCAGCAGCACCAGGGCCCCGTCGACGGCCACCCGGCGGAGCAGCCGCTCGCGGTGCGCCCGGGTCCGGCCGCGGCGGTCCAGCGGCACCCGGCGTCCTCCGGTGGCGAGGTCGGCGGCCCGGACGCCGAGCACCGGCAGGGCCAGCAGCCCGGCCAGCGCGACCGGCACCACCCCGGCCAGGGCCGCCCCGACCGGCACCGGACCGGGTGCGAGCAGGGTGCCGACCAGGAGGCCGAGCCCCAGGCCGAGCGCGGTGAGCACGGCCGACTCGGCCAGGAGTGCGACCCCCGGCCCGGGCAGCGACCCGCCGCGGGCCCGGGTGCCGGCGAGCACGCCGGCCCGGCGGGAGACGAGCACGGTGGCGCCGAGCAGCAGCACCAGGGCGGTCGCCAGCCCCACCGCGGTGACCAGCACGGCGGCCTGGGCGCGGGCGGCGGCCAGCCGGTCGGTGGCCGCCAGGAGCACCGCGTCGAGTCGGCTGTCCACGCGGGGCACCGGCGAGATGCCCAGCACCACGGGGGCGGCGCGCAGCGCGGTGACGGCGGCCGCGACCCGCTCGGCGCCGTCGGCTGCGACCCCGGCCGGGCGGGCGGCCAGCGTGAGGGTGCGGATCAGGTCGCCCTCGCCGACCGCCAGCCGGGCGTCGGGCAGCGACGTGTCCGACAGCAACGCGGCCACGTCGGTCTGCCGGGCCCCGCCCGCACCCCGGGTGCTGGGCGCGAGCAGGTCCGGCGTCGTCGTCCAGGCCCGGTCGTCCGGGTCCGCGGCGGCGAAGACCCCGGTGACCAGCACGTCGACCAGCGACCCGTTCGGCGCCCGCCCGGCCAACCGGTCGCCCACCCCGACGCCGAGGGCCGCCGCGACCGGGGCGGAGAGCCCGGCCTGCACCTCCTCGCCCGCTGCGGCCGCGGGGGCCGTGCCCGCGGTCCAGGTCGGTGCGGGGTCGGCGAGCCAGTCCAGCCGCAGCGTCGTCGGGCCCAGTGCCACGGCGACCGGGGCCGGCAGTTCCAGCGTGAGCTGCCGGGTGCGCACGGTCGCCACCGGGGCGGCCACCGCGGCGGCGAGCCCGGCCGGCAGGGCGCCGGGCACGTCGGCGGCCAGGGCCCGGGTCTCGGCGGCGGAGTCGTCCTGCCGGGCGGTCGGGGACTCCAGGTCGGCGGTGAACGGGACGGTGAGGACGGTGTCGGCCGCCGTGCCCGCGTCCACGACCGCGCTGCGGACGGCGTCGTCGGCGGTGGCCGCGACCGCCGACGGCACGAGGACCGCCAGCACCGCGGCCAGCGCGAGGACGACGACCGACAGCAGCCACGGCCCCGGCGCCGCGGCGACCCGGGCCCGGGTGCCCACCCACGGGACACCCCACCTCACGGGGCGCCCTCCCGCAGCGCGCCGGCGACGTCCACCCGCAGCAGCGCCCGGACGGCGGGCAGCACCACCGCGATGCCCACGACCGCGAGGCCGGCCACCAGGAGAGCCCACGGCACCCAGGGCAGCGCGACGGTGGGCTCCGGGACGGCCGCACCGGTCAGCGCCGGGCCCACCAGCGCCGTCCCGGCGACCCCGACGACCGCGCCGAGGAGGACGGCGAGCACGGTGCCCACCGCGTGCTGCAGGAGCAGGACCGCCCGCACGGTGCGCCGCGGCACCCCGGTGCCGAGCAGCCGGGCCACCTCGGAGCGGCGGCCGCTGCGCACCGCGGCGGCCTGCAGCACCGTGCCGGTCACGCCCAGCGCGACCGCTCCGGCGGCGAGCAGGCCGAGGGCGGTGGGCAGCCCGACCTGCAGCGGACCGGTGCGCAGCTGGTCGGTCAGGGCGGCGCGGGACTGTGCGCCGGGCAGGTCGGTGGTCGTCGGGTGCCCGACCCACCACGCCTGGGTGAGCGGGGCCAGGTCGCCGGTGGCCAGCACGGCCCGGGCCAGGGCCTCGACGTCGGTGAGCACGGCCGGACCGCCGGGCACCGAGGGCACGTCGGGCACGACCCCGGCCACCTGCGCCTGCACCGGGGCGTCGCCGACGGTCAGCCCGACCCGGTCGCCGGCCGCCGCCCCCAGGTCCGCGGCGAGCCCCGCGGACAGCACCACCGGCAGCAGCGCGGGGGCCGGGTCGGCGGCCAGCACCACCCGGGCGTCGCCGGACGTGAGGCCCTGGGGGAACACCCGGCCGGTCAGCTGGAGCCCGTCGTCGGCCAGCTGCGGGTCGGTGATCGTGCCGTCCTCGCCGGGCGCGGTCGCCGTCCAGTCCGGTGCCGCCCCGGGCAGCGTGACGTCCAGGGTCAGCGGGGCGGTGGACTCCTCGTCGGCCACCGGCCCGTCCAGCGACAGGTCCAGGACCACGCCGACCACCGAGCGACCCGCCGGCACGCTCACCCCGGCCTCGTGCGGGGCGCCGTCCAGCGGCACCTCCGCACCCTCGAGGGTGCTGCGCGCGCCGGTGGGGTCGGCCAGCACCAGGGTCGGGGTGGCGGTCACCGACGCCCCGCGCACCGTGCCGGCGACGCTCACGGCGCCGGGCCCGGGGATGCCGCGGGCGGGGCTCGGCACCAGGCCGGCGGTCACCGACGACCAGTCGTCGCCGTCCGGCAGCCGGCCACGGAGCACCTCGCCGGCGTGTGCGGTGTCCACCGCGACCAGCCGCGGCACCGCGCCGTCGTCCCCGGTGCCGAGCACGCTGCCCAGCGACACCGGTTGCTCGGTGACCG
Source organism: Geodermatophilaceae bacterium NBWT11 (assembly GCA_014218215.1). Taxonomy (NCBI): domain Bacteria; kingdom Bacillati; phylum Actinomycetota; class Actinomycetes; order Geodermatophilales; family Geodermatophilaceae; species Geodermatophilaceae bacterium NBWT11. The sequence continues at coordinate 16,177 of CP043652.1, forward strand.
GGGAGACGGTGCCCCCGGTCGCGGCGAGCACCGCGTCGCCGTCCACGCCGGGGACGGCGGGCACGGCCAGGTCGCTGCCCACCCGCAGGTCGGCCTGGTCGGCCTGGGACACCCGCCAGGTGGCGTCCACCCCGGTGGCCGCGACGGCCGCCGCGGTGGCCAGCACCAGCAGCGCCGCCGCCCCGGACGCGAGCGGGCGCCGGGCGAGGTCACCGGCCACCAGCACCGGGACCAGGGACCGGCCGCGGACCGCGCGGCGGTCGGCGGCCCCGGCCAGCAACGGCGGCACCCGCAGCAGCAGCGCGGCACCGGCGAGCAGCACCAGCGCCGGGGCCACGACCAGCAGCGGGTCGGCACCGGTCGCGCCGCCCAGCCCGAGGACGGCGACCACGGCCAGTCCCACCAGCAGCAGGTCCGTGCCCGACCGGGCCACCGGCCCCCGCCCGGCCGACCGTCCTCCCGCGGGCACGCGGGTGGCGGCCACGGCCAGGCCGACCGCGAGCAGCACCGCGACCACGAGCACCGGCAGGAGCAGCCCGGCCGGCAGCAGCGGGCCGGCGTCGGAGCCGGGCAGCCGGTCGGCGAGCAGCAGCCGGGTGACCAGCACCGCGAGCGGGACGGCGACCAGGGCCCCGAGCGCGACCAACACCACGGCCTCCGGCAGTGCCCGGGTCACGAGCTGACGGCGGGTGGCCCCCCGGGTGCCGAGCAGGGCGGTCTCCCCGAGGCGGCGGTCGCCGAGCACCCGGGCGGCGGTGCCCAGCGCGGCCACGGTGAGCAGCCCGACGACCAGCCCGACCGCGAGCACGGCCCCCCGGGTGTCGGCCTGCCGGTCCGCGGTCCCGGCCAGCGTGGTGGCCAGCGGGGCACCCACCCGGCTGGTCGCGTCGGTCGTCGCCCGCACCGCCTGGGTGAGCCCGGCCAGCCCGGCGGCCACCCGGTCGACCGCGGCGGGCGCCGCCGCGGCCACGTCGGGGGCGGCGAGCAGGCTCACCCGTTCCACCCCCGCGCCGGCGGCGAGCAGGGCCGCCGGATCGACCAGGAAGGGGCCGGCGGCGGGCACCCGGATCCGGCTGAACACCCCGAACTCCAGGTCCCGGACGCTGCCGGCACCGTCCAGCCGGTCGCGGTCCCACCCGCCGTCGGCCCGTGGCTCGACCAGCCCGACGAGGACGACGGTGACCGGCGCGGTGTCGCCGGCGTCGTCCAGGCCGGTGCTCGGTTCCAGGGTCACGGTGTCGCCCAGGGCCAGCCCGAGCGCCTGGGCGGCGGCGACGGGCAGCACCGCCGGCCAGGGCGCGCCGTCGGTGGGGGCCCCGGCCCAGCTGCCCGCGACCAGGTCGGCCCGGTCGGTCAGGTCGTCGACCCCGGCCAGCCAGCCCAGCCGGCGGGGGTCGGCGCCGGGGGGCAGGTCGCGCAACGTCGAGGTGACCCAGGTCGAGGTGCGCGGCGGCACCGGGGCCAGCGCACCGGTGAGCGCGTCGCCCGCCGCGGAGACGTCGGGCAGCGGGTCGGCGGTCAGGTCGGTCAGCACGACCTCGACGGCCAGCTCGTCGGCCGGTGCCTGCGCCAGGCTCGACTGCCGGGCCCGGTCGGCGCCCCCGGTGAGCAGCAGCGCGCAGCTGCCCAGCACCGTCAGCCCGGCGACCAGGACGACGAGCACCACGACCAGCAGCCGCGCCTGGACCCGGCTGCGGGCGATCACCCGCCGACCAGTCGGCCGTCGACCACCTGCACGGCCCGGTCGGCCAGCGCGATCATCACCGGGTCGTGCGTGGAGACCAGCGCGGTGACGCCCTCGGCCTCCACGATGCCGCGCACCAGCGCCATCACGGCCAGCCCGGTCTCCCGGTCCAGCTGCCCGGTGGGTTCGTCGGCCACCAGCAGCCGGGGCGACCCGGCCAGCGCCCGGGCCAGGGCCACCCGCTGCTGCTGGCCGCCGGAGAGCTCGTCGGGCCGCTGGGTGGCGTGCGGGGTGAGCCCGACCAGGTCCAGCAGCCGGGCCACCCGCTGCTCCCGCTCCGCCGCGGGCAGCCGGCGCAGCCGCAGCGGGACGCCGACGTTCTCCGCCGCGGTCAGCACCGGGACCAGCCCGAAGGTCTGGAACACCGAGGAGACGACGTCGCGGCGCAGCGTCACCAGTCCGTCGTCGTCCAGGGCCCCGACGTCGGTGCCGGCGACGGTCACGGTGCCGGCGTCGGGCCGGTCCAGCCCGCCGACCAGGTTCAGCAGCGTCGTCTTGCCCGACCCCGACCGGCCCACCAGCGCCACCAGCTCGCCGGGCGCGATCTGCAGGGACACCCCGCGCAGCGCGTGCACGGCCGTCGCCCCGTGCCCGAAGGAGCGGTGCACGTCGACCAGCTCGACCATCGGGTCGCTCACGCGCCACCGTCGCGGTGCACGGCCACGTGGTCGGCCTCCAGGGTCAGCCGCACCCGTCGGGTGAGGTCCAGCGCCGTCCGGTACTCCGCGGGCAGCTGCATCCGCCCCGCCCGGTCCAGCACGGCGAACTCCTCGGCGACGGTGTCCTCGCCCTGGGTGCGTCGGAGGACCTCGCTGGCGGTGCGGCCGTCCCGGATGGCGACGGTGCGCTCGACCTGGTCGCTCACCGTCGGGTCGTGGGTGACGACCACGACCGTCGTCCCCAGGTCGCGGTTGACCGTGCGCAGCGCCTCGTAGACCTGCTGCGAGCTGGTGGTGTCCAGCTCGCCGGTGGGCTCGTCGGCCAGCAGCAGCGCCGGGGCGTTGGCGAGCCCGACGGCGATGGCCACCCGCTGCTGCTCACCGCCCGAGCAGGCGGCCGGACGACGGTCGGCGACGTGCGCCACGCCGACCAGCTCCAGCAGCTCGGCGGCCCGGGCTGCCCGGGTGCCCTTCGGTGTGCCGGCCAGGGCCAGCGGCAGGACGACGTTCTCCGTGGCGGTGAGGTACGGCACCAGGTTGCGCGCGGTCTGCTGCCAGACGAAGCCGACCACCTCGCGGCGGTAGGCCACCCGGTCGCGGCGGCTGAGTCCGGTCAGGTCCCACGGGCCCACGGTGACCCGGCCGGCGGTGGGGGCGTCGATGCCCGCCAGCACCGCGAGCAGCGTGGACTTGCCCGAACCGGAGGCACCGACGACGGCGAGCACCTCGCCGGGGTCGACCACCAGGTCCAGCCCCTGCAGCGCCTGCACCTCGACCGAGCCGGTGCGGTGGATGCGGACCAGGGACTCGCAGACGACGAGGGGCTCCCCCGCCAGCACCGCCGTCATCACGCTCCCGTCCGGGTGCGACCCGCACCGGGCGGGGATGTTAGCGCGCTCACACCACCGGTCGTTGCGTCGCGCACCCGTACCGGTCCCAGCCGTCCCACCCGCACCAGGTCCGCCCGGGGCCCGGTGCGCCTCCCCCGGCGGCTCGGCCGTCGTCCCTAGCGTCGGCGGCGAACCCGCAGGACCGGCCGACGACGCCCGGCTCCGCACGTCCGAGCCCCGCCTGATCCGGAGAACGACATGATCCGTCTGAAGAAGTCCCCCGCCGACGTCGCCGTCACCTTCGCCCTCGAGGAGCAGGCCGTGCCCGGCCCGGTCTCCGTCGTCGGTGACTTCAACGGCTGGACCCCCGGCACCCACGTGCTGAAGAAGCGCAGCAACGGCACCCGCAGCGTCGTGGTCAAGCTGCCCGCCGGCGAGCCGGTGCGCTTCCGCTACCTGGCCGACGGCGGCCTGTGGTTCGACGACCCGCAGGCCCACGCGCACGACACCCAGGGCTCGCTGCTCCACCTCTGAGGGTCCCGCCCGTCGCCGGACAGCCCCCGGACCAGCACGTTCCGCAGTCGCCGCGCGCGACGGTCCCGTTCCGGCGGCGCGGCACCCGCCGTTCCCGGAACCCCACCCGAGACTCCAGGGGCCTGGAAGTCGGGGGCGGTCGGACGGGGGACGACGTGACGGACGTGCTGTGGACGGTGCTGGGCACCGGTGCGCTGGCAGGAGTCGTGCTGGGGTACGAGCTCGGGCAGATCCGGGGCGCCCGGCGGGCGGCGCGGAACAGCTACCGGTCGGTGCGCGGACGCTAGGCACCTGCTGGCAGGCTCGACCGTCGTGATCACCCTCGCCTCGACCGTGACCGCCGCCGCCGCGCAGACCGCCGGCTTCGTCCTCGGCGCGGTGGTCTTCGTGGCCGTCGCGGTCGTGATGATCGTGGGCGGGCTGCGGATCCGCCGCCGGGGCACCGCCGGCGCCCAGGTGGGCGGCATCGTGCTCGTCGTCCTGGGTGCGCTCCTGGTCCTGGGGGCGCTGGCGAACCTGGCCGGCGGGACGACCGCCCCCTGAGACACGACAGAGCCCCCGCGACCGGCCGGTCGCGGGGGCTCTGCTGTCGTGCCGGAGCCGTCAGGCAGCGGCCTTCAGCTCGGCGGTCTGCCGCTGCCACTCGCGGTGCGCCTCGCGACGGACCTTGGGGCCACCGGTGGTCAGCTTGTAGAGCTTGGCGACCTGCACCGGGGCGTTCTTCGGCGTCGTCGCGGCCATCCAGCCGTTGGGCAGGGAGAGCCGGAAGACCTTGTGCCAGGCGCTCGCGACCTGCTTGGGCAGCGAGGCCGTGTGGTACCGCAGGCCGTACTCGTCGAAGATCGCGCGGACCTTCGGGGCGATCTCGGCGTACCGGTTGCTCGGCAGGTCGGGGAACAGGTGGTGCTCGACCTGGTGGCTCAGGTTCCCGGTCATGACGTGCATGGCCTTGGAGCCGGAGATGTTCGCCGAGCCCAGCATCTGACGCAGGTACCACTCACCGCGGGTCTCGCCCTCGATGGAGGTCTTCTCGTAGGTCTCGACGCCCTCGGGGAAGTGCCCGCACATGATCACCGAGTGCGACCACAGGTTGCGCACCAGGTTGGCGACGAAGTTCGCGGCCAGGGTCGGCACGAAGCTGGGGCCCGACAGCGCCGGGTGCACCAGGTAGTCCTTGGTGGCCTGCTTGCGGATCTTGTTCAGCACGGCCTTGCCGCGGGCCCGGAAGGCCGGGTCCTTGCGGCGCTCCTCGGTGGCCAGGTTCTTGCCCAGCTCGAGGTCGTAGGCCGCGATCCCGTACTCGAAGAAGCAGGCGTTGACGAAGTTCCACAGCGGCTGCAGCAGGTAGAGCGGGACCCACTTCTGGTCCTCGTCGACCCGCATGATCCCGTAGCCGAGGTCGTTGTCCTTGCCGATCACGTTGGTGTACGTGTGGTGCAGCTCGTTGTGCGAGTGCTTCCACTGCTCGGCCGGGCTGGCCATGTCCCACTCCCACGTCGTGGAGTGGATCTTCGGGTCGCGCATCCAGTCCCACTGCCCGTGCAGGATGTTGTGCCCGATCTCCATGTTCTCGAGGATCTTGGCGACCGAGAGGCCCGCCGTCCCCACGACCCAGGCCGGCGGGAACTTCGACACCAGCAGCACCGCGCGGCTGGCGATCTCGATCTTGCGCTGGACGTCGATCACCTTGCGGATGTAGGCGGCGTCGTCGGCACCGCGGCTGTCCACGATCTCCTGGCGGATGGCGTCCAGTCGACGGCCGATGTCCTCGACGTCGGTGGCCGACAGCGCGGCGATCGGGTTCTCGGACTTCTTCTGCAGTGCGGTCACGGGGTTCTCCTCGCGATGGGGTCGAGCGGGGGGTCGAGCAGGGTCAGTGGTCGATGTCGCAGGCGCCCGCGGCGGCGCTGATGCAGGTCTGCACCAGCACGCCGTCCCCGGGCGCGGCGACGGTGAGCTCGCCGGTGCGCAGGTCGCGGACGGCGCCCTCGCGCAGCGGGAGCACGCAGCCGTAGCAGATGCCCATCCGGCAGCCGCTGGGCATGAGGACGCCGGCGTCCTCCGCGGCGTCCAGGATCGGGGTGGCGCCGTCGGCCTGGACGACGGAGCCGGTGCGGCCGAAGGTGACCGTGCCGCCCTCGCCGGTGACCAGCACCCGTGGGCGGAAGCGCTCGGTGTGCAGCCGGTCGGCGGCGCCCTCGGCGGCCCAGTGCTCCTCGAGCGCCTCGAGCATCCCGACCGGGCCGCAGGCCCAGGTGGTGCGCTCGGTCAGGTCGGGCACGAGCTCGGCGAGGTCGGCGGGCTTGAGCAGCCCGTCGACCTCGGTGTGCCGCTCGACGAGCCGGATCGACCCGGCCGCGGCCAGGGCGCGCAGCTCGGCGCCGAACACGACGTCGGCGGCGGTGGGTGCCGAGTGCACGACGACGACGTCGACGAGCTCGGTGAGGTGGTTGCGCAGCATGCCCATCACGGGGGTGATGCCCGAGCCGGCGGTGACGAACAGCGCCTTGGCGGGCCGGTCCTCCGGCAGCACGAACTCACCCGTGGCCTGGTCGAGCTGGACCACGGTGCCCGGCTGGAGCCGGCGCACGAGGTGGTTGCTGACCACGCCGTCCGGGATGGCCTTGACCGTGACGGTGATGCAGCCGTCGGTGCGGGTGCGGTCGGAGGTGACCGAGTACGCCCGCCACTGCCGGACGCCGTCGACGTCCACGCCGAGCCGGACGTACTGGCCGGGGACGTGCTCGCGCCACCCGCGGCCGGGCTGGATCACCAGCGTCGCGGCGTCGGCGGTCTCCGGACGCACCTCGACGACCCGGCCGCGCAGGTCGGCGCCCGAGCGGAGCGGGGCGAACACGTCGAGGTAGTCGGTGGGCAGCAGCGGGGTGGTCGCCGCCTCCACGAGGCCCAGGACGCGGTCGCGCACCCGGTCACGCAGGCCGGGACGGGTCCCGGTCGGTCGCGGCTCGGTGGTGGTCATGGCCTGAGTCTGGTCGTTCGCACGGGCGAACTCCTGTGCCACCATGGTGAATCGGGACGGGTTTTTCACACCCGGCGAACAACGATCCCGGGAACTCCCCGGTCAGGAGGGTCCCGTGACGTTCGACGGCACCGTCAGGGAGGACCCCGCGTCCTCGGGCCTGCCCGTCGCGGTCGCCGCGGCCATCCGGGCCGACCTGCCCGGGGTCGCCGAGGCCACCGTGTCCGCGATCGTCGCCGAGGTCCCCGACTACGACGCGGCCTACTCCGACGGCATGGGCGCGGTGATCGAGAACGCCGTCCAGCTGGCGCTCGGCGGGTTCCTGGAGCTGGCCACCACCGGGGTCGAGGACGCTGCGAGCACCCCGATCCAGCCCGCTCTGGACGGCGCCTACGCGCTGGGCCGGGGTGAGGCCCGCGGCGGCCGCTCGATGGACGCGCTGCTCGGCGCCTACCGCGTCGGGGCCCGGGTGGCCTGGCGCGGGCTGGCCGCCAGCGCGGTCGCGCACGGGCTCACGGTGCAGCAGCTGGCCCGCTTCGCCGAGCTGGTCTTCGCCTACATCGACGCGCTGTCAGCCTCCAGCGTGGCCGGGCACGCCGACGAGCGGAACGCCAGCGGCCGGGTGCGCCAGCGCGTGCTGGAGCGCCTCGGGCTCCGGCTGCTCGCCGGCGGCACGGTCGAGGAGCTGACCGGCGCCGCCGAGCGGGCCGACTGGGACCCCCCGCGCACGCTGACCGCCGTGCTGCTGCCGGCCACCCGGGTGCGTGGCACCCTGGCGATGCTCGACCCGCGCACCCTCATGCCCAGCCTGGACGAGGTCGCCGTCCTGCTGGTGCCCGACGCCGAGGGCCCGGCCCGGGCAGCGCTGGTGCACGCGCTGCACGGCCGGGAGGCGCTGCTCGGCCCGGCCCGGCCGTGGTGGGACGTCGCCGGCTCGCACGCCCGCGCCTCCCGGGTGGCCGAGCTGCAGCTGCCCCGCCCCGACGCCGCCCCGCTGGACACCGAGGCGGTGCTGCCCGAGCTCGTGCTGCGCGCCGACGAGGCAGCCCTGGCCGACCTGCGCGCGCAGGTGCTCCAGCCGTTGGCCGACCTGCCCGAGGGCACCCGCGACAAGCTCACCGAGACCCTGCGCGCCTGGCTGCTGCACCACGGTCGCCGCGAGGCCGTCGCCGCCGAGCTGTTCGTGCACCCGCAGACCGTCCGCTACCGCATGGGCCAGCTCCGCGACCTCTTCGGCGACCAACTCGAGGACCCCCGCGCCGTCCTCTCCCTGACCCTCGCGCTGGCCTGACCCCACCTGTCGGTCCCGGGATTCCGGAACAGCAACGGCTCAACTCAAGCGGGTGAGCTGGGGAAACTCCCCTTCACGGAGACCCGGGAGTCCCGATGTGAGCGACGGCGCACCAGGCGTCGGCAGCCGGACGGATCCGGCTGGGCCCACGATCACGGGAGACCCGCATGTCCAGCACCGACCGTCCAGCCGCAGCGCCCGCGTCGTCCCGACGGCCCGGGCGCCGCGCCGCGCACCTGGCCACGGCAGGGGCGCTGACCCTGGCGGTCGCGGCGTCCGGCGGGCTGGTCTGGCAGTCCAGCAATGCCGCCTACTCCGCCCGCACCGCCAACCCGACCACCAGCTGGGCCACCGGCACCGTCGTCCTGACCGACGACGACACCGGCAGCGCCCTGTTCGCCGTCGGCGACGTGAAGCCCGGCCAGGACGGCTCCCGGTGCATCACGGTGACCTCCACCGGGTCGCTGCCCAGCGACGTGCGGCTCTACGGCCTGGGCCTGCACAGCACCAACGGACTGGGCGACCACCTGGGCCTGCGCATCAGCATCGGCCAGGGCGGTGGGTTCGCCGACTGCACGGGCTTCACCGAGACCGACGTCGTCTACGACGGACCGCTGTCCTCCTTCACCACCTCCAGCTACTCCGCCGGGCGCTCCCTGTGGCGGACCTCGGGCACACCGGCCGGGTCGGCGCAGGGCGAGCAGCGCACGTACCGGTTCTCCTACGTCCTCGATGCCGCCACCCCGGACTCCACCCAGGGCTCCGTCGCCTCGGTCGAGTTCGTCTGGGAGGCCCAGAACGACTGACCGGCCCCCGTACCGACCCGACCCGACCCGACCAGGAGGACACGTGACCGACCCCCGCGACGTCGACGACCCGCGCCCCCCGGGGTCGGGACCCGTCGCGGGCTGGCGGCAGGGCTGGACGGCGCTGCTGCTGACCTCCCTCGCCCGGTCGGTCCTGGCCGCCGTGGTCGTGCTGGTGGCCTGGTCGGTGGTCCCGGTCCCGTTCGGCGCGCAGAGCCACGTCGTGCTGACCGGCTCCATGGCCCCGCGACTGCAGGTCGGGGACGTGGTCGTCTCCAGGGACGTGCCCGTCCCCACCCTGGCGGTCGGTGACGTCGTCGTCGCCGCCGACCCCGACCGGCCCGGCGGCGTGCGCGTGCACCGCCTGGCCGGGTGGGAGGACGGCCGACTGCGGCTGCGGGGGGACGCCAACCCCGCCCCGGACTCCTCCCTGGTGTCCCCCGCGGACGTGGTGGGGGTCGGCGTCCTCCGGGTCCCGTGGATCGGGGCACCGCGGGTGTGGGTCTCCACCGGCGACTGGGTTCCGTTGACCGCCACCGGCGTGGGCCTGGTGAGCCTGTTGGCGGCGAGCAGCGTCTTCCGGCCGCCGGGGGCGAGCCTCCCTGCCCGCGCCGGCTCGCACCGGGCGCCGGTGCGGCTGACCCGGCGTGGGCGGCGCGTGCGCGCCGCGACGGTGCTCGGCCTGCTGGTCGGTGTCACCGTCACCACCCACCACGCCGCCTCCGCCGCCTACGCCTCCACCGCCGGCGGCGGCCTCTCGACCCTGGCCAGCGCCCAGCACTTCCGGTGCGCCGCCGCGGTCGCCGACGCCGGTGCCGGCCGCTACTACCCGCTGCAGGAGACCGACGGACCCACCGCGGTGAACCTGGGCACCGACCCCGACGCCGACGCCACCTTCCATGGCGGGGTCGCCCTGGGCTCGCCCGGACCCGACTGCCTGGGTGCCGACCGGGCGGTGACCCTGGACGGCTCCTCCGGCTGGATCGGCACGGCCAGTCCCGTGAGCAACCCGACCGTCTTCAGCATCGGCGTCTGGTTCCGGACCACCGTGGCCGGCGGCAAGATCATGGGCTTCGGGACCAGCGCGAACGCCACCTCCGGTCAGTACGACCGGCACGTCTACATGTCCGACGACGGGCGGCTGACCTTCGGCGTCTACAACGGGGCCATCCAGACGATCACCACCCCGGGCTCCTACGCCGACGGCGCGTGGCACCTCGCCGTGGGCACGCTGGGGCCGGCCGGCCTGGGCTTCTACGTCGACGGCGCGCGGATCGGCCTGCGGCCGGAGGTGACCACCGCCGAGCAGATCACCGGCTTCTGGCGGCTGGGGTTCGACACGCTGGGGGGATGGCCGGGGGCACCGGGCAACTCCTACTTCACCGGCTCGCTGGCCCACGCCGCGGTGTACCCCACCCAGCTCGGCCCCGACGAGGTGCGCGAGCTGTACGTCACCGGCGCCTGAGTCGGGCCCGGGGCCTCACGGGGTCTCGGGCCTGCGGGCGACGAGGAGGACGTGGGTGTCGGGCCAGTCGAGCTGCTCGCCGCTGACGGGGTCGAGGAGCTGGGCGACCGGTGCGAAGACGTTCTCCACCAGCCAGTCGTTGCGCCAGGCGCCCGAGCGGGGGTCGACCTCGAGGCCGGCGGCGGTGACCAGCGCGGTCCAGCCGGCGCCGTCCAGGGCGCAGAACTGCTCGTGGGTCTCGGACAGCCAGTTGTCGGTGTAGCTGACCTTGGAGAGGAACTCCATCGCGTCGGCCAGCCGGAGCAGGACGTCGTCCCCGTCGGTGCTGAACGCGAACGGCACCCCGGCGTGCCGGCGGAAGTCGACGGCGAACTGGTCGAACCGGGCCCGGGTGCTCAGGCCCTCCAGGTGTCCGGCGACGTCGGCCAGCGCGGTCAGGTCGACGGGGTCGGCGGCGGCGCCGTCGTCGGTGCGCAGCCGCAGACGCACCTGCCGGTCACCCTCGGCCGGGCCGCAGACGTCGGAGTTGATCCACACCCCGCCGGGCGCGGTGTGCGCGGCGATCTCCCGGGCCAGGGCGTGCAGGGCGGCCACTCCTCCGCCGTAGCTGAGGATCTCGTGGGTCAGCGCGAAGGTCGTCGTGGTGTCCACGGTGGCCGGCGGGAAGACCGACCCGTTGAGCACGTTGGCCTGCACGAAGAACGTGTTCGGGTTCGCCGCGAAGGCGCCCTGGGCCTTGCGGTGCTCGCACTCGTCGAACAGGTGCCGGGCCACCTCGACGCCGAACAGGTCCGACTCGTGCAGCGTGGGCTCGGCCGCGGCGAGCTCGAGCATGGCGCCGGTGGCGCAGCCGATGTCGACGATCCGGCCGGGCTGCACCCACGGCCTGGCCTGGGCCCACTTGCGCTCTGCGGCGGACTCGAACGCCGCGATGTAGGAGCGGTACTCCCGGGTGGCGGTCAGCCCGCCCTCGGAGCCGACCACCGGGTCGGAGCAGATGACGGCGGTGGACTCGGCGAGGCCGTACCGGTCGAACACCGACACCGTGGCCGGGTGGGCCAGCTCCCGCCAGGTGGGGTCGCCGGCGACCAGCAGCTCGAGCACGTCCCACGGGCGGGCCGGGTCGGCGTCGTCCCCGGCCTCGACGGGCACCACCCGGTAGCCCAGCTCCCGGTACATCGCGGTGACCGCGGCGGTCGAGCAGGCGACGACGGTGTCGGCCGGGCTGGGGGCACGGCGTCCGATCGTCTCGTGGGCGACGGTCTTGACCGTCAGCTCGGCGAACCGCGGTGTGGGTTCGACGTCCACGACGCCGATGACGACGCCCTCGATCCCCTCCGTCAGCGCGAACCGCTCGATCGCGGCCTCCCGCCGGTGGAAGGGCACCGGGTTGCGCCGGGTGCCGCGGTGGTTGGCCGAGGTGACGGCCCAGACGACGGCGGCGTCCTCGGCCAGCACCACCGGCTCGCCCTCGGTGTCGCGGGTGTGCCCGGCCAGGACCGCCCGCAGGTAGTGGGCCTGAAAGCGGGTGAGCACGTGGTGCCGGCCGGGGAACAGGACGGTGCGCAGGGGGCTGTCGACCACGCGGCCATCCTGCCGGAGCTCAGACCAGCGGCAGGCCGGTGACGACGCGGGCGGCCACACGGCCGGCACGGCGCCCGTCGGCCGGGTCGTCGCCGGCGACCTCCAGGGCGGGCCGGTCCACCGGGAGCTGGGCGTGGTGCACGGCGACCGCGGAGCCGGACACCCCGACGCCGACCGACAGCCGGGAGGCCTGCGCCGCGGCGGCTGCCAGTACGACCGCGTCGGCGCCGGCGACGGCCACGACCCGCAGCGGGACGCCCTCCTCCTCGGCGCCGGCGGCGACCTCCCGGAGCACCGCGGGGTCGGCGTCCGGCCCGTGGTGCAGCACCAGCGCCGGCTTCTCGACCGGCTCGTCCCTCACCGACCGCGCACCGCGAACGCCGCGACCAGACCGGTGGCCACCGCGTTGCGTGGTCCCTGGTCGCCGAGCACGTTGCCGGTGCCGCAGACCACGCCGTGCCCGGCGAGGGCCTCGGCGATCTGGTCGGGGATCTCGAAGTCCAGCGCCGAGCCGCCCAGCAGGACGACGAAGTCCAGCGCCCGCAGCTCCCCGCCCGGGGCCACCTGGCGCAGCGCCCGCAGCGTGTTCACCACGAACACCCGCCGCTTGGCCTCCCGGCGCACCCGGCGCACGTGGTCCAGGCCGTACCGGGTGCCGATCGGCACCGGGCCCTCGGCGGTCAGCACGACCACCCGGGCGAAGACGTGCGGGGGCAGCGGCTCGTCGAAGAACTGCACGGTGCCGTCCTCGTGCCGGACGTGGAAGAAGCTCTCCACCTTGGCCAGCGGCCAGCGCTTGACCAGCTCGGCGACCTCCCGGTCGTCCAACGCCAGCTCGGAGTCGATCAGCTTGGTGACCAGCTCGCCGGCGCCGGCCACGTGCACCGCGGTCGAGGTGCCGTCGGCGGTGAGCAGTGCCGCGTCGGTCGACCCCCCGCCCAGGTCGACGACGACGACCGGCGCCTGCACGCCCGGGGTGGTCAGCGCCCCGAGCGCGGCCATCTCGCCCTCCACGCCGCCGATCTCGGTGGTGGTCGTCAGCGAGGTGGCGACCCGGTCGGCGACGGCCTGCATCCGGCTGCGGCTGGTGCGCACCATGGCGGCCAGCCCGACGGCGTTCTCCAACGCGATCTCCCCGGCCAGCCCGCCGCGCACCTCGGCCGGGACGAAGGTGTCCACCGCCAGCACGTCCCGGATCGCGATGTCGCCGGGGTCCGCGCCCCCGAGGGTGTCGGCCATGGTGTCGCGCACCGCGGCGAGCATCCCGCCCACGTGGGTGCCGGGTTCGCCGTGCGCGTCCTCCAGCGGCTGCACCCGGGCCAGCGCGGCCATGATCGCCTCGGCACCGGCGTCCACGTCGACCTTCACCGTGCGCCCGGCCCCGCGCAGCTCCAGCACCCCGACCGGGATCCGCCGGTCGGTGACGTCCCCGGCCGGCGTGCGGACGACCACCGCCGACCGGTTGCCGGTGAGCGCCCGCGCCACGGGTGAGACCTGCCGGGTCTGGTCGGGGTCCAGGTCGAACACGGTCGCGATGCCGTAGGTGTTGGACAGCGTGCGGATGGTCCGGCCGGGCCGGCGACCTCGACCGCGGCACGCATCCCGAGGGGCACCTTCTCCACCGCGGACACCTCGTCGACGACGGGGACCTCCTCCCGCAACCGGTTGGTGACCAGCACGGCGTCGTCCCCGGCGAGCACGGCGGCCACCACCGGCACCCCCCGGGCGACCGCGCCGTTCAGCGCGGCCGCGACGTCGTCGAAGTCCCACCCGGGCGGGACGACGACGACCGCCGGCTCGTCGACCGGGTGCTCACCCAGGTCGGCAACCGACACCGTCACACCGACGCCGAGCCCGACGCCGCCGGGGGTGGCCGGGTTGTGCCCGATCATCGTGGACTCGGTGATGACCGTCTCGGTGATGGTCTCCATCGCCAGCCCGCTGATCACCGGGGTGGCCTCGTTGAGCAGCACGACGTCGAGCTCCTCGGCCCGCCGTCCGACGTCGGCAAGGGCCCGGCGCACCGCCGTGAGGGCACCCTCAGTCGAGGCCGGGGTGCCCTTCACGCCGGTGGTCCGGGTCAGCGCGGTGCCCAGCCAGCGCACGTCGCCGTCGGCACCCAGCACCGCCAGGCACGCCTCGGTGGTGCTGTTGCCGATGTCGACGCCGACGACCAGGCGGTCGCCGCCGCTCACCCCGCGGCGCGCTCGATGGTGGCCTCCAGCTCCACCGGGCCGGCCCCGTCCCGGATGCACTCGAACTCCTTCAGGTGCAGCAGCGCGGCCTTGGCCTGCCAGCGCGGGCGGGCCATCTGGTCGTTGCGGGTGGGCACCGGCTGCGGGGACTCCCCCTTGGCGTACTGCGCGGCGTTGGAGCCGATCGCCCGGAACACCTCGGCGTCCAGCAGCGGGGACTGCGGGAAGAGCTCCAGGTTGGACAGCCGGGCCAGGTCCTTCTGGTGGATCATCGTCGTCCCGCGGGACAGCAGGCCCACCGAGATGCCCGACCCGGACAGCTTGGCCGCGACGTGCGAGATGGCCGCGAGGTCGGCGGTCGCCCACACCCGCACGATCCGCACCCCGACGCCCTGCTCCTCGATGCCGGCCATCAGCTGCCGGAGCACCTCGGCGTGCGGGACGCCGACGATCGTCTGGGTGAAGGTGTCCCCGAAGGCCGGGGAGACCGCGACGACCACCTCGTCGGGCCGGGTGCCGCGGCGGGCGGGGCCGGTCTCGGTCAGGGTGAGCGTGCGCTGCGGGGTCTCGAGCGATGTCACGGTCAGCGCACCTCGGTCTCGGGGTTGGTCGCGGAGGTGACGTGCCGCAGCTGCTTGAGCTGCTCCCACCGTTCACCCTCCAGCCGGTAGCCGGTGCCCGGGCCGGCGTAGTCGTTGGCGTCGTTGATCGCCGACAGCGGCACGAAGTCCGCGGTGAGGATCGCCGAGGTCTGCAGCAGGTCCCCCGACACCCGCTGGCGGAGCACCGACAGCAGGTTCTCCGCGACGTCGTGGAAGCCCGAGGCCTCCAGCGCGCGCACCAGGTCCAGCCCGGTGATGCCCCGGTCCATCACGGCCTGGGCGCCGGTGAGGTCGGCCAGCACGTCGCGGAACGGGTAGTCGTTGGAGCTGTTGGCGTAGGTCGCCGCCTCCACCTCGGCGTCGGTGATCGCCGGGAGGTCGAGCTGGGCGAACAGCGCCTGCAGCGCCCGGGCCGCCTTCGCCCGCACGGCGAGGATCTCCGGCTCCCGCACGTGCCGCAGCCCGCCGTCGACCTGGAGGTCGCGCTGGATGGTGTTCCAGTCGTCGTAGTCGTCGGTGTCGAAGTTCGAGCCGGCGAACATGTTGTCCTGGTTGGGGACGGCGGAGTACCCCGAGCAGACGAAGTCGGTGCCCGGCAGCAGCTGCGGGAGCATCCGCGCCGTGCGGCGCATCGCCGAGTGGGAGAACGACTGGTCGTTCCCCGACGCGCACTCCAGGTCCATCATCGAGGCGACCAGGTTCTCCGCGGCCACCGCCCGGATCCCGCCGGGCACCGCCCCCGGTACGCCGATGCAGCTGATCGAGCCGTTCTGCAGCCCCTGAACCCCGGCGCCCTTGGCCATCAGGATGCAGCGGATCTCCAGGTACAGCATCGAGCGGCCCTCGGCGTTGCCCATCTGCACCTCGGACCCGGTGCCCGAGGTGAAGCGCATCTTGATGCCGCGGGAGGCGTAGGCCGAGGCCAGGAACGTCTTGGACCAGGGGGTGTCGTCGCCGTCGACGAACACCGACTCGGTGCCGTAGATGGAGATCGTCTCGGCGTAGGCGGTGATGCCGCGCATGCCCAGGTCGAGCTCGGTGGCCTCCTCCAGCGCGCACTGGGTGAGCACGCCGCCGCGGCCGACCTGCCCGCCGACCTGCAGCGCGATCGCCACCAGCGGGGCGTAGCGGACGACACCGAGCGTCGTCTCCAGCTCGGCGAAGCCGCGCAGCGCGCCCTCGGCGGCGTCCACGGCGACCTGCAGCGGGTTGTCCCGGGCGCTGGTGGAGTGCGCCTGGTTCGCCGGCGTGCGGCGGGCCCGCATCTTCTGCATCGCCTGCATGATCTCCACGACGTTCATCAGCTTGACGACGTCGAGGACCTTGGCCGGGGTGAGCCCGCGGGTCACGGCGAGGACGTCGGAGCGGCTGACGCCGGGGTCGATGAGCATCCGGGCGATCTGGCCCGAGTCCAGCGCCACCGAGGCCTCGGTGGTCGCCACGTCGAGGGCGTGGTCGGCGATGAAGCTGTCCATGAAGTCGAAGTCGGCGCGCTCCCGGCCGTCCATCTCCACCACCCGGCCGCCCTCGACCCGCACGCTGGGCTGCGGGTCGAAGTCGCTCTCCATCGCGACCAGGCCCTTCTCGGGCCACTCCTCGACGAACCCGTCGAGGTTGACCGGGCGCTCCTCGAGCACCTCGGTGCGCAGCGAGTGTCGGGTGTCGGTGGCCTTCAGCGGCTGGACGGCGGTCATGCGCGGGTCTCCTCGTCGGTCGCGACGGCGGGGGTGAGCGCGCCGTCCTGGGCTTGCTCGGCGTCGTCCTCGGCCAGCAGCCGGCGGCGGCCGTAGACCTCGGCGGCCTCCCGCACCAGGGCGGCGTTCACCGGGGCCGCGTAGGTGGTCTCCAGCCGGTCGGCCATGGCCAGCAGCTGGGCCTCGGTGGAGGCCCGCGGGCGCAGCGCGTTGTACATCGTGAGCACCTCGGCGTCGGGGATCGCGGTCATCTCCGCGGCCCGCCGGAAGTTCGCGGCCAGCTGAGGGCGGCCGGCGGACTCGGCGAGCTGGGCCTGCAGCTCGAGGGTCTCCGGGGCGATCCGCAGGTCCTCGGCGGTCAGCTCGCCGGAGACGACGGCGTCCATCGTCAGCGCGGTGACCGGCTTGCCGGTGGGGGTCTTCAGCAGCTCGGGGCGGTTGACCGACAGCGGGTAGTCGGCGGCGGTGAGGGGTGCGGCGGTCATCGGTCGGTGCTCACGGGGACGCTCCTGGGGATCGGCGGACCGGGCTCGCGCGCAGTGTGACCGCTGACACGTTGCACGTTCGTTGCCCGGGCGTGGGGGCTGGCGGACGCCGTCCGGAGGGGGTGTGATGCCCGCCATGAGCGCTTCCCTGACCCATGCCGCCGCCCGCGCCGTGCTCGACGCCGGCATCGCCGAGGCCGACGCGATCGGCCAGCCGATGAACATCGCCGTCGTCGACGACGGCGGCCACCTGGTCGCCTTCGCCCGGATGGACGGCGCGATCAAGGCCAGCATCGACATCTCCACCCGCAAGGCCGTGACCTCGGTGCTGATGAACGCACCGACCGGGGCGCTGACCCCCGCTGGTGCAGCCCGGCGCCGAGCTGTTCGGCCTGGGCGCGAGCTCCGGCGGGCTGGTCACCTTCGGCGGCGGCATCCCGCTCTCCCGGGACGGCGCCTGCGTCGGTGCCGTCGGCGTCAGTGCGGGCTCGGTGGAGCAGGACACCCGCGTCGCCGAGGCCGCCGTCGCCGCCCTCCCCGCCTGAGGACCCGGCGGGGCCTTGTCGCGGGTGGGCGGGGAGTCGATGATCACGGGACGGCGTCCAACGGTGGGCGGCGGCGAGCCGGCCGGAGGTGGGACGTGAGCCCACGGCCCGAGCGCACCGTGCAGCCCGACGACGACCCCGTCGCCCACGCGAAGGTGCTGGACGGCGTCTTCGACCGCGTGCTGTCCGACGACCCGCGCGGGCCCCGGCCGCGGCCGGTGGTGTCGGCGTCCTGGCAACGCAGCCTGGCCGCGCACGTCGACCCCGAGCACCGCACCCCGCCGGTGGTCTTCGACCGGGCCCAGCTCGACGCCGCCCGCGAGGCCCACCCGCTGGCCGAGGTGCTGCCGCTGCTGCGCAGCACGCTGGCGAGCATCGCCGACGAGGCCATGCACGTGATGCTGGTGACCGACGGGTCGGGCAACGTGCTGTGGCGCGACGGGGCGGCGAAGCTGCTGGTGACCGCCGACAGCGTGGGGCTCTTCCCGGGCACCAACTGGAGCGAGCAGGCCATCGGCACCAACGCGATGGGCACGGCGCTGGCCGTCGGGCGCCCCGTGCAGATCCACTCCGCCGAGCACCTGGTGCGCACCTACCACTCGTGGACCTGTGTCGCCGCCCCCGTGCACGACCCGGACACCGGCGCCGTGCTGGGCGCGGTCGACGTCAGCGGCCCGCTGCACACCGTGCACCCCGCCCTGGTGCAGCTGGTCACCGCCACCGCGCAGCTCGCCGAGCACCACCTGCGCGTCCGGATGGCGATCGCCGACGAGCGGCTGCGGATGGAGAACATGGCGCACCTGACCCGGCTGGGCCCGGCGGCCGGGGCGCTGGTCACCCGCACCGGCCGGTTGCTGGCCGGACAGCCCTACGGCTGGTGGCCCGAGCGGGTGCCGATCGAGGACGGCCGGCTCGCCGACCGGCTGCTGCTCGACGACGGCTCCGAGGTCGTGGTCGAGCAGCTGGAGGAGGGTTGGCTGCTGCGCTCGCCGGTCACCCGGCGCCGCACCCCCACCCCGCCGGACACCCCCGCGCTCACCCTGCGGTTCCTGGGCGACGGCCCGCCGCGGGCCACCCTGGACGGACGCCCGCTGGCTCTGACGCTGCGCCCGGCCGAGGTGCTCACCGCGCTGGTCGTGCACCCCGACGGGCTCACCGGCGGCCAGCTGGCGCAGCTGCTCTACGGCGACGAGGGCAACCAGACCACCGTGCGCGGCGAGGTGCACCGGCTGCGCGCGCTGATCGGCGCCGACCTGCTGCTCACCCGGCCCTACCGGGTGTCCGCGGCGGTCGACAGCGACGTGGTCACCGCGCGGCGGGCGCTGGCCGGGGGCCGGATCGCCGACGCGCTGGCCGCCTCCCCCGGGCTGCTGCTCCCCCGCTCGGAGGCCCCGCTGGTCCGCGAGCTGCGCGACGAGCTCGCCGCGGGCCTGCGCCGGGCCGTGCTGGAGACCGACGACGCCGACCTGCTGCACCGCCTCGCCGGCTGCCCGGTCGGCGCCGAGGACCTCGCCGTGCACGAGCGGCTGCTGGAGCTGCTCCCGGCCGGTGACCCCCGCCGGCCCGCGGTCGCCGTCCGCCGGGACCGGTTGCAGCAGCCCTGACCACCCGGTGCGACGATCGCCGTCGTGCCACCACCTGTCCGGGGGGACCTCCCCCGGGAGGTCCGGGTCCTCGCCGTCGTCGCGTTCGTCGTCGCCCTCGGGTTCGGCATCGTTGCCCCGGCCATCCCCCTCTACGCCCGCTCGTTCGGGGTGGGGACGACGGCGGTCGGGCTGGCGATCAGCTCGTTCGCCTTCTTCCGGTTCGTCTCGGCGTTCGGCGGCGGTGCGCTGGTCGAGCGGTTCGGCGAGCGGCTGGTGCTGGCCGTCGGGCTGGGGATCGTCGCGCTGGCCACCGGCGCCGCGGGTCTGGCGCCGTCCTTCGGCTGGTTCCTGGTGCTCCGCTCGGCCGGTGGGGTGGGCAGCGCGATGTTCACCGTCGCTGCGCTGTCCCTGCTGCTGCGGGTGGCCCCGGCCCAGCACCGCGGGCGGGCGGCCTCGACGTTCCAGGGCGGCTTCATCCTCGGCGGCATCGCCGGGCCGGCCGCCGGTGGGCTGCTCGCCGAGCTGTCGCCGCGGCTGCCGTTCTTCCTCTACGCGGCGTTCCTGCTGGTGGCCGGTGCGGTCGCGATGGTGCTGCTGCGGACCCCGCGGACCGCCGTGGTGGTCGACGTCCCCGACGGGCCCGTACCGGAGCCGCTGAGCCTGGCCGCGGCGTTCCGCACCCGGGCCTACGTCGCCGCGCTGGTGGCCAACCTCGGGGTCGGCTGGATGCTCTTCGGCGTCCGCAACTCCCTGGTGCCGCTCTACGTCACCGAGGAGCTCGGCCGCACCGTCGCCTGGGCCGGTGCCGGGCTGCTGGTCGGGTCGCTCGCGCAGGCGCTGGGCCTGCTGCGGTCGGGGCGGCTGGTCGACGGCTGGGGGCGACGTCCCTCGCTGGTGACCGGTGCCGCGCTGGCCACCGGCTCCGTGGCGCTGCTGGCCGGACCGCCCTCGACCGTGGTCTTCCTGGTCTCGATGGCGGTGTTCGGGCTGTCCGCCTCGCTGCTGGCCAGCACCCCGGCGGCACTCGTGGGTGACGTCAGCCCGGCGCGCGGCGGTCGGGTGGTCGCGGTGTTCCAGATGGCCTCGGACCTCGGCGGCATCCTCGGTCCGCTTGCCGCCGGCTGGCTCACCGACCGGTTCTCCTTCCAGGTCGCGTTCGGCGTCACCGCGCTGGTGCTGGCCGCCGGGCTGGTGGCCGCGCTGCGGCTGCCCCGGGTCAGTCGCGGCCCGGGACCCGCAGGCCGTACTGGCTGATCTTGCGGTAGAGCGTGGCCCGGGAGAGCCCGAGCTCCCCGGCCGCGCCGACCACGGTGGCCCCGGGCACGGTCAGGCACCGCAGGATCTCGTCGCGCTCGAGCTGCTCGAGACGGGTGAGCGAGCGGGACCCGGAGCTGAGCACCTCGGGGGGCAGGTGGCCCACGTCGACCACGTCGGTGCGCGAGGAGGCCTCCCGCACGACCTGGCGCAGCTCCCGGACGTTCTCCGGCCAGCTGTGCGCCGCCAGGGCCTTGAGCGCCCGCGGGGTGAACCCGACGTCGCGGTGCCGGTGCTCGCGGGCGAAGGAGCGGGCCAGCGGTTCGACGTCCTCGGGCCGGTGCCGCAGTGCCGGCACCTCGACGACCGCGTCCACCAGGGCGGCCAGCGGCTGCGGGATCGCGGCGAAG
Source organism: Geodermatophilaceae bacterium NBWT11 (assembly GCA_014218215.1). Lineage (NCBI taxonomy): Bacteria > Bacillati > Actinomycetota > Actinomycetes > Geodermatophilales > Geodermatophilaceae > Geodermatophilaceae bacterium NBWT11. Next base: position 36,841 of record CP043652.1, read on the forward strand.
TCCGGGGCGGTGAGCACCAGGGGTCGGCCCGGTCCGGGCACCCCGCCGAGCGCCGCGACGAGCTGGTCGGCCGCCCAGGCGGGCAGCGCATCGGCCCCGGCGACCACCACGCAGGTGTCCCGGGCGCCCAGTTCCGGCGCCCACAGCGCGAGCCAGCCGTCCACGTCCTCGGCCCCGGGGGGCCGGGCCACCAGCACCCGCTCCCGACGACGGCGGGCGTCGCGGGCGAGCGCGGCGACGGCGGACTTGCCGGCCCCCGGCTCCCCCACCACCCCCAGCAGCCGACCGGCACGCACCGCGTCGCGGGCCGCGGCCACCGCCGTCGTCCAGGACCGTGAGCCGCACGGGTCGCCGCCGGCGAGCCGGTCGGAGACCACGTGGAAGACCTCACCGCGGGGCAGCGGGCGCACCGGGTGACCACCGGCGCGCACGTTCATCAGCGCCGCGGTGTTGCCCGCCGCCGACTGCGCCAGGGCCAGCAGCAGGTCCGAGGACGCATCCGACCAGGTGGTCATGTTGATGCTGCCGACCAGGTCGCCGCTGCGCGGGTCGAGCACCGGCACCGCCGCACAGGTGTAGGCCCGCAGCGGCGCCACGAAGTGCTCCCCGGACCGCACCAGCGCCGGGACCCGGTCGGCCAGCGCCAGACCCAGGCCGTTGGTGCCCGCGGTCTGCTCGTTGAAGTAGAAGCCCGGCGCCAGGTGCACCCGGTCCAGCGAGCGGTTCATGTCGTGGTCGACCGACCAGCGGGCCAGCACGAGGCCCTCGTGGTCGGTGATCATCAGCCCGACCGGCTCCTGGCCGAGCGTCCCGTGCAGCTGACCGAGCACCTCGGCACCGCACTCGTAGAACAACGAGTCGGTCGCCAGCGCGCCGGTGAACACCGGCGCGACACCCTCGGGAGACACCCCGTAGCGCTCGCTGCGGGCCCACGACGCCCGCACGCGGGGGCGGGCCACCGGGGCGGGAACACCCCGTCCACCTGCGGTGTCGACCATGACGCCTCCTCGGACGCGGCGGTGCGTCGGGTCCACCGTAGGTCGGCAGGACGCCGGGTGGCGAGAGGGCGGGTCTCAAAGTGAGACACGTGCGCACCCCGCCACGGCACGGGCACCCCTAGCGTCGGCCGGGAGTGATCCAGCTCCCAACGGAGGGACCTGGGCCTGGTTCGAGGAGGAACCGTGTACAGCAAGGACGGCACCGACTACTTCGTGGTCGACGCACACATCGCCCTCTGGGACGCCCGCGAGGAGAACCAGCGCAACATCCACGGCAAGCAGTTCATCGACTGCTTCTACGACTACCACCGCAACCTGTCGCCGAAGTCGGAGGTGTGGAGCTACGACGAGTACCTCTACCAGGGCGGCGAGCGGCTGATGCGCGACGTGTTCGTCGACGGCATCGTCGACCACGCGGTGTTCCAGCCGGCCCGGCTCGGCGAGTTCTACCGCAACGGGTTCGGCCAGACCGAGGAGGCCTTCGCGCTCACCCAGGCCCACCCGGACAAGCTGACCTACAACCACTGGTTCGACCCGCGGGACGGCGAGAACGGCCTGGACCGGCTGCGCGCCGACGCCGAGCGGTTCGACCTCAAGGGCGTGAAGCTCTACACCGCGGACTGGCACGGCGAGAGCCGCGGCTGGAAGCTCGACGACCCGATGGCCTACAGGTACTTCGAGCTGTGCCGCGAACTGGGCATCAGGAACATCCACGTGCACAAGGGCCCGACCATCCGCCCGCTGGACCGCGACGCCTTCGACGTCGCCGACGTCGACCACGTGGCCACCGACTTCACCGACCTGAACTTCATCGTCGAGCACGTCGGCCTGCCGCGGCTCGAGGACTTCTGCTGGATCGCCACCCAGGAGCCCAACGTCTACGGCGGCCTCGCCGTGGCCATGCCGTTCATCCACTCCCGGCCGCGGTACTTCGCCCAGATCCTCGGCGAGCTCCTGTACTGGATCGGGGAGGACCGGATCCTGTTCTCCAGCGACTACGCCATCTGGACCCCGAAGTGGCTGGTGGAGGCGTTCGTGGACTTCCAGATCCCCGCGGACCTCACCGAGTACGCGCCGATCACCACCGACCAGAAGAAGAAGATCCTGGGCCTCAACGCCGCCGAGCTCTACGACATCCCGGTGCCCGCCGAGCTCCAGGTCGCCGAGGCCGACGCCACCGCCACCGGGCCGCGCGACCCCGAGGCGGCCGACAAGAACCTGGCGATGGCCTGATGACGGCGGTCCTGCCTCGGCTGACCGAGGCCGACGTCCGGACGGCGCTGGACACCGTCATCGACCCGGAGCTCGACGAGGCGGTGACCGACCTGGGGTTCGTCCGGTCGATCGAGGTCCGGGGAGCCGACGTCGAGGTGCACCTCCGGCTGCCCACGTCGTTCTGCGCCCCGAACTTCGCCTGGCTGATGGTGTCCGACGCCCGGGACGCGCTGCTCGCCGTCCCGGGCGTGGGGCGGGTCGTGGTGGAGCTCGACGACCACCACGACTCCGACCTGATCAACGCAGGGCTCGCCGCGAACGCCGGCTACCGGGGCACGTTCGGCCACGAGGCCGAGCTCTCCCTGGACGAGCTGCGGGCCACCTTCCAGCGCAAGGCGCACACCGCGGCGATGGAGCGGGCCCTCACCGCCTGGCTGCGGGCCGACCCCGCCCGCACCGAGCAGCAGGTCGGCGAGCTGGTGCTCGGCGACCTGACCGGGGACACCGGCTCGCTGCTGTCGCGGCGGGCCGCCCTCGGGCTGCCGGTCGACCCGTCGTCCCCGGTGCTGCTGGCCCCGGACGGCTCGCGGCCCGACCCGGGGTCGGTGGCGATCACGCTGCGCAAGGCCCGCTCGGTGCGCATCTCCGTCGACGGCAACGCGCACTTCTGCCGCGGCCTGCTCACCACGCGCTACCCGGGGTCGGACGCCGACCAGGTGTTCCGGCCCTCCATCGACTCCGCACTCCCCCTGGAGGTCCTGTCATGAAGGCAGTCCGCGTCACCGGCTACCACCAGAAGATGGAGCTCACCGACGTCCCGAAGCCCGAGGTGACCGGCCCGCACGACGTCGTCGTGCGGATCGGCGGGGCCGGCGTGTGCCGCACCGACCTGCACATCCTCGAGGGCCAGTGGGCCGAGAAGTCCCAGGTCACGCTGCCGTACACGATCGGCCACGAGAACGCCGGCTGGGTCGACGCGGTCGGCGACGCCGTCACCAACGTCGCGGTCGCGGACAAGGTGATCCTGCACCCGCTGGTCACCTGCGGGCTGTGCCGCGCCTGCCGCTTCGGCGACGACGTGCACTGCGAGGCCAACCAGTTCCCCGGCATCGACTCCGACGGTGGCTACGCCGAGTACCTGAAGACCACGGCGCGCAGCTGCGTGAAGATCGACGACTCGCTGGAGCCGGCCGACGTCGCCGCGCTGGCCGATGCCGGCCTGACGGCCTACCACGCGGTGGCCAAGGCGGCCCGCCGCCTGCACCCCGGTGACCGGCTGGTGATGATCGGCTCCGGCGGGCTGGGCCACATCGGCATCCAGGTGGCCAAGGCCCTCACCCCGGCCGAGCTGATCGTCATCGACCGCAACCCCGACGCGCTGAAGCTGGCCGAGTCGATCGGGGCCGACCACGGGGTGCTGGCCGACGGCACCCAGGTGGAGCAGGTCCTCGCGCTCACCGGCGGCAACGGCGCCGAGGTGGTCGTGGACTTCGTCGGGGAGAACGGCTCGACGAAGGAGGGCATCGCGATGACCCGCCGCGGTGGGGACTACTCGATCGTCGGCTACGGCGAGAACATCGACGTCCCGACCATCGACCTGGTCTCCACCGAGGTCAACGTCATCGGCAACCTGGTCGGCTCCTACAACGACCTGGTCGAGCTCATGGCCCTGGCCGCGGCCGGCCGGGTCACGCTGCACACCCAGAAGTACGCCCTGGACGACTTCCAGACCGCGGTCGACGACCTCGACGGCGGGCGCGTCCGCGGCCGGGCGATCCTCGTCCCGTAGCCGGGCCGCAGACTCACGCCGTCCAGGCACGCTGCCGCCCTGCAGGGGCACAGCAGGCCTGGACGGCGTCGGTCTGTGCGGGGCTCAGCCCTTCTCGACGAGCGGGACGACCTCGGTGCCCAGCAGCTCGATGCCGCGCAGCAGGTCGGCGTGGGCCAGGCGGGGGTTGGTCATCTGCATGGAGATCCGGTCGATGCCGCCGACCTGCTCCGAGACCCGCTTGATCTTGTCCGCGATCGACTGCGGGTCGCCCATGAAGAAGGCGCCGTCGGGGCCGGCGGTGGCGTCGAACTGGGCCCGGCTGGGCTGCCGGAAGCCGCGCTCGCGGCTGATCTTGGTGAACATCTCGTGCCAGCCCGGGTAGATGGTGTCCGCGGCGGCCTGGGTGCTCTCGGCGACGTAGCCGAACACGTGCAGGCCGACCTGGAGCTTCTCCGGGGCGTGCCCGGCCTGGGCGCCGGCGCGACGGTAGAGGTCGATGAGCGGGGCGAACTGGCGGGGCTCGCCGCCGATGATGGCGACCATCAGCGGGAGGCCGAGCATGCCGGCGCGGGCGAAGGACTCCGGGCTGCCGCCGACGCCGACCCAGATGGGCAGCTCGGCCTGGGCGGGCCGGGGGTAGACGCCCTGCCCGTTCAGTGCCGGGCGGTGCCGGCCGGACCAGGTGACCTTCTCCGAGTCACGGATCTTCAGCAGCAGGTCCAGCTTCTCGGTGAACAGCGAGTCGTAGTCGCTGAGCGGGAGGCCGAAGAGCGGGAAGGCCTCGGTGAAGGAACCGCGGCCCACGACGAGGTCGGTCCGGCCCTTGCTGATCAGGTCCAGGGTGGCGAACTGCTGGAACACCCGCACGGGGTCGGCGGCCGAGAGCACGGTGACCGCGCTGCCCAGCCGGATCCGCTCGGTGCGGGCGGCGGCCGCGGCCAGGATGATCGCCGGCGCGGAGTCGTAGTACTCGGGCCGGTGGTGCTCACCGATGCCGAAGGAGTACAGCCCGACCTGGTCGGCCAGGGCGATCTCCTCCAGCAGGTCCGACATCCGCTGCTCGGCGCCGATCTCCTGACCGGTGGTCGGGTCGGTGACTGCTGCCACGAAGCTGTCGACGCCGATGTGCACGGGGTCCCTCCAGAGGGGTCGGTGGGCCACCGGGTCCCGGTGACGCCTGCAGTGTAGTCAAGCGTTCAACTGTCGAGCCTGTTCCCCGGGCCTCGACGACGGCGGGCCGGGTGGTCCAGTGTCGACGACGTGACCCCCACCCACGCCGACACCGCCGTCGTCGTCGACCCGCAGACCTACGTGACCGGCCCGCCGCTGGCCGCCCTCGCCCGGCTCCGCGACACCTCACCCGCGGTGTGGGTCGACGAGCCCGACGGCCCCGGGTTCTGGCTGGTGCTCCGGCACACCGACGTGCAGCGGGTGCTGAAGGACCCGGCCACCTTCTCCTCCTGGCTGGGCGCCACCCAGGTGCGCGACGCCGCCGACCTGCCCCTCGCCCGGCGGATGATGCTGAACACCGACCCGCCCGACCACGCCCGGCTGCGCCGGCTGCTCACGACGAGCTTCACCCCGCGGGCGGTCGCCGCGCTCACCGCCGCGATCGAGGCCAGCGCGGCCGGCCTGGTCGACCGGGTGCTGGCCGGTCCCGACGTCGTCGACGTCGCCCGGGACGTCGCCGCGGACCTGCCGCTGCTCACCCTGGCCGAGGTGCTGGGCGTGCCGGCGCAGGACCGCTGGCTCATGTACGACTGGTCCAACCGGGTGATCGGCTGGCAGGACCCCGACTACGCGGTCTCCGCGCGCTTCGACGGCAGCGGGGGCACCGACCTCGCCCGGCAGGCGGTGGCGTTGCGCCCGCACCCGGGCCCCGACGGCGCGATGCCCGACCCGCGGACCGCCGAGGGGATGCCCGACCTCTACGGCTACGCCCGGCTGCTGGCCGAGCACAAGCGCGCCCACCCGGGGGACGACGTCATGAGCGTGCTGCTCGCCCAGGTCGACGAGGGCGGGGCCATCAGCGACGCGGAGTTCGAGTCGATGTTCTGGTTGTTCGCCGTCGCCGGGAACGAGACGCTGCGCAACGGGCTGCCCGGTGGGCTCATCGCCCTGCTGGAGCACCCGACCGCGATGGCCGAACTGCGCGCGGACCCGTCGCTGCTGCCCGGGGCGGTCGAGGAGATGCTGCGGTGGTGGACCCCGGTGATGGTCTTCCGCCGGACCGCGACCACCGACGTCGAGCTGGCCGGGGTGCCGGTGCGGGCCGGGGACAAGGTGGTCGTGTCCTTCACCTCGGCCAACCGCGACCCGGCGGTGTTCGCCGACCCCGACGCCTTCGACGTCCGCCGCTCCCCCAACCCGCACCTCACGTTCGGGCACGGTCCGCACTTCTGTCTGGGTGCGCAGCTGGCCCGGGTGCAGATGCGGGCGCTGTTCGGCCAGCTGCTCTCCCGGACGACGTCGCTGGAGCCCGCCGGCGAGCCGGCGCTGCTGCGGTCGAGCTTCCAGCGCGGGGTGAAGCGGCTCCCCGTGCGCTGGACCGCCTGACACGCAGCAGGGGCGCCACCCCGACGTGCGGGTGGCGCCCCTGCGGGCCGTGCGGGTGGGTCAGGAGGTGGCGACCGTGAGGGTCGCGACGCCGATGACCAGGTTCGCCGGGATCGCGGTGACCCCGAACGTGGTGTTCAGCAGCTGAGCGGCCTCGGCCGACAGCTCGACGGTGGTGCCGGTGAGCACCGCGTTGCCCTCGGCGTCCGTGGTGACCGGCTCCAGGGTGGTGCCGTTGAGGTCGAACAGCGGGGCGGAGGGGACGGCGAGCTCACCGTTGACGCTCACGTCGCCGAACAGCCGGGCCGGCTTGCCCGGGTCGACCACGAAGTTGGACAGCTCGACCGTGGTGGCGCCGGCGGTCAGCGACAGGCCGGAGCCCTGGTGGAAGATCACGCCCTGGACGAAGGGCCGGTAGCCGGAGTCCTTGTCGTAGAGGGTCACGGTGCCGCCGGTGATCGGGAAGTCCACGGCGCCGTCGGCCAGCGTCGCGGTGCCGGTCACGCCGGGGGTTACGCCCAGGCCGGTGAGGGCGTCGAGGAAGCCCTGGTCGAGGGCGACCGAGGTGTCGCCGCCGGAGATCGCGGGGACGACGGCCGCCGGGTCGGGGTTGCTGACCGAGGAGGCGGTCGAGGAGACCGAGCTGCTGCTCGAGGCCGACGCGGTGCTGTCGGTGCCGGAGCTGCAGGCGGCCATGCCGAGTGCGGCGCTCAGGGCGATGGCGGCGACGGTGGTGCGCTTGAATGCTGCGTTCTTGAGGTTCACGGTGGCTCCCAGGTCGAGTGGTCCCCGGTGTGGGAACAGCAGGACTTCGGGGCCGTGGTCGCGTCCGGATGGGTGATGAAGGGAACCCATCCGTACTGGTACCTGGGCACGAACGTGCAGGTCACAGCTGTGCGTGCGGTGTGCGATCCGAGGTTCCGGGACCCCCCGTCCCGTCGCGTCCTGTTCACCCGTGCCCCACCTGTGCGTCGCCCGTGCCTCCCCGGGAACCCGCAGGGTCGGGTGTCAGCAGCCGCATGCGACCCGGGGAGACCACCGGCATGACGCACGACCACGCGCACCCGCACACCCACCCGCACACCCACGACCACACCCACGCCGAGGGGTCGTGGCGTGACCCGGAGGCCGACGACCGGCTGTCGGTCTCCCGCCGGGCCTTCCTGGCCGGGGCCGCCGTCGTCGCCGGTGCCGCCGCCGGGCTGGGTGGCGCGGTGGCCGGAGCGGGCCCCGCGCAGGCGACCCCGCCGCGGCCGGGACCAGGGGGCCGTCCTACCCCGGTCAACCCGTGGCGCGGCAACGCCCGCTTCCTGGCCGGGGACCACCACGTCCACACCCAGTTCTCCCCCGACGCCCAGTACGAGGTGGAGACCCAGGTGTCCAAGGCCGCCGAGTACGGCCTGGACTGGGTGGTGGTCACCGACCACGGCAGCGTCGCCCACCAGAAGTTCTCCATCGACCAGGTGACGCCCCGCATCGAGGCCTCCCGCCAGGCGCACCGCGACGTGCTGGTCTACCAGGGCCTGGAGTGGAACATCCCCGGTGCCGAGCACGCGACGGTGTTCCTGCCCCCGGGGCGGAACACCGTGGACATCCTCCGGGCCTTCGAGCTGGCCTACGACGGCAGCATCCTGCAGAGCACCGGCCGGGTCACTCGTGCCACGTCCGGGGACGGCGAGCCGTTCGCCGTCCAGGCACTGCAGTACCTGGACCAGCAGGTGCTCGCCCGGCGCACCGAGATCGCGCTCATGTTCGCCAACCACCCGGCCCGGCGGGGCATCGACAGCCCGCACGAGATCCGCGCCTGGCGGGACGCCGCCCCGTCGGTCGCGGTGGGCATGGAGGGCGCGCCGGGCCACCAGGCCGCCGGCATCCCCACCGCGGCCGGCGGCCCGGGCAAGGGCCGCGGCTTCTACGAGGCCTCCCCCGGCGAGGACTCCTTCCCCGGCTACGCCCCCACCGCGACCGAGAACCCCTACCGCACCTACGGCGGCTTCGACTGGATGACGGCGAAGGTCGGCGGGCTGTGGGACTCCCTGCTCGCCGAGGGCAAGCCGTGGTGGGTGACCTCGACCAGTGACTCCCACCAGGTCTGGCAGGACACCCGGGTGCCCGGCAGCTCGGACTACGCGACCACCGGCACCCGGGGCACCCCGGTCGACACCGGGCGCCCGATCAGCACCTACGGCGACTTCTGGCCCGGGCAGTACAGCTCGACGCTGGTGGTCGCCCAGCGGCCCGCCTACCTCGACGTGATGCGGGGGCTGCAGTCCGGCCAGGTGGTGGCCGTGCACGGCCGGCTCATCGAGGGCCTGGACGTGCGGGTCCGGGCCACCCGTGGGGACGGCGACGCCCGCGGGGTGACCCTGGGCGGTCGCACGTGGGTGCGCCGCGGCGGCTCGGTGACCGTGGACGTGGTCGTCGACCGGGCCGCCGGCCCGAACGCCTCGGGCCAGGTGCCGCAGCTGGCCACGGTCGACCTCATCAGCGGGCCCGTCACCGGCGCCGCCGCCGACCGGGACACGCTGTCGGCGCCGCAGACGACGGTCGTGGAGACCTGGGACGTCCAGGCCCGCCGCGGGAAGGTGCGGCTCTCGCACACCTTCTCGAACGTCCAGCAGGGCTTCTACCTGCGGCTGCGCGGCAGCGACGGCAACCAGCTCGACGCGGCCGGCAACCCGGTGATGGACGTGGCCGGCAACGAGGACCCGTTCGCCGACCTGTGGTTCTACGCCAACCCGGTGTTCGTGGACGTGCTGTGAGCCAGGGCTGGTGGGTCGGCGTCCCCGCGCCCGGGACGACCGGCGACGCCCACCTGCTGGCCACCCTGGACCGCGCGCTGGCCGGCACCGGCCGGCGCGCGGTGCAGGTCCTCACCCACGTCGACCGCAGCGCCCCGGTGGCCCGCACCACGGCGAGCTGGCAGCTGTCCCCCGGCGCGGCCGACCACCGGGACGACGGCCTGCCGGCCCGGCTGGCCGACGCCCTGGGCGGGCCGGTGGCGACCCGCTCCGAGGCCCCGTCCGACGGCCGGGTGGTCCGCTCCCCCGGTCCCTCGTTCACCGGGCCCGTCCCGGTCGCCGACCTCGTGGAGGCGGGACTGGTGGTGGTCGGCATCGGCGCCCCGGTCGGCGAGGACGACCTGGTGGACACCCTGGACGGCCACCTCCGCCCCGAGCGCACCCCGGACGGCGACCGGCTGCTCGTCGAGCCGGCCGGGCCCGGTCGCTGGCGACCGGCCGAGATCAGCGACCCGCACCAGTGCTGCGGCGGCGTGCACTGACCCGTCCCTCAGACGAACCGCACGACCGCCCGGCCCACCAGCCCGACACCGACCACCCCGAGCCCGGCGAGGACCGAGGCCGCGGGCAGCGAGACCGCCAGCACCAGGCAGGCCGCGAACCCGAGCCCGGGCACCCACCGGGCCGGCCGGGAGCCGCGCGGCAGGGTCCAGGCCGCGGCGTTGGCGACCGCGTAGTAGAGCAGGACCCCGAACGACGAGGCCCCGATGACGGTGGTCAGGTCACCGACCAGCACCAGGGCACCGACCGCGACCGCCAGCACCACCTGCGCGACGACCGGGGTGCCGCGACGCGGGTCGACCCGGGCCAGCGGGGAGGGCAGGTCGTGCTCGCGGGCCATCGCCAACGCGGTGCGGGTGACCCCGGCGACGAGTCCGAGCAGCGCCCCGCAGGCCGCCGTGACCGCACCGGCGGTGGCCACCCAGGCCAGCGCGGGCACCGGGCCGGACCGGACGGCGTCGGCCAGCGGGGCCACCGACCCGGCGAGCCCGGCCGGGCCCAGCACCACCAGGACGACGACCCCGACGACGGCGTAGACCACCACCGCCAGGCCCAGGGCCGCCGACACCGCCCGGGGAATCGTGCGCTGCGGGTCGCGCACCTCCTCGGCGAGCGTGGCGATCCGGGCGTACCCGGCGAAGGCGAAGAAGAGCAGGCCGGCCGCGGTCAGCACCCCGTTCGGCCCGCCGACGGTGGCCGTCGCCGGGGCCGCACCCGCGGGCAGGGCGGAGAGGACCACGGCGGCCAGGGCCGTGAGCGTGAGGGCCAACAGGACCCGGGTGACCCGGGCGGTGCGGGTGATGCCGGCGGCGTCCACCGCGACCAGCAGCAGCACGGCCCCCAGGGCGACGAAGCGAGCCTGGTCCGGCCAGAGGTAGGCCCCCACGGTCAGCGCCATCGCCGCGCAGGACGCGGTCTTGCCCACGACGAACGCCCAGCCGGCCAGGAACCCCGACCACGGGCCCAGGCGGTCGCGGCCGAACGCGTAGGCGCCGCCCGAGACCGGCAGGTGCACCGCCAGGGCGGCGGTGCTGGTCGCGTTGCACCAGGCGACGACGGCGGCCACGGCGAGACCGGCCAGCAGCCACCAGCCGGCGACGGCCGCCGCGGGTGCCCAGACCACGAAGACCCCGGCGCCGAGCATCGAGCCCAGTCCGATGGCCACGGCGTCCCGGGTGGTCAGCCGGCGCTGCAGACGTCCGGGTTCCTCGGTCACCCGCTGATGATCGCCTGCCCGGTGGCGCTCCCGGCCACGGGTCGCCGTCCGACACCCGTCGTCCACCTTCAGGTCACCGGGCAGTTGAACGGGACACCACCGTTCCGCTCGCGGGCGGTACGTTCGGCCCGTGCGGGGGCTGCGACGGGTCACGGGTGTGCTGGCGGGTGCCGCCGCGCTCGCCCTGGTGCCCGGCACCGCCACGGCCGCTCCGGGCGACGGCGCGGACCTGGGGTTCGACGTGTCCTACCCGCAGTGCGACACCCCGCTGCCCGCCGGCCACGGCTTCGGCATCGTCGGGGTCAACGGCGGCGTGGCGACCACGATCAACCCGTGCCTGGCCGACCAGCTGCGCTGGGCCCAGCGCGCCTCCGGCGACGTCGCCGAGCACCCCGGGCTGCAGGTCTACGTCAACACCGCCAACCCCGGCCAGTTCGAGGACGAGATCTCCACCTGGCCGCGCAGCGGCACCAGTCCGTACGGGGAGTGCGCCGGGGACGTCGACCTGGCCTGCTCCTACGTCTACGGCCAGACCCGGGCCTCGGTCGACATCCACGGGTTCCTGCTGCCCACCGCGGCCCAGGCCGGGGTCCCCGTCGTCCCGGCCGACCTGGTCTGGTGGCTCGACGTCGAGACGATGAACACCTGGCAGTCCGGCTCGGCCGCGGCCCTCGCCGCCAACCGCGCGACGCTGGAGGGGATGGCCGACTACCTCGGCTCCACCGGCGCCGAGGTGGGGCTCTACTCGACCGGCCAGCAGTGGCAGCAGATCGTCGGCCTGGTCCCGCCGTCCAGCCCGCTGTACGAGCTGGACAGCTGGCTGGCCGGCGCGCAGAGCCGCACCGAGGCCGCCGTGCACTGCGGGGACGCCCCGCTCACGGCCGGCGGCGACGTCGTGCTCAGCCAGTACGTGGTCGAGCGCGACGGCCGCCTGCTGGACCACGACCTGCCCTGCTGACCCGACCCCGACGGGCCGGGTCAGCAGGGGGTGCTCACGCGCCGAGCAGTTCCTTCTCGACCGCGGCGCCGATGCCCGGGTCGATCGCGCGCCAGTACTCCACGATCCGGGGCTTCATCGCCGCGGTGACCGCCGCGTCGGAGGCGTGCCCGACGATGTTGGCCACCAGGTGCTCGCGGTCGGTGTCGTCCATGACCTCCCGCACGAGGGTGCCGGCCTGGGTGGTGTCGTCGTCCTCGGCGTGCAGCGTCGCCGCGGCCCGCATGATCTCCCCCGACACGTGCCAGCCCGGCTCGGCGTAGGCCGGGTCGGCCTGGGGGCCACCGAAGCTGTTGGGTGCGTAGACGGGGTCCGACGGGTTGCTGTAGCGCATCGCGCCGTCCTTGTTGTAGCTGTTCACCGGGGAGACCGGGGCGTTCACCGGCAGCTGCAGGTAGTTGGCGCCGATCCGGTAGCGGTGCGCGTCGGGGTAGCTGAACAGCCGGCCGATGAGCATCCTGTCCGGCGACGGGCCGATCCCGGGCACCAGGTTCGAGGGCTCGAAGGAGGACTGCTCGATCTGGGCGAAGTAGTTCTCCGGGTTGCGGTCCAGGGTCATCGTGCCGACCTCGATCAGCGGGTAGTCCTTCTGCGAGACCGTCTTCGTGACGTCGAAGGGGTTCACCTTGTAGCCGACGGCGTCCTCGAACGGCATGGCCTGCACGTACGCCGTCCAGGTGGGGAATTCCCCGGCCTTGATCGCGTCGGCCAGATCGCGGCGGTGGAAGTCGCCGTCCTCACCGGCCATCGCGGCCGCCTCGTCGTCGGAGAAGGTCTCGACGCCCTGGTCGGTCTTGAAGTGGTACTTGACCCAGTGCTTCTCCCCCGCGGCGTTCTCCCAGAGGAACGTGTGGCTGCCGTAGCCGTTCATGTGCCGCAGCGTCCGCGGGATGCCCCGGTCGCTCATCAGGATCGTCACCTGGTGGCTGGACTCCGGGGACAACGTCCAGAAGTCCCACTGCATGTTGTTGTCGCGCAGCCCGGTGTCGGCGCGGCGCTTCTGCGAGCGGATGAAGTCCTGGAACTTCGAGGGGTCGCGGACGAAGAAGACCGGGGTGTTGTTGCCGACCAGGTCGTAGTTGCCCTCCTGCGTGTAGAACTTCAGCGAGAAGCCGCGGGGGTCGCGCACGGTGTCGGGGAAGCCCTGCTCGCCGGCCACGGTGGAGAACCGGGCCAGCATCGGGGTCTCGCGGCCCGGCTGCAGGAAGTGCGCCTTCGTGAGGTGGCTGACGTCGCCGGTCACCCGGAACGTGCCGAACGCGCCGGCGCCCTTGGCGTGCACCACGCGCTCGGGCACCCGCTCACGGTTGAACTGGGCCATCTTCTGGATCAGGTAGTGGTCGGACAGCAGGATCGGGCCGTCGGCGCCGGCGGTGAGCGAGTGCTCGTCGCTGGCGGCCGGGATGCCGGCGTCGTCGGTGGTCACCCGGGTCTGGGGCGAGGCGGTCATGGGGTGGGGGTTGCCAGCGGCCCTGATCGACAAACCGCCCCTGGCACACCCACAGCCGGGTGACAGGCGATGATCGCCTCATGGACGACTCCTCCGCCCCGGTCCGGTTCGGCCTCGTCGGCTACGGCTTCGGCGGGCGGTTCTTCCACGCCCCGCTGCTGGCCGCCGCCCCGGGCGTCGACTTCCTGGGCGTGGTGACCACCTCGCCCGAACGCCGCGCACAGGCCACCGCCGAGCACCCGGGGACGACGACGTTCGACTCCCTGGAGGCGCTGCGCGACGCCGGCGCCGAGGCCGTGGCGATCTCCACCCCGGCCGACACGCACAGCCCGCTGACCGACCGGGCGCTGGACCTCGGCCTGGCCGTCGTCTGCGACAAGCCGTTCGCCCTGGACCCGACGGCCGCGCTGACGTCGGTGGAGCGGGCCGAGGCGGCCGGCCTGCCCCTGTCGCCCTACCAGAACCGCCGGTGGGACTCCGACTTCCTGACCGTGCAGCGCCTGGTCGCCGACGGCGCCCTCGGCGAGCTGCGCTCGTTCGAGTCGCGCTTCGAGCGGCTGGCGCCGGAGAACGGACCGGGCGCGGCCGGTGGCGGCACACTGCTGGACTTCGGCAGCCACCTGGTCGACCAGGCCCTGGTGCTGCTCGGGCCGGTGTCCACCGTCTCCGCGCACTGGTCGGTGCGCGACTCGGGGCTGGACGACGACGTGCTGGTGGTGCTGGAGCACACCGGTGGCGCCCGGTCGGTGCTGGGCGGGAGCTGGCGGCAGGGCGCCCCCGGCCCGCGCTTCCGGGTCACCGGCTCGACCGGCAGCTACGTCGTCGGCGGGATCGACGGGCAGGAGGACCACCTGGTCGCCGGCCGCTCGCCGGCCACGCTCGGCGAGGAGTGGGGCGAGGAGCCGGAGTCGGCCTGGGGCGCGGTGTACCGCGGCAGCCCGGACGGGGAACCGGTGCGCACCGAGCGCGGCCGGTGGGACGTGTTCTACCCGGCGTTCGCCGACGCCGTCCGCGGCCGGGGTCCGGTGCCCGTGCCCGCCCGGGACGCCGTCGCCACCGCCGTGGTGCTCGACGCCGCCCGGCGCAGCGCCACCGAGGGCACCGTGGTGTCGCTGTGAGCCTCACCGACGTCGACCGCGCGCACCTGGCGCGCTGCGTGGAGCTGGCCACCGAGGCCCTGGAGGCCGGGGACGAGCCGTTCGGCTCGCTGCTGGTGGCCGCCGACGGCACCGTGCTCGCCGAGGACCGCAACCGGATCGCCGGCGGTGACGCCACCCGGCACCCGGAGTTCGAGCTGGCCCGCTGGGCGGCGGAGCACGTGGCCCCCGCGGACCGTCCGGGTGCCACCGTCTACACCTCCGGCGAGCACTGCCCGATGTGCTCGGCGGCGCACGCCTGGGTGGGCCTGGGCCGCATCGTCTACGCCAGCTCCTCAGCCCAGCTGGCGCAGTGGCTCGGCGAGCTGGGCGTCCCGCCCGGTCCGGTGGCCACCCTGCCCGTCACCGCGGTGGCACCGGGCATCCCGGTCGACGGCCCCGACGAGGAGCTCGCCGCCCGGGTCCGCGAGCTCCACGCCCGCCTGCACGCCCCCCGTTGACGAGTCGGGTCAGATGGGCTCGACCTGGTCGGCCTGCGGGCCGCGCTCGGCGGGGGTGGCGGTGAACTGCACCCGCTGGCCCTCCTCGAGGTCGCGGTAGCCGCCGCGGTCGGCGATCGCGGAGAAGTGCACGAACACGTCGGCGCTGCCGTCGTCGGGGGCGATGAAGCCGAACCCCTTCTCCGCGTGGAACCACTTCACGGTGCCCTCGCTGCCGCCCTCCAGCGGGGTGGGCACCGACCGGGCCGCGCTGCGGTTCTGCTCACGCGGGTGGACCGGCCGGGGTCGCGGCGCATCTCCCGGCGGGCCGGGTCGCGCCGCGGGGGCGGACCGGCGGAGTCCAGCGGGCGGACGACGTCGGCCTGCGGGCCCCGGTCGCCGAGGCTGGCCGCGAACTCGACGCGCTGGCCCTCGGCCAGGTCGCCGTAGCCGCCGTCGTCCTCGATGGCCGAGAAGTGCACGAACACGTCGCGGCTGCCGTCGTCGGGCTCGACGAAGCCGAAGCCCTTGTCGGCGTTGAAGAACCGCACGGTGCCCTGGGCGAGGCCCGAGCCGCCGCCGTACCCGCCGGCGTTCTGCCGCCCCTGGTCCCGGCCCTGCGAGCGGCCACCGCCACCGCCGGAGAGCGGCTGGACGTGCGTGGCCTGCATCCCGCGGTCGCCCTGGGCGGCCTCGAACTCCACCCGCTGGCCCTCCTCGAGGGAGCGGTAGCCGCCGTCGTCGGCGATCGCGGAGAAGTGCACGAAGACGTCGTCCCCGCCGTCGTCGGGCTGGAGGAAGCCGAAGCCCTTCTCGCCGTTGAAGAACCGGACCGTGGCCTGCGGCAGGCCGGAGCCGGCCGCGGACGGGGCGTCGTACCCGCCCTGGTCGTAGCCGCCGCCACCACCGGCGAGGGGCTCGACGTGGGTGGCCTGCAGCCCGCGGTCGCCCTGGGCGGCCTCGAAGAGCACCCGCTGGCCCTCCTCGAGGGAGCGGTAGCCACCGTCGTCGGCGATGGCCGAGAAGTGCACGAAGACGTCGTCCCCGCCGTCGTCGGGGGTGATGAAGCCGAACCCCTTCTCGGAGTTGAAGAACTGCACCGTGCCCTCGGCGCCGCCCCCGGAGGACCGGGGTGCGCGGGCGGGCTCGCGGCGGGGGGCCTCGCGGCGGGGCGCGCGCTCCTCGCGGCGGTCCTCCCGCCGGTCGTCCCGGCGGGGCTCGCGGGACTGCGAGCGGTCGACCTGCACCGGCGGGCCGCCCAGCGGGGACACCCGGTCGGCCTGGAGGCCGCGCTGGCCGGGGCTGGCGTCGTACTCGACGCGCGCGCCCTCGTCCAGGCTGCGGAAGCCACCGGACTCCTCGATCGCCGAGAAGTGAACGAAGACGTCCTCACCGCCGTCGTCGGGTCCGATGAAACCGAACCCCTTCTCGGCGTTGAACCACTTCACGAAGCCCTGCGGCATGCCCTGCTCCTGCACTCATCGAGATCACGTCCTGCAGGGCACAGCCTCCCATCCCCGGCGCCCGCGTGGGTCCGGCGGGCCGCAGGACCCACCCCGGCGGGGCACCCGGCCTAGGAGCCCGGCCGCCGCTGGGGGTCGGGCTGCGGGGCGTCGAGCTCGGGCGGGTGCACCGGGCGGGGGGCGAGGACCAGGCAGAGCGCCCCGATCGCGGCCAGCAGCCACAGGCTGACGAACCGGTAGACGACGACGGCGGGCACCGCCTGGCTGGCGGGCAGGCCCGCGGCGACGAGCGCCGAGGCCAGCGCCGCCTCGACGACGCCGATGCCACCGGGGGTGAGCCGGGTGGAGGACACCAGCGCGCCCGCGGCCCAGGCCAGCACGACGCCGGGCCACGGGAGGGAGGCGCCGACCGCCAGCACGGCCAGCCCCAGGCACAGCGCGTCGAGCACCCAGTTCGCCAGCGCGTAGGCGGCGGCACCGGTGGCCTTGGCCGCACCGATCCGGATGGAGCCCAGCGAGGTGAGCACGTCGTCCACGGCGGGACCGACGACCGAGGGCCGCAGCGCACGCCACCAGCGGGCGAACGGCTTGAGCAGGTGCTGCGCCAACCGGACCACCAGGTGCTTGGCCTCGGTGCTGCGGGTGACGGCCAGCAGCACCAGCACCGGGACGACGACGGCGACCGAGGCCAGCGAGGCGATGGCGGCACCGACGGTCGACCCGGTGGCCGCGGAGCTGATCGCCACCACCGCGGCCAGGCTGACCGTCGAGCAGACCCCGGAGACGGCCAGGGTCCAGCTGACCAGCGCGGTGCTGTTGCCCAGGTCGCGCAGGCGTCGGAAGGAGTAGGCGACGCTGGCGGCCGAGCCGGCCAGCGGGAGGCCGACGGCGATGGCGTTGCCGCCGTAGACGGTGACCGTCAGGCTGCCGTGCGGGCCGAAGCCCCCGCCGGCGCGCAGCAGCAGCCGCTGCTGGGCGACCAGGGCCTGCATGGAGACCAGCTGCACGGCCACGGCGAGCAGCGCCCAGCGCCACTCGACGCCGGCCAGCGTGGCGAACCAGCCGACGACCGACTGCCAGAAGACGACGACGCAGACCAGGGTCCCCACGGCCAGGAGCCCGATGGACACCGGACGACGCCACCGCGCCACCGCGCCGGGACGGCCGGGGACGACGGGGGCCGTGGAGCCCGCCGCGCCGGTGTCCGGTCCGCTGGTCATCGGGCATGACCGTAGCGAGCCGCGGCCCCCCGGTCGTCGCCCCCACGGGGGATGCCGGCTCCGACCGGGGGATGACGCACGGTCGGTCCGCCCGGGCGCCACCCGGCAGACTGGGGCGGTGCCGCTGGACGGGGAGTACGCGCCGAGCACCGTGCCGTGGGTGCGGGCGGAGGTCGAGCAGATCGAGGCCACGGGCACCGCGGTCGACGGGCGCGCGGTGGTCCTGCTGACCCACCGGGGCGCGCGGACCGGCCTGGTGCGCAAGACCCCGCTGATGCGGGTGGAGCTCGGCGGCGTCTACGCGGCGGTCGCCTCGACCCGCGGCGGCGACGCCCACCCGCACTGGTACGCCAACGTGCTGGCCCACCCCGAGGTCGAGCTGCGCGACGGCGACACCCGCCTGGACCTGCGGGCCCGGGAGGTCACCGGGGCCGAACGGGCCCGCTGGTGGTCGCTGGCGTGCAGCACGTTCGGCTCCTACGTGACCTACCAGAGCCGGACCCGCCGACGGATCCCGGTCGTGCTGCTGGAGCCCTGACCAGGCGGGCGACACGCCAACGGACCGGAGTGTCGGTGGCACGCCGTAGCGTGAGGCCCATGAGCCGCACGCACCCCGAGTTGAAGACGCCCCCGGCCCTCCCGGAGGGAGGTCTGCGAGTCGTCGCCCTGGGTGGCCTCGGCGAGATCGGCCGCAACATGACCGTCTTCGAGTTCGACGGCCGCCTGCTGATCGTCGACTGCGGGGTGCTGTTCCCCGAGGAGCACCAGCCCGGCGTCGACGTCATCCTCCCCGACTTCACCTCCATCCGGGACCGGATGGACGACATCGAGGCGATCGTGCTCACGCACGGGCACGAGGACCACATCGGTGGCGTGCCCTACCTGCTGCGCGAGCGCCGTGACATCCCGCTGGTCGGCTCCAAGCTGACCCTGGCCTTCATCAAGGCCAAGCTCGAGGAGCACCGGATCAAGCCGGTCACCCGCGAGGTCGCCGAGGGCGACACGCTGGACTTCGGGCCGTTCTCCACCGAGTTCCTCGCGGTGAACCACTCCATCCCCGACGCCCTGGCCGTCGCCATCCGCACCGCCGCCGGCCTCGTGCTGCACACCGGCGACTTCAAGATGGACCAGTTCCCCCTCGACCGCCGCATCACCGACCTGCGCGGGTTCGCCCGGCTCGGCGAGGAGGGCGTCGACCTGTTCATGACCGACTCCACCAACGCCGAGGTGCCCGGGTTCACCCTCAGCGAGGGCGATCTGGTGCCGGCCATCGAGCGGGTGTTCCGCACCGCCCCCAAGCGGGTCATCGTGTCCAGCTTCGCCAGCCACGTGCACCGCATCCAGCAGGTGCTCAACGCCGCCCACGCGCACGGCCGCAAGGTCGCCTTCGTCGGCCGCTCGATGGTCCGCAACATGGGCATCGCGCGCGAGCTGGGCTACCTCGACGTGCCCAAGGGCCTCGTGGTCGACCTCAAGCAGATGGACAAGCTGCCCGCCGACCAGGTGTGCGTCATCTGCACCGGGTCGCAGGGCGAGCCGATGGCCGCGCTGAGCCGGATGGCCAACCGCGACCACGTCATCCGCATCTCCGAGGGCGACACCGTGCTGCTGGCCAGCTCGCTCATCCCCGGCAACGAGAACGCGATCTACCGGATCATCAACGAGCTGACCCGCTGGGGCGCCGACGTCGTCCACAAGGGCAACGCCAAGGTGCACGTGTCCGGGCACGCCAGCGCCGGCGAGCTCGTCTACTGCTACAACATCGTCAAGCCGCGCAACGTGATGCCGGTGCACGGCGAGTGGCGGCACCTCAAGGCCAACGGCGAGCTGGCGATCAAGACCGGCGTGCACCCCCGCGGGGTCGTGCTGGCCGAGGACGGCAACGTCGTCGACCTGGTCGACGGCCGGGTCCGGATCACCGGCAAGGTCAGCGCCGGCAACGTCTACGTCGACGGCGCCACCGTGGGCGGGGCGACCGAGGCCTCGCTGAAGGACCGGCGCAACCTCGCCGAGGAGGGCGTCATCACCGTCGTCGCCATCGTCGACGCCGACACCGGCCTGCTCGCCGAGACCCCGGACTTCCTCGCCCGCGGCTTCGTGCACGACGAGACGACCTTCGAGTCCGTGGTGCCGCTGATCGAGAAGGCGCTGGCCAAGGCCGCCGAGGAGGGCGTGGGCGGTGCGCTGCAGCTCGAGCAGCTCATCACCCGGGCCGTCGCCGGCTGGGCGAACCGCAACGGTCGCCGCAGCCCGATGATCATCCCGGTGGTCATCGACGCCTGAGGCACCCGCGCAACGGCCCCGTCGCTCTCGCGACGGGGCCGTTCAGCGTGCGGGGGTGTACCAGGCGTCGAGCAGCTGCTGGCGGGCCGACGCGGGCAGCGCGCCCCAACGCAGCAGGGCGGCGCGCGCGGGCAGCTGACTGGCCGCGGCGAGCCGGCCCAGCTCGCGCACCCGGTGCGCGGTCGGACCGACCGGGGTGCGGGCACCGACCACGCGCATCGCGGCGATCGTGGTGCACAGGGACTCGTACGCCGCCGTGATCGCGGCCTGGTGCGCGGGGTCGAACCAGTGCGGGCTCCGCCCGGTGGTCACGACAGAAGCTGCCGGAGCGCTCATGCGGATCTCATCGGCAGTCCACAGGGGAATCGTGACCACCCCGTGACCCCGTTCGGCTACAGGCCTCCGCCCGCGCCCCCGGTGATCATGGGCTCGTTGCCGGTGGACACGCTGCCGTCGGCGTGTCCACTGGCACGCAGCCCATGATCACCGTCATGGGGTGACTGGTGAACGGCGGAGGCGGCACAGCCGTAGACACACCGCAGGGACACCGGGCGGAAGGGGCGTGATGGGACGGCTGGGCAGGTCGGCGACGCCCCGCGACGTCGAGCGCTTCGACGCCCGGGAGGCCTACGCCGCGCACGGGGCCGAGCTGTACCGGTTTGCACTGCGCCAGCTCGGTGACGGCGGGGCCGCCCAGGACGTCGTCCAGGAGGTGTTCCTGCGGGCCTGGCGCGCGGCGGACTCCTACGACCCCCAGCTGGCGAGCCTGCGGACCTGGCTCTTCGCGATCGCCCGCAACGTGGTGGTCGACGAGACGCGGCGGTTCGCCGTCCGCCCGTGGCAGGGCCAGCTCAGCGACACCGCCGGTGCCGACGTCCCGGCCGGCGGGGTGCTCGACGAGCAGCTCGTGGACGCCTGGGTGGTCGAGGAGGCGTTGCGCCGACTCGGCCCGGACCACCGGACCGCGATCGTGCAGACCCACCTGCGCGGCCGGCCGCACGGCGAGGTGGCTGCCGAGCTCGGCATCCCGGTGGGCACACTGCGCAGCCGGGTGTTCTACGGACTGAAGGCACTGCGGCTGGCGATGGAGGAGATGGGGGTGGAACCGTGAGCACGCACCGGGAACAGCGCGAGGCGCTCGGGGGGTACGCCCTCGGGCACGGGGACGACGCCGAACGGGCCGCCGTCCGGGCGCACCTGGACGGGTGCGCGGCCTGCCGCGCGGAGCTGGCCGCCCTCACCCCGCTGCGCGCCCGGCTCGCCGGGGTCGACCCCGATCGGCTCGACGACGCCCCCGCTCCCCCGCCCGGGCTCGGTGACGCCGTGCTGGCCCGGATCGCCGCCGAGCAGGCCACCGCGCCCGTCCCGCTGCACCGCCGTCGGTGGGCACCCGCCGTGGCCGCGGTCGGGATCGCCGCGGCCGGGGTGGTCGTGGGCTGGGTCGCCCGCCCGGTGCCCGACCCGCTGCCGCTGGAGGCCGTCGCGGTGCAGGTCGCCGATGCCGACGTCGAGGCCACCGCCGACGTCGTCCCGCACACCTGGGGCATGGAGGTCCAGCTGTCCGGTGAGGGCTTCACCGCCGGGGAGGTGTACCGGGTGCAGGTCACCGAGGTCGACGGAGACTCGGTGCCCGCCGGGGAGTTCCTCGGCATCGGCCCCGGCCAGCTGGACTGCAACCTCAACAGCTCGGTGCTGCGGGAGGACGCGACCGGGTTCGAGGTGCTCGACAGCACCGGCACCGTCGTCCTCGCGTCGGACTTCTGACCCGGCTGGGTGAACGCGGGTGCCCCCGCCCCCGTAGTCCCCGGTGACCGCCACCACCGAGCACCGGGAGTCCTGCCGTGACCCGCACCCGCACCGCCCTGCTCCGCACCTCCGTCGTCGTCGGTGCCGCCGGCGCCCTCGCGCTGACCGCCGTCGGCCCCGCCGCCGCCGAGACCGAGGTGCCCCGCCCGGCCTCCTTCACCAGCGCCTTCACCGCGATGGCCACCCCCGACATGGTGATCAACAACGACGGGGTGGCCACGCCCGGCGAGCCCGGCGCCTCCGGCACGTTCACGTACATGATCAACTCCGACACCGAGGTGATCTGCTACGACATCAGCCTCACCGGGGTGACCCCGCCCTACCAGTCGCCGGCCAAGACCGCGACGCACATCCACCAGGGCGACGCCGGCCAGGCCGGGCCGCCGCGGATCGCGTTCCCGAACCCCGAGGACGACGGCTCCGGCACCCTCACCAGCTCCGGCTGCCTGCAGGGCCCCTTCACCACGGGCGTGGTCGCGAACGGCGCGGACACCGGTGAGGGCTTCACCCTCGACCAGATCGAGGCCGACCCCTCGGCGTTCTTCACCGACACGCACACCGCGGCCTTCGCGGCCGGGGCGGTGCGCGGCCAGCTGACCGCCATCCCGGTCGGCGGGGTCGAGACCGGCGCCGGTGGCACTTCCGTCCTGGCCGACGACGGGTCCACGGGGACCGTCGTCGGCCTGGTCGGCGGCTCCGCGCTCCTCGCCGCCGGCGGGGCGCTCCTGCTCCGTCGCCGCACCGCCCAGCAGTGACCTCCCGCGGGCTCCGCGGCGCCGCGCTCGGACTCGGCGCCGCGCTGGTGCTGACCGGGTGCGCGGGCGCCGTGGAGCCCGCGGCGGCACCGCCCCCCGCGGCACCGGCGACGACACCGGCGACGCCGGCCCCCCCACCGCCCACGTCGTCCCTCGACCCGTCGCAGGTGCCCGAGCCCACCGCGCTGTCCATCCCGGCGCTGGGCGTCACCCGGGACCTGATCGACCTGGGCATCGCCGCCGACGGCACCGCCGAGGTGCCGGCCGACTTCGACGACGCCGGCTGGTTCACCCCCGGCGGTCGCCCCGGGGCGCGTGGTCCGACGGTGCTGATGGGCCACGTGGACTCCACCGCCGGGCCCGCGGTGTTCTACGAGCTGCGCGACCTGCAGCCCGGGGACACCGTCGAGCTCACCGTCGCCGACGGGACGGTCGCCGTCTACGCGGTCACCGGCACCGAGCAGGTCGCCAAGGACACCTTCCCGACCGAGGCGGTCTTCGGCGCGACCGCCCAGGACGTCGTCCGGCTGATCACCTGCACCGGCGACTTCGACGGCGGCGCCCGCAGCTACACCGACAACCTGGTGGTGACCGCCGAACGGGTGGGGTGATCGGCGGTACGGTCCGCGCAGCCGACCCCAGGAGGTCACCGTGCCCGCGTTCCTCGCCGAGCCACCCGACACCCCGGCCGCCCGCGCCCTCTACGCCGAGGACACCGCCGAGCACGGCCACGTGCTGGGTCTGAGCCGGGTGTGGGCGCACCGCCCCGAGCTGCAGACCGCGCTCTTCGACCTGCTCGGCCTCGCCGGAGCGGGCCTGACGCTGCGCCAGCGGGGGCTCCTGGTCACCGCGGCGGCCGCCGCCCGCGAGGACGGGTACTGCGCACTGGCCTGGGGCGACCGGCTGGCGACGGCCGCCGGGGAGGACGTCGCCGTCGCCGCGCTCACCGGCGACGACGGGCCCCTCACCCCGGGCGACCGGGCCCTGGTCCGGTTCGCAGCCCAGGCCGCCCGCGACCCCAACGGCACCACCCGGGACGACGTCGACGCGCTGCGGGCCGTCGGGTTCGACGACGCCACCGTGCTGTCGCTGACGGTCTTCCTCGGCCTGCGGATCGCGTTCGCCACGGTCAACGGGGCGCTCGGGGCGGCACCGGACACCGAGCTCGCCGCCTCCGTCCCACCCGCCGTCCGTGCGGCTGCCGCGTTCGGGCGGCCCGTCGGGAGCTGACCGGCGCGTGTGACAGGGTCACCGGTCGTGGTGAACGTCCTGTCGATCCAGTCCCACGTGGCCTACGGGCACGTCGGCAACTCCTCCGCGGTCTTCCCGCTGCAGCGTCTCGGGCACGAGGTGTGGCCCGTGCACACCGTCCAGTTCTCCAACCACACCGGTTACGGCGCCTGGACCGGCCGGGTCTTCGACGGCCAGGCCGTCGAGGAGGTCGTGGACGGCATCGACGCCCGCGGCGTGCTGGGCAGCTGCGACGCGGTGCTGTCGGGCTACCTGGGCTCGGCCGACATCGGGCACGCCGTCGTCGGCACCGTGGCCCGGGTGCGCGCGGCCAACCCGGCCGCCGTCTACTGCTGCGACCCGGTGATCGGTGACGTCGGCCGCGGGGTGTTCGTCCGGCCGGGCATCGCCGAGTTCATGCGCGACACCGCGGTGCCCGCCGCCGACGTGGTCACCCCCAACCACTACGAGCTGGACCTGCTCACCGGTCGGAGGACGACGACCCTGGACCAGGTGCGCGACGCCGTCGCCGCCCTGCAGGCCACCGGTCCGCGGGTCGTGCTGACCACCAGCCTGGACGTCGAGGACACCCCGGACGACGCGGTCGACCTGCTGGCCAGCGAGGGCGGCCGGCACTGGCGGGTGCGCACCCCGAAGCTGGACGTGTCGGTCAACGGCGCCGGCGACGCGATCGCCGCGCTGTTCCTGGCGCACTGGTTGTCCACCGGCTCGGCCGGCGAGGCGCTGGGCCGGGCCGCGGCCTCGGTGTTCGGCCTGCTGCGGACGACCGCCGAGGCGGGGAGCCGGGAGATCCTCCTGGTCGCCGCGCAGGAGGAGTTCGTCTCCCCCACCCGCACCTTCGCCGTCGACGAGGTCTGAGCGGGCCGGGTCTCAGCCCGCTGCGGCCGCGCAGACACCGCACGCGGCCGCGGTGGCCTGGAACGGCTCGCTGCCGGCGATCACGATCGCCCCGCACACGGCGACCTCGGGCTCACCGGACAACTCGTCGGTCGCCCGGTGCACCTCGACGGCGTGCACCAGCCCGGGGTGCGCACCCCGCAGCCGCGGCGGCCAGCAGGCGGGGCAGGCCGAGGCGACCAGCTCCGGTCGCAGGAAGGCCCTGGTGGCGGGGGCGGACGGGGGGCGGGTCAGTGCGGTGGTCACGCGTCGACCCTGCCCCGGGACGCCTCGCCACGGCGGGCGTCCTGACGGGTCCCTGACGGTGCTGCCGGCCGTCCTGACGGTGCCCTGACGGCCGTCAGTCCGGACTGCGCTGGAAGAGCCGGGACAGCACGATCTCGGTCTGCGTGCCGGTGACGTCGGGCAGCACCCGGATCCGCTGGATGACCTCCTCCAGGTGTCGGACGTCGCGGGCCTGCACGTGCACCACCGCGTCGGCGACGCCGGAGACGGTCCAGGCGCTGACCACCTCGGTGATCGCGGTGTAGTCCGCGGTCAGCCGGTCCGGGGACACCACCCCGGAGTAGGACACCTCCACGTAGGCCTCGGTCGACCAGCCCAGCGCGGCCGGGTCGACGATCGCGGCGAACCCGGAGATCGCCCCCGAGGCGACGAGCCGGTCCACGCGGCGCTTGGTGGCCGGGGCGCTCAACCCGACCTCGGCGCCGATCTCGGCGAAGGTCGCCCGGCCGTCCCGGCGGAGGAAGGCCACGATGCCGCGGTCGATGTCGTCGACGTCCACCGGCAGACCGTTGCACAGAAGGGCCCGCACACGCAACGGATCGCCACCAGGACGCAGGTGTCGCACATCGACTGCGCGAGGCGCAGCCGGGAGCATGGACGTCACCACCCGCACCACCCCAGGAGCCACCCGATGTCCGCACCCACGCTGCAGACCGCCCCCACAGCGACCACGCTGCGCACCGCGCGCACCCGGCACTACGCGATGTGCCCGCCCACCCACTTCGACGTCGTCTACGCGATCAACCCGTGGATGCACCCGGGCACCCCGGTGGACGTGGACCGGGCACTGTCCCAGTGGGCCGGACTGGTCGCGGTGTTCGAGTCCCTGGGGCACCGGGTCGACGTGCTCCCGCCGGCCCCGGGCCTGCCGGACATGGTGTTCGCGGCCAACGGGGCCACCGTGGTCGACGGCCGGGCGCTGGGTGCCTCGTTCGCGCACGCCGAGCGGCGGGCCGAGGCCGACCTGCACGCCGGGTTCCTGACCGGCCTGGGCATCGAGGTGCACCGCCCGCAGCACGTCAACGAGGGCGAGGGCGACTTCGCGGTCGCCGGGGACTGGCTGCTCGCCGGCACCGGCTTCCGCACCTCGACCGCCGCGCACGCCGAGGCCCAGGAGCTCTTCGGCCGGCCGGTGGTCACCCTGCACCTGGTCGACCCGCGCTTCTACCACCTGGACACCTGCCTGACCGTGCTCGACGACCTGCACGGCCAGGCCACGGTCGCCTGGTACCCGCCGGCGTTCTCCGCGGGCAGCCAGGCCGTCGTCCGCACGCTGTTCCCCGACGCGGTCGAGGCCACCGAGGCCGACGCGCTGGCCTTCGGGCTCAACGCGGTCTCCGACGGGCGCCACGTCGTGCTGCCCCAGCAGGCCCGCCAGCTCGCTGCCGACCTGGCCGCCCGCGGCTTCGAGCCGATCGGGGTGGACCTGTCCGAGCTGCTGGCCGCCGGGGGCAGCGTCAAGTGCTGCACCCAGGAGCTGCGGGCCCGCCGGTCGGGCTGAGACGCTGGGCTGCATGAGCGCACCGAGTGGCATCGACCCGACCGTCCCGCCGAGCGGCCCGGGCTGCGTGGAGTGCGAGGCCAGCGGCTCCTGGTGGTTCCACCTGCGCCGCTGCGCGCAGTGCGGGCACGTCGGCTGCTGCGACAGCTCGCTGGGCAAGCACACCACCGCGCACGCCGAGGAGACCGGGCACCCGGTCATGCAGAGCTACGAGCCCGGTGAGGACTGGTTCTTCGACTACCGCACCCAGGACTCCGTCGCCGGGCCCGAGCTCGCCGCACCGACCAGCCACCCCGCCGACCAGCCCACCCCCGGACCGGCCGGCCGGGTGCCCGCGGACTGGGTCCAGCAGCTCGGCGGCTGAGCTCAGTCGGGGACGACGTGCACCGCGGCCTCCTCCGCCGAGGCCCCGGCGCCGTCGATCCCCCCGTCCTGCGCGCTGCCGTCCTCCCCGGCCAGCAGGCGCCCGGCCCGCCGGTCGCCGACCTGGTCGTCGCGCAGCTCGCCGTCGGTGTCGGTGGAGTCGCCCAGCCCGTCGTCCCCGTCGTCCCCCGGGCCGTCGGGCAGCTCGCGGGCCAGGCGTCCGGCCAGCGGTTCCCCGGCCGACTCCTCCTCCCCCGTGGTGCCCCAGTCGGTGCTGGCCCAGGGCCGCTCCGCCGGGGACCAGCCCTCGTCGAGGACGTCGTCCACCCCGCCGTCCGGACCCGTCTCGTACAGGCTGTCGCCGGGTTCCAGGACCCCGGAGTCGTCGGCGGAGTCGGGACTGTCGGGTGAGTCGATGCGGTCCACCCCCCGATCCTGGACGGCGACCTCCCGGCCTGACCAGGGTCCTCAGTCGGGCAGTCGCTCGGCCAGCCGGCGCAGGTCGGCCGCGGTGGCGGGCTCCAGCGGCAGCTGGTCCAGCACGGCGAGCAGCTCCTCGCGCTCGAGCCCCTCGGCCAGCAGCGCGTCCAGCACCCGGATGGTGTCCGCCGGTGGCACCGGCGTGGGCAGCCCGGCGGCATCGAGGGCGGCGTCGGCCAGGAACAGCACCCCGGCCAGCGCGTCCGGAGCAGGAGCGGCCGGCGGCGGGACGGGCGCTGCCGCCCGGGTCAGCTGCTCGGCGGCGCGCACCAGCGACAGCGGCAGCCCCTCGGCCTCCACCAGCGCCAGCGACGTGCCGCCGATCGCGGCCAGCACCAGCAGCTCGGCCTCGGTGCGCAGCGGCGCCTCCCACTCCCCCGCCCGGACGACGGCCGGCACGTCGTCGGCGTCCTCCCCGACCTCGTCGGCCAGCTCGGCCCAGGCGGCGGGACGGGCCCGGCGCAGCCGCTCCCCGGCGCGCACGCAGGTGTCCAGCGCGAAGGGCTCCAGCACCTCGGCGTCGAAGCGGTCGGCGTAGAGCACGCCGTCCCCGTCGGTCATGTTCAGCGCGTCGGCGAAGCTGCCCGGCCGGGCGTCGCCCAGGTCGAGCCGACCGCCCTCCTCGTCGGCCAGCGGCTGGCCGTTCTCGGCGCGGATGCCGACCGTGGTGCCGGTGGCGACCAACCGGCCGCGGCGGCGCAGGTGGTGCGGGCGGTCGCTGGTGCCGACGGCCCAGGCGCAGGCCTCGGCGACCAGGTCCGCGGTCCGTTCGCGGAGCACCTCGCGGGTCAGCAGGGCCATCTCGTGGATCTCGAACACGGGGTCCACTGTCCCCGGCGAGCCCCCGCCTGTCAGCCGACGAGTGCCCGCCGGAGCTCGGCGGCGCCGGTCCGCACCTCCGCCAGCAGCGGCGGCAGGTCGGTCTCGGTCACCCGCCGGCAGGTCAGCCCCTCGATCCGTTCCCGGGAGTGCCCGGGCACGGTCAGCCGGGAGGTGAGCTCCAACGCACCACGGAGCAGTCCGCCGGCCGCCGAGGTGGGGTCGTCGAGCTCGAGCAGCGGGTCGGCCAGGGCGTCGGGGAACCCCCAGCGGTGCATGGCGACCGCGGTCAGCTCCAGGGTGTCCACGCCGTAGCGGGCCACCTCGGCGGGACGGCGGGCCGCCGGGGTCGTGCCACTGGCCCGCACCTCGGCGTACCCGACCGGGTCGTGGTGGCTCAGCAGTGCCACGCCCAGCTGGGCCAGCAGCCCGACGCACAGCGCGTCGGCCGGTCGTCGTCCCATCCGGGGCGCCAGCGCCGAGGCGGCCAGCGCCAGGTGGGTGCTGACGGTCCAGAAGTCCTCCGGCAGCTCGGCGGACTCCTCGGTGCCGGTGAGCGCGACGGTGGCCATCGACCGGACGACGGCGAAGCCCACGACGGTGATCCCGAACTGCAGCGAGGACACCCGCCCGCGCATCCCGTAGTAGGCGGAGTTGGCCAGCTTCAGCACCCGCCCGCTCAGCGCCGGGTCCGCCGACAGCAGCCGGGCCACCTCCTTGGCCCCGGTGTGGTCGGAGTCGGTGAGCGCGACGATCTGGGCTGCGATCGGCCGTTGCGCGGCCATCGTCTCGATGCTGGCCAGCACGTCGTCCACCGAGTGGCTCCCCACCGAGGTCAGCGGGGCCGGGCCCTCCTCCTCGTCGGTGGGCACCTCGTCGGTGACCATCTCGTCGGTGAGCACCTCCTCGCCGCTCACCGGGCACGCTCGGCGAACCAGGCGGTGGTGCTGTCGCCGTCCATGGGCCGGGCGATGCCGTAGCCCTGCAGGTGGGTGGCGCCCAGCTCGGTGAGCATGCGGGCCTGCTCCTCGGTCTCCACGCCCTCGGCGACGGAGTCCAGCCCGAGGCCGGCGGCCAGGGCGACGACGGCCCGGGTGATCTCGGGATGCCCCGCGGACAGCTCGGCGACGAAGGACCGGTCGATCTTCAGGCAGTCCACCGGCAGCTGGCGCAGGTGGCCCAGCGAGGAGTAGCCGGTGCCGAAGTCGTCGACGGCGATGGCCACGCCCAGCGCCCGCAGGTCGGCGAGCACGGAGGCCGCCCGCTCGGGGTGCCGCATCAGCGCGGACTCGGTGAGCTCGATGCAGATCCGCTCCGCCCCGACCTCGTGCCGGGCCAGGGTGGCGGCCACCAGCGGGGGCAGGTGCTCGTCGAGCTGGAGCGCCGAGACGTTGACGTGCACGTAGCGGGGCGCGGCGAGGCCAAGGGCGTCGTCCCACGCCGCAGTCTGCCGGCAGGCCTCGTCGAGGACCAGCAGGCCCAGGGCGTCGACCAGCCCGCTCTCCTCGGCAAGCGGCACGAACACCGCCGGGCCGATCGGGCCCCGGGTGGGGTGGTCCCAGCGCGCGAGGGCCTCCACGCCCACCGGGCGCAGCGACGCGGTCTGCACCACCGGCTGGTAGGCCAGCGTGATCGCCCGGGTGTCGACGGCGGTGCGCAGGTCGGCGACGAGCTGCAGCTTCTCCCGCGCCGCGGCCCGGGAGGCGTGGTCGAGCACCGACACCCGGCCCTTGCCCTCGGCCTTGGCCTGGTACATCGCGATGTCGCAGTCCCGGACCAGCTCGTCGGGCGTCAGGTGCGCCGGGGTCTGCACGGTCACGCCCACGCTGACCCGCACGCCGACGCTCACCCCGCCCAGCTGCACCGGGGCGGCCAGCGCCGTGGAGATGCGGCGGCCCAGGGACACCGCGTCGGCCTCCCCGACGTCCTCGCAGACCACCACGAACTCGTCGCCGCCGAAGCGCACCACCAGGTCGGTGGGCCGGACGACGGCGCGCAGCCGCCGGGCCACCTGCACCAGCAGCTGGTCCCCCGCGGGGTGGCCGAGGGAGTCGTTGACCACCTTGAAGTCGTCGACGTCGAGGAACAGGCAGGCCAGCCCGTCCCGGGTGCCGGGCACGAAGCGCTCGGCGACGTACTCGGCGAGCCGGGTGCGGTTGGGCAGTCCGGTCAGCGGGTCGTGGGTGGCCTGGTGGGCCAGCCGGGCCTCGAAGGCGAGCCGGTCGGTGACGTCCTCGATGGTGGCCACGAAACCGCTGCCCACGCCGGGGGTCTCCAGGTGGGAGAAGCGCAGCAGGCAGGACCGTTCCTCACCGGGGGTGCGGAGCAGCCGCGCCCGGACGTCGCCCGAGCCCCCGTCCAGCACCGCGGCCGCGGTGTCGACCAGGGCCTCGACGTCCTCGGGGTGCACGCTGGCCAGCCAGCCGGTGCCCAGCAGCTCCTCGGCCTGCCGGCCGGTGAGCCGGCAGAAGGCGTCGTTGACGTGCGCGAGCCGCATGCCGTGCTCGGAGAGCAGGGTGGGCACCGGCGACCGTTCGGTGAGGGTGGTGAAGCGCCGCTCGTGGGCGGCGGCGGAGTCGGCGAGGGCACGCTCGGCGTCGCTGCGGGCCGGCCAGGCGCTCAGCGTCCACACCCCGGCGTCCGAGGACGGCGTGCACAGCACGGTGACGTCGACCAGCTCGCCGGTGCGGGTGCGGGCCCGCAGGTCGGTGGTGACCGAGCGCTCCCGGCGGAACAGCGTGGCCAGACCACCGGGCGGGGGCTCGGGCAGCAGCCGGTCGACCGGCGTGCCGAGCAGGTCGCCGGTGGCGTGCCCGAGCAGCCGTTCCACCCCGGCGTTGCCCCAGCGGATCCGGGTGCCGGCGTCGTCCACCGTCACGACGAGCACGGCGACGTCGACCCGCACGGTGGCCGCGTGCACCACGGCGCGGCTGACCCGGGCGGTGTCCAGGGCGACCGCTGTCGGGACGTCCCGCCGGGACACGGGTGCCCCCGGGGCGGGGACGACGACGGACCGGGGCACGGTGACGGTCTCGACCGGGCGTGGCGGAGCTGGAGCCGGGAGGACGCCGACCTCCCCCGTCCGGGTGGGGTGGCCCCCGCACCGGTGCACTCCTAGCGTGGGGCATGCGCTCCTCGCCGAACCGTGTCCTGCTCGCCGGTGTGGCCGCCGGCGCGCTGTTGCTCACCGGCTGCACGTCGGGAGGGGGTGGGGGCACCGAACCCGCTGCGGCCGGCCGGGAGGCCGGCTCCCCGCTGGACTCCCTGGACCTGGACGCGCTCACCATCCCCGACCTGCAGGCGATGATGGACGACGGCGAGCTCACCGCCGTCCAGCTCACCCAGGCGTACCTGGACCGGATCGCCGAGCACGACGACGAGGTCGGGGCCGTGCTCACCCTGAACACGCAGGCGCTGGCCGACGCGCAGGCCAGCGACGACGCCCGGGCCGACGGCGGGGCGCGCAGCGAGCTCGAGGGCATCCCGGTGCTGCTCAAGGACAACGTGGACACCGCCGACCTGCCGACCACCGCGGGCTCGCGGCTGCTGGTGGACAGCGAGCCCGACGACGCCACCGTCACCACCCGGCTGCTGGAGGCCGGGGCGATCGTGATCGGCAAGGCCAACCTGTCCGAGTGGGCCAACTTCCGCGGCGACGGCAGCACCAGTGGCTGGTCCGGGGTGGGCGGACAGACCGCGAACCCGTACGTCCTCGACCGCAACCCGTGCGGCTCGTCCTCCGGCTCCGGCGCCGGGGTCGCCGCCTCGTTCGCCCAGGTGGCGATCGGCACCGAGACCGACGGCTCCATCGTCTGCCCGGCCGGGGCCAACGGCGTCGTGGGGCTCAAGCCGACGCTGGGCCAGGTCAGCCGCACCGGCATCGTGCCGATCAGCGCCGAGCAGGACACCGCCGGGCCGATGGCCCGGCACACCGTGGACGCCGCGATCCTGCTGTCGGTGGTCGCCGGCGCGGACGACGAGGACGCCGCCACCGGGCTCGCCCCCGACGACGTGGACACCGCGTTCACCGACCTGGACCTCGACGCGCTGCAGGGCGCCCGGATCGGGGTGTGGTCCCCGGCCGCGGACTCCGGCGTGGACGCCGCGACCCTGCAGGTGCTCACCGACACCGTGGCCACCCTGGAGGCCGCCGGCGCCACCACGGTGCCCGTCGAGCTGCCCTACACCGAGGAGTTCGGCGCGGGTGAGACCCCGGCGCTGCTGGCCGAGTTCGACCGCGACCTCACCGCCTACCTCGAGGCCACCGACGGCGACGTCCCCGACGACCTGGCCGGCCTGGTCGCGGAGAACGCCGACGACCCGGTGGAGCTGGCCTACTTCGGCCAGGAGCTCCTCGTCGAGGCGATCGACGCCCCGGACGCGACCGCCACCCGGGAGACCATCCGCGACCTCGCGCAGCGGTCGATCGACGAGACGCTCGCCCAGGGCGCTGGCGCCGAGGACGACCTGACCGCGGTCGTCGCGCTGACCAACACCCCGGCCTGGCTCACCCGCTACCTGTCCGTCGACGGCGTCGCCGACGACTTCCTCTACAGCTCCTCGGGCCCGGCCGCGGTGGCCGGCTACCCGTCGGTGTCCGTGCCCGCCGGGTTCGCCGGTCCGCAGGGCGCCCTCCCGGTCGGGGTCAGCTTCACCGGCACCGGCTGGGCCGACGCCGACCTGCTCGACGTCGCCGCCGACTTCGAGGACGCCGCCCAGGCCCGCCGGGCCCCGGGCTTCCTGCCGACGGTGGGTGCCTGATGGACCTGCAGCTGACCGGGAAGCGGGCGCTGGTCACCGGCGCCGGCCGGGGCATCGGCCGGGCGGTCGCGCTGCGGCTGGTCGAGGAGGGCGCGCAGGTCGCCCTGCTGGCCCGGGACCGCGCGGCGCTGGAGGCGGTCGCCGCCGAGATCGGTCCGGGCGCACTCGTCGTCCCGGCCGACACCACCGACGACGCCGCCGTGCGGGCCGCGGTGGACACGGTGGTGGGTGCCTGGAGCGGGGTGGACGTGCTGGTCAACGCCGCCGCCCGGCCGGCCAGCTCCGGGCCCACCCCGTCGCTGGCCGACCTCACCGACGACGCGCTGCGGGTGGAGGTGGAGACCAAGGTGCTGGGCTACCTGCGCTGCGCCCGTGCCGTCGCCCCGCACATGACCGCGCAGGGCTGGGGCCGGATCGTCAACGTGAGCGGGCTCAACGCCCGGCGCACCGGGTCGCTGGTGGGCACCGTGCGCAACGTGGCGGTGGCCGCGATGACCGCGAACCTGGCCGAGGAGCTGGGCCGGTCGGGGGTCAACGTCACGGTGGTGCACCCCGGGACGACGGTCACCGAACGCACCGCGGGCGTGGCGCAGGCCCGCGCCGAGGCCGACGGCACCACCGTCGAGCAGGCGCTCACCGCGATGGCCGCCGACACCCGGATCGGCCGGCTGGTCACCGCCGAGGAGGTCGCCGACGTCGTCGCCTTCCTCTGCTCCCCCCGCAGTGTCGCCGTCACCGGCGACGCGATCGCCGTCGGCGGCGGCGCCCGCGGCGTCGTCCACTACTGACGAGGAGCGCCTTTCTCGTCGGAGTGCGGACTCACCGGTCCACCGGGGTTACTGGCCAGTAGCAACATGTGGGATCGTCGGTCCCGACGCAACCGGCGGCACGGTCGCCGCCGGGGAAGAGAAGAGGGTCGTCCATGCAGTTGCACCTGTCGCCCGAGGACCAGGCGTTCCGGGACGAGATGCGCACGTTCTTCACCACCCAGTTCCCGAAGTCCATCCGGGACGACGTCGCCGCCCACCGCGACGTGTCCAAGGAGCAGTACGTCGAGGCCCAGCGCGTGCTCAACGCCGCCGGTCTCGCCGTCCCGCACTGGCCCGTCGAGTGGGGCGGCCGGGACTGGACCCCGCTGCAGCGCCACATCTGGCGCGAGGAGATGCAGCTGGCCGCCGTCCCCGAGCCGCTGGCGTTCAACGCCTCGATGATCGGCCCGGTCATCGCGGCGTTCGGCAACCAGGAGCAGAAGGAGCGCTTCCTGCCCAAGACCGCCAACCTCGACATCTGGTGGTGCCAGGGCTTCTCCGAGCCCGACGCCGGCTCCGACCTGGCCAGCCTGCGCACCACCGCCGTCCGCGACGGCGAGGACTGGGTGGTCAACGGCCAGAAGACCTGGACGACGCTGGGCCAGTACGCCGACTGGATCTTCTGCCTGTGCCGCACCGACCCGGGTGCGGAGAAGAAGCAGCGCGGCATCTCGCTGCTGGTCTTCCCGATGGACACCCCCGGGGTCACGCTGCGCCCGATCGAGCTGCTCGACGGCGGCTTCGAGGTCAACGAGGTCTTCTTCGAAGACGTCCGGGTGCCTGCGGAGAACCTGATCGGCGAGGAGAACCGCGGCTGGGACTACGCCAAGTTCCTGCTGGGCAACGAGCGCGTGGGCATCGCCCGGGTCGGGGCCACCAAGCGGATGATCGTCGACGCCAAGGCGCACGCCCGCTCGATCACCGTCAACGGCCGGCCGCTGCTGGAGGAGCCGACCATGGCCGCCCGCATCGCCGAGCTGGAGAACGACCTGCTCGCCCTGGAGCTCACCGCGCTGCGCGTGGTGGCCAACTCCACCGACGGCAAGCCGCACCCGGCGTCCTCGGTGCTCAAGCTGCGCGGCTCGGAGCTGCAGCAGGCGGCCACCGAGCTGGTGGTCGACATCGCCGGCCCGCTGTCGCTGGCGTCCTTCGCCGACGACGCGGACACCGACGTCCCCGAGTGGGCCCGGGTGGCCACCCCGGAGTACCTGAACTACCGGAAGGTCTCCATCTACGGGGGCAGCAACGAAGTGCAGCGCACCATCATCGCCGGCTCGATCCTGGGGTTGTGACCTGACGTGGACTTCACCTTCGACAACGAACAGAACGCCCTGCGCGAGGCCGTCGCCGGCCTGCTGATGCGGGCCTACGGCGGGGACCAGCGCCGCTCGGTCACCCGCGAGGAGCCCGGCTTCGACGAGAAGACCTGGGCCCAGCTCGCCGAGATGGGCGTGCTCGGCCTGCCCTTCGCCGAGGAGGACGGCGGCATGGGCGCCGGTCAGGCCGAGGTGGCGATCGTGGCCACCGAGATCGGCCGAGTGCTGGCGCCGGAGCCCTTCGTCGAGTCCGTCGTCCTCGCCGGTGGCCTCGTCGCTGCCGTCGGCACCGCGGAGCAGCGCACGGCCGTGCTCGGCCCGCTGGCCGAGGGCAGCAGCGTGCTGGCCGCGGCCCTCGCCGAGCCCACCGCACGCTGGACACCCTCGGCCGCCGGGGTCACCGCGACCGCCGACGGCGGCTCCTGGACCCTCACCGGGGTCAAGGAGCCCGTGCAGCACGGCGCCCGCGCCGACGTCCTGGTCGTCTCCGCGGCCGTGGACGGCGGCACCCGGCTGTTCCTGGTGCAGGGCGACGCCACCGGGCTGACCCGCACCGGGTACCGCACCCACGACGTGGGCCGGGCCGCCCGGGTGGTCTTCGACGGCACCCCCGCCGAGCTGCTCGGCGACTCCGACGCCGACCGCACCGCCGACGTCGAGCAGGCCCTGGCCCGGGCGACCGTGGCCTACGCCCACGAGGCGGTCGGGGCGATGGACACCGCGCTGACCACCACCGCGGAGTACCTGCGCACCCGCAAGCAGTTCGGGGTCTCGCTGAACAAGTTCCAGGCCCTGACGTTCCGCGCCGCGGACATGTACGTGACCCTGGAGCTGGTCCGCAGCACCGCGCTGTGGGCGACCATGGTGCTCGACGCCGAGGGCTCCACCGCCGACGACGTGGTGGCCGCCGCCGACCGGGCCCGGCTGCAGACCAGCCGCGCCGGCCGGCACATCGGCAAGGAGGCCATCCAGCTGCACGGCGGGATCGGCGTCACCGCCGAGTACAAGGTCGGGCACTACACCTCGCGGCTGACCGCCATCGACCACCTGCTGGGTGACGGCGACTGGGCCCGCGCCCGGCTGGCCGGCCGCGTCGGTTCCTACGACACGGTCGAGGCCGTGCCGTGACGCACTGAGCCGGACCCGACGGCCCCCGACGCAGCCCGCGTCGGGGGCCGTCGGCGTCTCAGGCGCAGGGACGGACGGCGTCGCGCTGCGCCCGGCGCTCGACCACCAGGCCGCGGAGGTCCTGCCGGCGGCGCAACGCGCGGGCCCGGTCGCTGCCGGTCCGCCGCCGGGCGTGCGGGTCGGCCTCCTCCAGCAGCTGCCGGGCAGCCAGCAGGACGGCCGACGGGCGGGTGACCGCCGCCGCCGGGGTGGTGACCACCAGCCGGTCGCCGCCACCGTCGGTCAGCGGCAGGGGGACCTGCGGGACGACCGGGAGTCCGACCTCGGGATCCAGCCCCGGTGAGGGTGGTGGGGTGGGGCGCATGGTGGACCGGCCTGACCGCAGCGGTCCGGCGCGACCGGGGAGCCGACACCCGGGGAGACCGAGACGACCCGACGGTACGCCCCGGGGGCGAGCGGTCAGCCGGCCTTGATGACCGAGACGTCGAACTCGATCTGGATGCGGTCGCTGACCAGCACCCCACCGGTCTCCAGAGCCGCGTTCCACACCAGGCCCCAGTCGCTGCGCTTGACCGCCAGCGCGCCCTCGAAGCCCACCCGGACGTTGCCGAAGGGGTCCTGGGCCGAACCGGTGAGGGTGAACTCCACCGACACCTCGCGGGTGCGCCCCTTGATCGTCAGGTCCCCGGTGACCTCGTACACGTCGGCCTCGAGCTGCTCGACGGCGGTGGAGACGAACGTGACCTCGGGGAACTGCTCGACGTCGAGGAAGTCCGCCGAGCGCAGGTGCGCGTCCCGGTCGGGCTGGCCGGTGTCCAGGCTGCCGGCGTCCATCCGCAGCTCGACCCGGCTCGCCTCGGGTCGCGCGGTGTCCAGGTGCGCGGTGCCCTCGAACTCGCCGAACGTGCCGCGCACGGTGGTGACCATCGCGTGCCGGGCCCGGAAGCCGATCCGGGTGTGCGCGGCGTCGACGGTGTAGTCGCCGGTGACGTCGGTCAGGGCGGTGGTGGCGTCGTCGAAGTCGGTCGCGGCGCCTTGGCTCGCGCGGTGCTTGGCCACGGTCGACCGTCCTCCCAGGAGATGTACAACGGCAGCAGTCTGACGGGTGACTCGCCGCCGTGACCAGGCGGGTAGTCCCACACACGGCGACGGACCCCCACCTGTGGTGGTGGGGGTCCGTCGAGGGGGTGGGGTCAGCTGCCGGCGTAGAGCTCCACGATCGCGGCGTTGAACGCCGGGATGTCGTCGGGGTTGCGGCTGGTCACCAGGTTCCCGTCCCGGGAGACCTCCTCGTCGACGACGGTGGCCCCGCCGCGGCGCAGGTCGCCCCGGATGCTGGGGAACGAGGTGAGCGTGCGGCCCTCGAGCACCCCGGCCTCCAGCAGCGTCCAGGGGGCGTGGCAGATGGCGGCCACGGGCTTGCCGGCGTCGAAGAAGGCCTTCACGAAGGCGAGGGCGTCCTCGTCCTGGCGCAGGGTGTCTGGGTTGACCACGCCGCCAGGGAGCAGCAGGCCGTCGTAGTCGGCGGCGGACACGTCGGCGACCAGGTGGTCGACGGGGTGCGTGCTCGCCGGGTGGATGTCGCCGTCCATGGAGGGGATGGCGCCGTCCTCGACGCCGTCCGGCACGGAGATCAGGTGGGTGGTGGCACCCGCGGCCTGCAGGGCGGCGCGGGGCTCCTCGAGCTCGACGCGCTCGACGCCCTGGGCGGCGAGCACGGCGATGGTCTTGCCGGTCAGTTCAGCCATGCCCCGGTCGTTCCCGGGCCGACCGGGGTCGGAAACGCGGAACGCTCAGTACCAGTTGTTGGCCTGCGAGTGCGCCCACGCCGAGCACGGGGAGCCGTAGACCCGGTCGATGTAGATGAGCCCGGCGTCGATCTGCCGGAACCCGTCGGAGGTCTTGGCGATACCGGTCAGCGCCCAGGTCGAGTTGAGGAACTGGGCGATGCCGTAGGCCGTCGACGACGGGTTCTGCGCGTTCGGGTTCCAGCCCGACTCCTTGCCCCACAGGTTCTCCAGGCAGGAGAACTGCGAGGCGTCCCCGCCGAGGGCGGCGAGCGCGTAGTCGTGGAAGTTGCTGGGGGTCTGCGCTGCGGCGGCCTCGGCCGCCGCGGCGGCCTCCGCAGCAGCCTGCGCCTGCGCAGCGGCCTGCGCCTCGGCCGCGGCCTGGGCGGCGGCAGCGGCTGCCTGGGCGTCCAGCTCGGCCTGGTCGGCCGCGGCCTGCGCCTGGGCGGCGGTGGCCTCGTCGGCCTCGCGCTGCGCCCGGCTGGACTCCAGCTCGCCGAGGTGGGTGCCGAGGTCGGCCGGGGACGCGTCGGCGGCGGTCAGCCCGAGCTGGTCGGCCACGCTCACCGCCTGCGAGGCGGCCGCGGAGGGCTCGGCCTGGGCGGTGCCCGGTCCGGTGCCCAGGGCCACGTTGACCAGCACGGCGCCGACGGCGACCGCGGCCAGGTACAGCGCGGGGCGCCGGGCCGGGGGACGGCGGTGCCGACCGGACGCGACGGCGGCGACGGTGTCGGCGGCCGACTCGGGAGCCGGGGTCTCCGTGGCGGGGGCAGCGGGCAGTGCGGTGTGACGAGCGCTCATGCGGGTGGGACGTGTCCGTTCTTCCGTCTGGCCGCCTACCGGGTCAGCTGACGGGTTCGGGCGGGAAGACGCCCTACTCCCCCGGCCCGCGTGCAGCCAGGGGTGATTCACCCCAGTGGTTCGGTGGGTCCCCGGTTCGCCTGGGTGGATCTGGGTGGTGCTGGCGACTCGGCGGCGTCCGGCGGGGTCTCCCCGGCTGGGGAGCGGTCATCCGCACGGACGGCGCCACGCTAAGCGGACATGTCGACTGCTGACAAGCAGGGGCGTCCGGTTTCACACATCTGGTACCGCTGTCGCCGACGTGGGGTCGTCGGCCGGTCGCTCAGGGCAGTCGCCACACCGTCGTCCGGCGGGCGACGTCCACACCGCTGTCGACGACGTCGTACCCGGCCACCTCGACCAGCCCGCTGGGCAGCTGGCTGCGGCCGGGATCGCCGACCAGCACCGTCGCGCCCCGCACCCAGGCGGTGAACAGCCAGGGCCGCACCCGGTCGGCCATCGTCAGGTCGTAGAAGACGTCCCCGGCCAGCACCACGTCGACCTCGGGCAGGTCGGCGTCCAGCACGTCGCCCACCGGCTCGAGCACGGTCACCCCGTTGGCCGCGGCGTTGAGGTCCATCACCGCGACGGCGTACGGGTCGACGTCGCTGGCCAGCACCCGGGTGGCACCGGCCAGGGCCGCCGCGATGCCCACGAGCCCGCTGCCGGCGCCGAGGTCCAGCACGGTGCGTCCGGCCACCAGCTCCGGGTGGTCGAGCACGTGCCGGGCCAGACCCTGCCCGCCGACCCAGGCGGCGGCCCAGAACGGCGACGCCTGCCCCGGGCCCACGCCCCCGGCGGCGGCCTCGTCCTCCATCGCCTGCCAGAGCACGGCGACGTCGTCGGCCAGGTGCAGGGCGACCTCGGGCACCAGCGGCGGCCGCTCCAGGCGGGTGTGCCGGGTGAAGAAGTCCGGGGCGACGGTCACGACCGACGTCCCACCCGGCTGCGCACCGCGGTGTAGAGCGGGGTGAGCACGACGCCGTCGGAGGCCAGCCGGTCCCGCAGCCGCCGCCGGTGCCGCCACACCCCGGCCAGGCCGATCGCCCAGAACAGGTACTGGACGCCGAACGCTGCCTTGAACGCCCCCAGGTCGTAGGCGGTCGACGCGCCCGGGGTCTGGGCGTCCAGCACGGCACCGACGGCGAGCACGGTCAGCAGCGAGGCCGCGAACCCGCCGATGTTGACCACCCCGCTGGCGCTGCCGAGGCGGTGCACCGGGTTCCAGGTGCGGGCGTAGTCGAAGCCGATCATCGAGCCCGGGCCGTTGGAGGCCAGCACGACGACGAGCACCACCAGCAGCCACAGCGGGGCACGACCGGGCCACAGCAGCACCACCGTCCAGGCGGTGATCGTGGCCCCGGCGATCCCGAAGACCAGCACCGAGCGGCGCAACGGCCACCGCCCGCAGAGCTTGCCCAGCAGCGGTCCCACGCCCATCCCGACCACGACGAGCAGGGTCAGCAGCCCGGCGGCGGTGCCGGTGGACAGGCCCTGCCCCAACACCAGGAACGGGTAGCCCCACAGCAGCGCGAAGACGGTGCCGGAGAACTGGGTGACCAGGTGGGTGTAGAGCCCGATCTGCGTGCCGGACTCCTTCCAGGCGCCGGCCACGTTGGCCCGGATCTCCGACCAGCCCGCGACCGGGGCCACCGGTGTGCCGGGCGGGGAGTCCTTCAGGAAGACCACCACGAGCACGGCCATCAGCACCCCGACCGCCCCGGCGCCCAGGAACGTCGTCGTCCACGAGGTGTGGTGCAGGGCCAGCACCAGCGGGTAGGCCGCCGCGATCTGGCCGACCTGGCCGAGGATGCCGGTGAGCTGGGTGACGACCGGGACGCTGGGCCCGGAGAACCAGAGCGTGACGACCCGCAGCACGCTGATGAAGGTCATCGCGTCCCCGGCGCCGACCAGCACCCGGGCGACGACGGCGGTGGGCACGTCGGTGGCCACGGCGAGCAGCACCTGACCGGCGGCCATGGTGAGCGCGCCGGTGGCGACCAGCGCCCTCGAGCCGAAGCGGTCCAGTGCGATGCCCACCGGCACCTGCAGGCCGGCGTAGACCACGAGCTGCAGGACGAGGAAGAGGCTGACCGCCGAGGCGCCGGCGGAGAACCGCTCCTGGGCGTCGACGGCGGTGACGCCGAGGGACCCGCGGTGGAAGACGGCCACCGCGTACGCGGCCAGGCCTACGACCCAGACGGTGTACGCGCGGCGGGAGTTCACGTGCAGGGTCTACACCCGTGCACCCCCCGGCACCCCGCGCCCGGCGTGTCCCGGCCGGGTCAGGGGCAGCTGCAGCCGGGGTTGGTCTGGTGGCCGGCGGCGACCTGCTCGGCGGTCGCGGCGCAGAACCGCCGGGAGATGCGGTCGTGCTGGGCCATCGGGTGCGGGCAGACCGGGCAGACCTCCTCGACGGCTGCGTCCCCCTCGCGGGAGGTCTTGGTCGAGGGCGCGTGCTGGGCGGCCTGGACGACGGGAGCGGTCTCGTCGGTGCTCGTGGCGGTGGTCTCGGTCAACGCGGACGACCTGACTGCGCCGACGTGCGGCGCGGTGGTGAGCTCTCCCCGACCTGGGGAACCACCCACGCTACGCGAGCCCGGGTGATCTCCGACTGCCTGCGTAAACGACGTTTCAGACGAGGCGCCCGCGGACAGTCCCCCGGCATGACCACTCCGAGCGACACCACCGAGACCCGCACCTTCGCCGACCTGGGCAAGGAGATGTGGTCCTACCTCACCGGCAAGGGCGCCGCCATCAACTACGAGTTCGTCGACATGACCGTCGAGGTGCCCCGCGAGATCGGCGCCGACGCCCCCCGGGCGACCTGGAAGCTCAACGGCACGCTGCGCATCACCACCGCCGAGGGCGTCTCCCAGGGATGACCGTCGGCCCGCTCGTCGTCCGGGCCGACCTCGCCCTCTCCGTCGACGGGCAGTCCGCCCGGCTGACCGGGGACGGCACCGACCTGACGCTGACGTCCTCGGACCCGGTGGGTCTGTGGCGCTCGGCGACGAGCGTGCCCTGGCCGGCCGGGGTCACCGTGAGCAGCGGTCCGCGGGCGGTCGGCGAGCTCGGTGACCTGCTCGCCGCCCACGGCCTGCACCTGGACGTCACCGGGCCGCAGGGCCGGGTCGCCGAACTCGGTCGCGGGGTGTCGTCCCCGGTGGGGCGCACCCTGACCGGTTCGGCGGGGGTCCGACTCGGGTCCCCCCGCGTGCTCGTCGGCACCCTGGCATCCGAGCCGTTCCCGTGGCGACCGGTCCTGGTCGCCGTGGCGGCCCTGCTGGTGGTCCGGGCGATCCGCCGCCGCTGACTCAGCCGGTCCGCTCGAGGTCCTCGTCCCACTCCCGGGCGGCGGTGACCAGCCCCTCGACGTCGACGTCGAGGGGCACGCCGCCGCCCAGCGGGGCTCCCGACACCGGGTCGGTCCACGCCGCTGCCCCGGCCAGGTGCACCCGCAGCAGGCGACGGTCGTCCCGGGCGGCGTCGAGCACGAACGACAGCGACGGCTCGTGGAAGACCAGCCCGTCCCCCAGCAGCGGTCCCGGCGCCTCGGCCACCGTGCGCAGCCAGGACCCGGTGCGCTGGGCGTCCCACGGGGTCAGGCACGGCTCGCGGAAGACCCAGTGCCGTCCCTCCGCGGTGTGCACCTCGCCGCGGACCAGCAGCCAGGTCTCCGACCAGTCGGGCCGGTCCAGCTCGACGGCGCGCAGCTCGAGGGTCTGCCGGCGGAGCACCCGCAGGTCCACCCAGGCGCCGTCCCAGCTGGTGAGCCTCATCGGCCGAGCAGCTCCGTCATCGCCGGGAGGTCGAAGAACTCGGCGGTGGCCCGGGCGCTGGGCCGGCCGTGGTCGGGGTCGGCACCCCCGTCGAGCAGCGCCTGGACGGTGCCGGCGGACTGCTTGAACACCGCGGCGGCCAGCGCCGTCTGGCCCCGGTCGTTGACCCGGGCGTGGTCGGCCCCGTGCGCCAGGAGCATCGCCACGGTGTCGGCCCGGCCCTGGTAGGCGGCCAGGACCAGCAGGGTGTCGCCCTTGGCGTTCGTCAGGTCGGCCGGGACCCCGGCATCGAGGTACTGCGCCAGCTCGTCGGTGGCGCCCTCCCGGGCCAGGTCGAACACCCGGCCGGCGAGCTCGATGACGTCGTCGTCCACCGGTGCGGGGTTCGGC
The DNA here is from genome assembly GCA_014218215.1 of Geodermatophilaceae bacterium NBWT11. Taxonomy (NCBI): domain Bacteria; kingdom Bacillati; phylum Actinomycetota; class Actinomycetes; order Geodermatophilales; family Geodermatophilaceae; species Geodermatophilaceae bacterium NBWT11. The sequence goes on from CP043652.1 coordinate 79,858, forward strand.
TCGCTCACCCGGTCAGCCTAGGCAGGCCGCACCCAGTGCGCGGGCCGGACGACGTCGGACCCCAGCCGGGTGCCGGCGTCGCCCCGGGCCGCCTCCAGCTGCGCACCGGTGAGGAACAGCGTCCCGCGCAGGTCGGCCCCGGACAGGTCCGCCCCGCGGGTGTCGGCCCCGGTGACGTCGGCCAGGCGGAGGTCGGCCCCGCGCAGGTCCGCGCCCAGCAGCACCGCGCCACGCAACGAGGCCCCACGCAGGTCGGCACCGGCCAACGACGCCCCCGCCAGGTCCGCACCCCGCAGGTCCCGCGGTCGGCGCACCGACCGTCGGGCGTGCGTGCTCGCCCGCGTCAAAAGCGGGTTGACCGCGGCCCGCTCCGCGTCGACGGACAGCCCGCGCAGCTCCTCCGGCGTCCTGCGGGTGAGCGCGGCCACCCGCTCGTCGGCGTCGGCCACCTCGGCCCGCAGGTCCGCGGGCAGGTCGAGCGCCCGGGCCGCGGTGAGCAGCCAGCGCAGCTCGTGCAGCGCCCGGACGACGGGGAAGACCGTGGCGACCTGGCGCAGTTGCCCGGCGTCCCGGCGGTCCAGGCCCGGGAACAGCACCTGGGTGGTGTGCTGGCCGGCGCCGAAGCAGTCGTAGACCACGCAGCCGGGGAACCCCAGCGGACGCAGCCGGTCGTGCACCCCGCAGCGGTCGTCGGCGGCCAGGTTCGGGCACGGGGTCTCGGCGCGCTTGCTGATCGCGAAGTCCGCGCCCCGGGAGAAGGCCGGGACGACGCAGCACAGCGCGGCGCAGCGGGTGCAGTCCGCGCGGAGGTCCGTGCCCTGGTCCGTGCTCAGTGGGCGGCCACCCGGTCGGTGAGGGCCAGCAGGTGCTCCCACGCGTCGGCGCAGGCCGCGGCCCACTCGTCGTAGCCGCGGTCGAAGAACGAGTGCGGCGCGCCGTCGTAGACCACGGCGTCGACCTCGGCGCCGGCCGCGCGCATCCGGTCGGCCAGGGCCTGCTGGTCGGCGACCGGGGTGGCCTGGTCGTCGCCGGCGATGAGCATCACCGTGGGCTTGGCGGCCCGGTCGGCGGCGTCACCGACGCGGCCCGGCTGCCCGTAGAACCCCACGCACCCGGCCAGGTCCAGCGTGCCGCCGGACTGCCGCCAGGACTGGCTGCCGCCGAAGCAGAACCCGACGGTGACCACCGGCAGGTCCGGGCTGGTGCGGGAGCGCAGGTACGCGATGGCGGCTGCGGTGTCGGCGTCGACACCCTCCTCGGTGGTCTGCGGGACGTGGCTCTGCCAGTCGAAGTCGTCCTCCCGGGTGCCCTGGGCAGCGACTCCGGCCGTCCGGCCGAACCAGTCGATGGCGACCGCGGCCAGCCCGGCCTCGGCCAGCCGCTCGGCCAGCGCCACGTAGTAGGGGTGCAGGCCGCGGACGTCGGGCAGCACGACCACCCCCACCCGCGGGGTGGCCGCCGGGGCGGCGTAGGCGGCCGAGAGGTCGGTGCCGTCGGCGGCGGTGAGGGTCAGCGTGCCGCGCTCGGCGACGTCGCCGGTGCGGGGAGGGGACGGCGGACGGCTGTCGTGGTCGTGGCACATGGGTGCTGTCTACCCCGGTGCGTCCGGCCCCGCCCGGGTCAGGTGGCCGAGGAGTCGTCGGAGGACTCGGCGCGACCGCCCAGCGCGGCCGCGGCGACCTCGCGACGGGCGTCGGCCAGCCACCGGTGCTGCCGGTCGGCCTGCCGGATGAGGTCGTCGAGCAGGGCCCGGTCCAGCCGCGGGTCCTCGGCCGCCAGTCCGAGCAGGGTCTCGAAGCCGGCCCGCTTGAGCAGCACCGCGCCGCTGAGGAACTCGAACTCGACCACGGACGACAGCGGGGACCGCCGGAGGAACCGCCCGTTGGGCTTGAGCCGGGACAGCTTCTCGCCCACCCACACCGCGACCGGCTTGAACCGGCGGACCGGGAGCCCCAGCGCGCGCATCATGGCGGTCAGCCCGGTGCGCTCCTCCAGCAGCTCGCCCCGCAGCCGGTGCAGTCGCTGCTCGTACACCGTGCCCGCGTGCACGCCGATCATCCGCTCCACCAGCTCGATGCCCCCGGCCGCGGCGGCGAGGTGGTCGTTGCAGTAGACGCCGAGCAGTTCGACGTCGCGCACGGCTCCGCTGGACTGGGGCACAGGAGCTCCTCGGGGTGGCGGTACGGGATCAGACGGGACACATCATGTCGCGGCTCCGGCGCCACGGCTCCATCTCACCTGTGAGATACCGTCGCGGGCGATGACGCTCACCGAAGAAGCCACCGGTCAGTCCCTGCGCCAGATCGGCACCCTGGTCCGCGACGCCCGCCGCCACCACGGTCTCACCCAGAGCCAGCTCGGCGAGCGCCTGGGCACCAGCCAGAGTGCGATCGCCCGGATCGAGCAGGGCAACCAGAACCTCACCCTGGAGCTGCTCGGCCGCCTGTCGGCCGCCCTGGACAGCGAGCTGATCACCGTCGGCTCCCCCGCCACCACCGGCCCCACCCACCTGCGGGTCTCCGGCGGCCGCCCGCTGGCCGGCTCGGTCACCGTGAAGTCCAGCAAGAACGCCGCGGTCGCGCTGCTGTGCGCATCGCTGCTCAACCGGGGGACGACGACGCTGCGCAACGTCGCCCGGATCGTCGAGGTCGAGCGGATCCTGGACGTGCTGCGTTCCATCGGCGTCGTCGCCACCTGGGACGAGGCCGGCCGCGACCTGACCATCGTCGTCCCGGAGCAGCTGGACCTGGCCGCGATCGACGCCGACGCCGCCCGGCGGACCCGCAGCATCATCATGTTCCTGGGCCCGCTGATCCACCGGGAGCCCGACTTCCGGCTGCCCTACGCCGGTGGCTGCGACCTGGGCACCCGCACGATCGAGCCGCACATGATCGCGCTGCGGCACTTCGGCCTGGAGATCGAGGCGCACGCCGGGGAGTACCAGGCCACCGTCACCGAGCCCGAGGCCCGCGACCGCAGCATCGTGCTCACCGAGCGCGGGGACACCGTGACCGAGAACGCGCTGCTGGCCGCCGCCCGGCACGACGGCCGCACCACCATCCGCAACGCCAGCTCCAACTACATGGTCCAGGACCTCTGCCTGTACCTGGAGCTGCTCGGTGTGCAGATCGACGGCTTCGGCACCACGACCCTGGTGGTGCACGGGCGGCCGGTGCTCGACGCCGACGTCGACTACACCCCCAGCGAGGACCCGGTCGAGGCGATGAGCCTGCTCACCGCGGGCATCGTCACCGGCTCCGAGCTCACCGTCTGCCGCGCGCCGATCGAGTTCCTGGAGATCGAGCTGGCGATCCTCGAGGAGATGGGGCTGCGCTTCGACCTCTCCGCGGAGTACCCGGCCGAGAACGGCCGCACCCGGCTGGTGGACGTCACCATCCACCCCAGCGAGCTCAAGGCACCCATCGACAAGGTGCACCCGATGCCCTTCCCGGGGCTCAACATCGACAACCTGCCGTTCTTCGCCGTCATCGCGGCGACCGCGACCGGCGGGACGCTGATCCACGACTGGGTCTACGACAACCGGGCCATCCACCTCTCCGACCTCACCCGGCTCGGCGCCGACGTCCGGCTGATGGACCCGCACCGCGTCCTGGTCACCGGGCCCACCCGCTGGTCGGGGGCCGAGATCGTCTGCCCGCCCGCGCTGCGCCCGGCGGTCTGCATCCTGCTGGCCATGCTCGCGGCCAAGGGCGACTCGGTGCTGCGCAACGTCGACATCATCGCCCGCGGCTACGAGGGCCTCTACGAGCGGCTGGTGGAGATGGGCGCCCAGATCGAGGTCTTCCATTAAGGACCTCGTCTCCCCCCAGGACACGCTGCGCGCGCCCCGGGACCCTGAGACGAGGCCGTTCCAGCACGTCACCCCCTGAGCAGGACCGCCGTCCCGGCGCAGGCGACGGACCACAGGACGCTGGTCAGGGTGCCGATGATGAAGCGCTCGGCGGCGGCCGAGGCCTTCAGCTCGGCGAAGCGGCCCAAGCCCTTGACGGCCAGCACGACGGGGAGCCCCTCGGGCCAGCCGGCGAGCAGGGTGCCGGCCACGGCCACCCGCTCCAGCACGCCGATCCAGGCCCCGCCGCGGAGCACCTCGGGGTCGCCCACCCCGCCGGCGGCTGCGGCGCGGGTGGGGTCGGCGGCGGTGAGGACGGCGGCGGCCACCGGTCCCCCGCCCAGCCCGGCCGCCAGCACGGCGAGGACCGTGCCCGCCGCGACCACCGGGGCCTCGGCCGGACCGGCGGACCAGGCCAGGACGGCGGCGACCGCCAGCAGGCCCAGCAGTCCCGCCGCACCGGCCCAGGCGCGTCGTCCCCTCGCCGTCCGGGCCGGCGCGCGGGAGCGACCGCCGGGCTGCAGCACCAGCACCCCGCCCAGCAGGGCGGCCAGGCCGAGGAACACCAGGACGAGCAGCGTCACCGCCCCTCCCCCTCGGCGCGGGCCAGCAGGCGGGCCAGGGTCGGGTGCAGGTCCTGCTCGGCGTCCCACAGCCCGGCGGCCAGCCGTTGCCCGACCGCCTGCCGGCTGACCCCGAGCCGGAGCGCGGTCTCGGCCTGGGTGTGCCCGGCGGCGACCAGGTCGATGGCCTCCCAGGCCTGCGGGCTGCGGCGCTGCACCAGCACGGTGAGCGCTGTCGCCACGGCCTGGGCGTCGGCGGCGGCCTCGGTGTCCTGCCCGCGCACCGCGACCCGGGCAGGGCGCTGCTTGGCGGCGTCGATGGCCCGCCGGGCGCAGAGGAACGCCGTCCCGGTGGCCGCCCGGGTGGAGTCCGGCAGCGGCGTCTGCACCGGGCCGGCTCCGATCCCGACGCTCCAGTTGCCGTCGCGGACCAACCGGGCCAGCACGGCCACCACGACGGCGGCGTCGTCCAGCACCCCCTGGAACTCGTCCCCGGCGGTGCGCTCGAAGCCGAGCACCGCCGGGGTGCCGGCGAGGCTGTCGAGCACGTCGGGGACCCGGTCGGGTCCGGTGCGGCTGGACCGTTGGTCCACGGTCAACACGAAGGGCACCCCGCAAGCGTGACAGCTTGCTCAGCCCGGAGCAAGGACTGAGCCTTGGCGCGTCTCGGGCGGGTCAGTCGACGGCCAGCTCGGGCGGGAACCCACCGGTCGCGATCGGACCCCAGCGCACCGGGGTGACCCGGATGAGCGACTTGCCCTGGCGCACCATCGCCGCCCGGTACTCGTCCCAGTCGGGGTGCTCCCCCGAGATCGACCGGAAGTACTCCACCAGCGGCTCGACCGACTCGGGCAGGTCGAGCACCTCGGCGGTGCCGTCCACCTGCACCCACGGACCGTCCCAGTCGTCGGAGATCACCACGACGCTCACCCGCTCGTCGGCCCGGGCGTTCGCGCTCTTGGCCCGCTGCGGGTACGTCGAGACGACGATCCGGCCCTCGGTGTCGACCCCGCAGCTGACCGGGGAGATCTGCGGCTCCCCGTCGCTGCGTCGGCGGGTGGCGAGCAGGGCCTTGTGACGGGGGCGGAGGAAGGCGACGAGGCCCTCGCGGTCGACGCGGTCGGCGGTGGCGGTCTTCGGCATGCCGCGACGCTACGACGGCCCACCGACAGACACCGCACCGACAGTCGGCTGCCCCACACCGGGTGGGGTCCAGCGGGTGGACGGGCCTCTGGTGTGCTCCGATGTCGGCATGGCCGACGCGCAGCAGGACGACGACAGCGTCGACACCCCATCCGACAGCGGGGCCACGGCGGCCACCACGGTCGAACGCACGGGCTCCACGAAGATGCCCCCGGCGGACTTCCACGACGACTCCGGCGAGCCGCCCTCGGAGACCGGCGCCCCGGCCCCGGGCCCCGAGCGCAGCGCCCGGCTCAGCGCCGCCACCCGCGTCCTGGCCACCTTCTCCTGGCGCCTGCTGCTGATCACCGGCGCCGTGGTCGTCATCGGCTACGTCCTCGGCGTGCTGTGGTCCTCCGTGCTGCTGCCCGTCGTCCTCGGTCTGCTGTTCGCCACGGTGATGTGGCCGCTGGCCAAGGTGCTGCGCCGTGCCAAGTTCCCCCCGGCGCTGGCCGCCCTCACCTCCGTGCTGCTCTTCCTGGCCGCGTTCATCGGCATCATCGCCGCCATCGCGCCCCCGGTGGTCGCCCAGGTCAACGACCTGGCTGACGGCGTCAGCTCCGGCCTGCAGAGCGTGCAGGACTGGCTGACCGGGCCGCCGTTCAACCTGGGCACCGAGGAGATCGGCACCTACGTCGACCAGGCCATCAACAGCCTGCAGGCCAGCGCCGGCTCGGTCGCCGAGTACGCCCTGACCGGGGTCGGCGCCGTCGGCACCGGCCTGGTCAACCTGGTCCTGGCCCTGGTGCTGACCTTCTTCTTCCTCAAGGACGGCCCGCGCTTCCTGCCGTGGATGGCCGCCCAGACCGGCCCCAAGGCCGCCCCGCACGTCGCCGAGCTCTCCCACCAGAGCTGGCGCACACTGTCGGAGTTCATCCGGCAGCAGGCCCTGGTCGGGCTGATCGACGCCGCCGGCATCGGCCTGGGGCTGCTCGTCCTCGGCGTCCCGCTGGTGCTGCCGCTGGTGGTCATCACCTTCTTCGCCGCGTTCGTCCCGATCATCGGTGCCTTCGTGGCCGGCGGCTTCGCCGTCCTCATCGCCCTGGTCAGCGACGGCTTCGGCACCGCGCTGTGGGTGCTGGCGATCGTGGTCGTCGTGCAGCAGGTGGAGGGCAACGTCCTCCAGCCGATCCTGCAGGGCCGGGGCCTCAAGCTGCACGCCGGCGTCGTCATCCTCGCCGTGACCGCGGGCACCGGGCTTGCCGGCATCATCGGCGCGTTCCTCTCCGTCCCCGTGGCCGCGCTGATCGCGGTGCTCTACCGCTACGGCCGCGACCAGCTCGACGGCCGGCACCCCGAGCGCGACGAGCAGGGCAGGGTGCCCGAGCTCGTCGGCGACGAGAAGGGTGCCCGCCTCACCATGAGCAAGGACCCGGTCGAGGACCCCGCACCTCGCTGAGGCCGGTCAGTCCGCGCGGGGCCGGCGCACCCGCACCGGCCCGCGCGCGGTCGCCACGTCGACGACCACGCCCTTCTGGGTGACCTCCACCTCCCCGGCGGCGGCGAGCCGACCGGCGGCGGCGCGGGCCGCGGGCATGAGGTCGCGCCAGTCGTCGTCCCCGACGGCACGGGCGGCGTCCGAGGGGCAGATGGACGACGTCGCGGCGCGGGCGTCCAGCAGCTCCCCGATGACCCGCTCCAACCGCGTGTCGACGTCCTCTGCCATGCCCGACAGCGTCGACCTCCGGCGCGCCGCGCGCCAACGGAGGACGATGGCGTCTGGCCGGGAATGGAGCGGGCCCCCGTGGGGCTGCTCCTGGAGACAGGGCCACCCGGCCGCCGTCGACCCCAGGAGGGACCCACCGTGCCGCTGCACCCCGAGGACCTCGTCGAGGTGTTCCCCGAGGCCGACCGCCTCGTCGAGCGCACCGCTGCCGACGAGCTGGTGCTCGTGCACGACCTGGCCGGCGAGTACGACGCCGCGCACGCCAGCGCGCTCGCCGGGTCGCACCTGCTGGCCAGCCTCAGCCACGAGGTGGTCGCCCGCTTCGACGCCGACGCGCTGGTCGACTACCGCGGCCACCGGCCGCGGATCACCTTCTCCGGCGACCGCTACGAGAGCTTCGCCGCCCCGGAGATCACCCTCTACGCGGTCGAGGACGACGGCGGCACCCCCTTCCTGCTGCTCCACGGCACGGAGCCCGACTTCGCCTGGGAGCGGTTCACCCGCTCGGTGCTCGGTCTGGTGGAGCGGCTCGGGGTGACCCGGATGGTGATGCTGCAGGCGATCCCGATGCCGGTGCCGCACACCCGCCCGGTCACCGTCACCGCGCACGCCACGCGGCGCGAGCTGATCGAGAGCTACCCGGTCTACTGGGGCGAGATGCGCATCCCGGGCAGCGCCGGCGCCCTGCTGGAGCTGCGCGCGGGCGAGGCCGGGGTCGACGCCCTGGGCATCGCCGCCCACGTGCCGCACTACCTCTCGCAGGCCACCTTCCCGGCGGCGTCGCTGACCCTGCTGGAGCACCTGGAGACCCTCACCGGCCTGCACGTGCCCACCGAGACCCTCCGCGAGGCCGCCGAGGCCAACCGCACCGAGATCGACGCCCAGATCGGCCGCTCCACCGAGAACACCGCCGTCGTCGCGCAGCTGGAGACCCAGTACGACGACTTCACCGCCGCCCGCGAGGGCACCGGCCTCCTGAGCGCCTCCGGGGAGATGCCCAGCGGCGAGGAGCTCGGCGACCAGATCGAGGCCTTCCTGGCCGAGCAGGACCGCCGCACGGACTGACGGTGCGCCGGTTGCGCCCGAGGCGGCCAGAACACGCTTCCTCCTGGCCGCCTGGGGCTCAACCAGCGACTCCGCGCTCGTGCAGGCGGCGAGCCACGACGGCGGCGATCTCGCGGCGGCAGCCACCGGGGTCCTGCGTCATGCGCTCGTAGCTGTAGCGCAGCACCACCCAGCCGAGGACGGAGAGACCCGCGTCCCGCCGCATGTCCCGCTCGCGGTCCTGACGACTGCTGTGGAAGCGGTGCCCGTCCATCTCGACCACCACCCGCGCAGCCGGCCAGGCGGCGTCGAGGAACACCCGTCGGCCGTCCGGCAGCCTCACCCGGTGCTGGTGCACGCACCCGGGAAGCCCCGGGAGCTGCAGCACGTGCAGGAGACCGAACACCTCGAGCTCGCTCTGACACCCCCGCTCCACGAGGTCCAGCAGCGCCTCCAGGGCCCGGACGCCCGGATGCCGGCCGTGCACCGCGGAGGCGGTCCGTACCTCGTCGGTCGCCACGCGCCGCTCGCGGACCGCCGCGATGACCGCCTGCCGGACGGCGGCCACGTCCCGGACTGCGCGTGGGTTCCAGCCGGGTGCGTGTGCCCAGGCCCAGGCGTCGACCAGGCTCGTGGCCACGGCGGTGACCAGGAGGCCGTGCGCGGCGGCCAGACGGAGCCGGCCCGAGGTGCGGTGGACGACGACCCGGGAGGCGCCCCGGGGTGTCTGCTCGATGTTCACGAGGACGTGCAGCGGGGCCGTGTCCCTGGACAGCAGCCCGTGGGCGATCAGCGCCGAGCCGTGGCTGAGGGCGCCGCCGGTCCAGGTGAGTGCGGCGTGCGCCCGGACGTCCCACTCGGGGGCCCGCTGCGGCCGTACGACGACACCGGGGTGGACCTCCACCAGGTCTCCCGCGCCCAGCCACCGGCGCACGCTGCGCTCGCTGGTGAGCTCGGCGAGGTCCGTGCGGCCCAGGACGCCTCGCGGCAGGAGGAGGTCGAGGTCGTGCACTCGGGCAGCCTGCCGCAGTGGGGCCACCGGTGGAGGCGGGTGTCGCCACCCTGTGGACGGCCGCGCCCGGTTGCGCCCCAGACGGCCAGAATCCGCCGCGCTCTGGCCGCCTCAGGCGCAACCGCGGCGCGCGGGTCAGACGCGGGTGCGGGTGACCGCGAAGGCGAGCGCGCCCAGGGCGCCGACGACGGCGAAGAGGTAGAAGCCCCAGGGGAAGGCGATGCCGGCGGTGACCAGGCCGCCGGTGAGCAGCGGCCCGGAGATCGCCCCCACGCGGCCCACACCGGCCGACCAGCCCAGCGCGGTGGCCCGGACGTGCGGCGGGTGGTTCGACGAGGTGAACGCGTACACCAGCACCTGGGCGCTGAACACGAAGCAGCCGGTCAGGAAGACCATCGCGTAGATGCCCACCAGCGGCAGCCGGATCGACAGCAGCGCGAGGAACACCGCGCCGGCGGCGAACCAGGCGATCCCGGCCTTGCGGGCCCCGACCCGGTCGGCGACCTGTCCGGCGACGAGCAGGCCGACCACGGCGCCCACGTTGAGGGCCAGCAGGAACGCCAGGGCCGCGCCCAGGTCGTAGCCGGCCTCGCGCATAATCGTCGGCAGCCAGCTGTTGAGCCCGTAGACCAGCAGCAGGCCCATGAACGAGGTGACGCCGATGGCGATCGTCGTCCGCAGGTACGTGGGGCTGAAGAGCACCCGGATCGTCGTGGCCGCGGTCGTCGGCTCCGGCGCGGCGTCGGCGGGCTCCAGGGTGAGGCCGTAGGCGGTGGCGATCTGCTCGGCCTCGGCCCGGCGGCCGTGTGCGACCAGGTAGCCCGGGGACTCCGGCAGGTGCTTGAGCATGAGCGGGGACGAGCACCAGCGCGGGCAGGGAACCGATGACGAACATCCACCGCCAGCCCAGCGGCTCGATCACCACGATGGCCAGCGCGGCGGTGGCCACGGCGCCGACGTGGTAGCCGGTCATCACCGTGGTGGTGGCCCGGCCGGCACGCTTGCTGAACTCGTTGACCAGCGCGATGGCCGTGGGCAGGCAGCCGCCCAGCCCGATGCCGGCCAGGAACCGCAGGCCGCCGAACACCCACGCGTTCGGGGCCGCGGCGCAGGCCAGGGTCAGCAGGGAGAAGGCGACGACGGCGCCGATCAGCGCCTTGCGCCGGCCGATCACGTCGGTCAGCGCGCCGATGGTGAGTGCGCCGATCGTCATGCCGACCAGGCCGATGGTGACCACCGCGGTGGCGCCGGACCCGGACAGGGAGAACCCGTCGGGGGTGAGCAGCGTGGGGATCACGGTGCCCACGACGACCAGGTCGAACCCGTCGAGCAGGACCGCGACCCAGCACAGCGGGGCGACCCAGCCCGCGGCCCGGGCCGTGGCGGGAGGTGCGGTGGGGGCGGTGCGGGACACGGGGCCTCCAGGGGTGTCGGCGCTGACGGGGGGACCCTAGGCGAAGACGATGGTCTTGGCGCCGTCCACGATGACCCGGTCCTCGACGTGCCAGGTCACCGCCTGGGCGAGCACCTGGCGCTCCACGTACCGGCCGACCCGGCGCATGTCCTCGACGGTGGCGCGGTGGTCGATCCGGGCGACCTCCTGCTCGATGATCGGCCCGGCGTCGAGCTCGGCGGTGACGTAGTGCGCGGTGGCCCCGATGAGCTTCACCCCCCGGTCGGCGGCGGCCTGGTAGGGGTTGGCGCCCACGAAGGCCGGCAGGAAGCTGTGGTGGATGTTGATCAACCGCTCGGGGAACCGGCTGCAGAAGTCGGCCGAGACGATCTGCATGTAGCGGGCCAGCACCACGAGGTCGCAGTCCCCGACCAGCTCGAGCGCGCGGGCCTCGGCCTGCGCCTTGGTGTCCGGGGTGACCGGCACGTGGTGGAAGGGCACGCCGTGCGCGCGGGCCACCTGCTCGAGGTCGGGGTGGTTGGAGACGACGACGGCGATCTCGGCGGCCAGGTCACCGGCGCTCACCCGGTAGAGCAGCTCCTGCAGCACGTGGTCGGTCTTGGACACGAAGACCGCCAGCCGCGGCCGCTCGGTGGCCAGCACCAGCCGCCAGGTCAGCTGCCACTCCCCCGCCAGCGCGGCCAGCTGGGCCTCGAGCTCGGCCCGGCGGGTCGGCAGGTCGTCGAGCACGAACTCCAGCCGGAGGGTGAAGGTGCCGCCCGAGGGGTCGGAGCTGTGCTGCTGGCTGTCGGTGATGTTGGCGCCGGCGTCGGCCATCAGCCGGGACAGCACGGCGACGATCCCGGGGCGGTCGGGGCAGCGGACGACGAGGCGCCCGGTGTCGGTCAGGCGGTCGGCGGGGCGGGCAGCAGCGGGCACGGTCGGTGATCTTCCCAGAGCGTCAGGGCAGCTCGGCGGGCTCCCCGAGGTCGAACAGGTCCCCGAGCTCTGCCACCCGGTCCAGCACGGCGGCGGTGTCGAACACCAGCGGCCCGTCCAGCTCGTCCCAAGCGACCGGGGTGGACACCGTCGCCCCGGCCCGGGCACGCAGCGAGTAGGGCGCCACGGTGGTCTTGGCGGTGTTGTTCTGGCTCCAGTCGACCAGCACCTTGCCCGGCCGCAGCACCTTCTCCATCCGCCAGACCACCTCGGCCGGGGTCTCCCGGGAGAGGTCCTGGGCGAGGTCCTTGGCGTAGCGGGAGGGGTGCTCGGCGTCGGCGCAGCTGATCGGGGCGTAGACCTGCAGGCCCTTGCTGCCCGAGGTCTTCACCACCGGGTCCAGCCCGTCGGCCAGCAGCCGCTCGCGCAGCCGGCGGGCCACCGCGGCGCACTCCACCACGCCGGTGCCCGGCCCTGGGTCGAGGTCGAGCACCAGCAGGTCGGGCAGCTGCGGGACGCCGTCGTCGTCTACCCGCCACTGGGGCACGTGCAGCTCGAGTGCGGCCAGGTTCGCCGACCAGGCCAGGTCGGGGACGGCGGAGAGCAGCACCATGTCGAGCTCCTCGCGGTCCTTCTTCGTCGACCCCGGGGCGGGCACCGTCACGTGCTGCACCCAGGCGGGGGCGTTGCGGGCGTTGTTCTTCTCGAAGAACGACGCCCCGTCGACCCCGTTCGGCCAGCGGGTGAAGGTGCACGGCCGGCGGGCGACGTGCGGCAGCAGCACCGGGGCGATCCGCACGTAGTAGTCGATCACCTGGGCCTTGCTGAACCCCACCTCGGGGAACAACACCTTGTCCAGGTTGGAGACCTCCAGCTGGCGGCCCTCGATCTCCACCCGCACCCGGGTCACGGCTCGCGCTCCACGGCGCCGGGGTCGACGTCGTCGCGCAGCCCGCGCCAGGCCGGGTGCCGCAGCCGGCCCTCGCGGGTCCACTCGGTGAAGGCGACCTCCCCGACGAGCAGCGGCTCCACCCACTGCGCGTCCCGGGTGGCCGTGGCCGGCAGCACGCCGGTGAACGGCGACGACGCCCGTGCGGTGACGGCCCTGCCGAGGGAGTCCAGCGCCCGGTCGGTGAACCCGGTGCCGACGTGCCCGGCGAACACCAGGTCGCCGGCGTCGTCGTGCACGCCGACCAGCAGCGAGCCGATCCCGCCCTGCCGTCGTCCGGCGCCAGGACGCCAGCCGCCGACGACGACGGTCTGGTGGCGCACGTTCTTGACCTTGACCCACTCCGGCCCGCGCCCCCCGGGCCGGTAGGTCGACGCCGTCTTCTTGGCCACGACGCCCTCCAGCCCGTTGGCCAGGCTGGCCTGCTGGATGCTGGCACCGTCGCCGGGGAACCACGGGGTGGTCACCCAGCGCGCGTTGCCCAGGCCCAGTGCGTCCAGCCGCTCGCGGCGTTCGACGTAGGGCAGCCCGAGCAGCGACTCGCCGTCCCACGCCAGCAGGTCGAAGACGAAGAAGCTCACCGGCGCCGCGGCAGCCAGCCGGGCCACCTCGGGTCCGACCAGGTGCATCCGGCCCTGCAGGGCGCCGAAGTCGGGCCGGCCGTCGCGCAGTGCGACCACCTCGCCGTCCAGCACCGCCTCGTGTCCGACCAGGGCCTCGGGCAGCCGGGCCAGCTCCGGGTACCGCGGGGTGACGTCGGCGCCGCTGCGCGCCCGCAGCCGCAGCCCGTCGTCCCGCCACGTGGGCCAGCACGCGGACGCCGTCCCACTTGAACTCGAACGCCCAGCCGTCGGCGGTCGGCAGCTCGCCGGCAGTGGCGAGCATGGGCAGCGTCGTCTCCGGGACGACGTCGGGCGCCGTCACCGCACGCTCAGGCGCTCTTGGCCGCGGCCTTCGCGGCCGGTGCCTTCTTCGCGGCGGCCTTCTTGGCCGGGGCCTTCTTCGCGGGAGCGGCCTTCTTCTCCGCCGCCTTCTTCGCCGGAGCCGGCGCCTGCTCGGGCTCCTCAGCGGCCTCGGAGGACTCCGCCGGCTTCTTCCCCGCCCGCTCCACGCTGCGCCGCAGCGCGCTCATCAGGTCGACCACCGCGCCGCCGTCGTCGTCGGACTCGGTCTCCTCCGGGGCGACCACGTGACCGCCGGCCTGCTTGGCCTCCAGCAGCGCGGTCATCGCCTCCTTGTAGTCGTCGGTGAAGGCCGAGACGTCGAAGGTGCCGCTCATGGTGGAGATCAGGGACTCGGCCATGGCCAGCTCGGCGGGCTTGGCCTCGACGTCCTCGTCGAGGAACCCGAACTCCGGGGTCCGGATCTCGTCGGGCCAGCGCATGGTGTGCAGCACCAGCACCCCGTCGCGCACCCGCATGGCGGCCAGCGACTCGCGCTGCCGGATGGCGATCTTGGTGATCGCGACCTGGCCGGCCTTCTCCAGCGCGCTGCGCAGCAGCACGTAGGGGCGGGTCGCGGTGCCCTCGGGCTCCAGGTAGTACGTCTTCTCGAAGTGCACCGGGTCGATCTCGGCCTGGTCGACGAACTGCAGCACCTCGATCTCGTGCTTGCTGCCCAGCGGCAGCTCCTCGAGGTCCTCGTCGGTGAGCACCACGAGCTGGCCGTCGGGCAGCTCGTAGCCCTTGGCGATGTCGCGGTACTCGATCTCCTCGCCGTCGACCGAGCAGACCCGGCGGTACTTGACCCGGCCGCCGTCGGTCTTGTGCACCTGGTGGAACTTGACGTCGTGGTCCTCGGTCGCGGAGTACAGCTTGACCCCGATCGAGACCAGCCCGAAGGACACCGCGCCACGCCAGATCGACCGCATGGCCACTCCCGTCGAAGGTCCACCACGGCCCACCCTGGGCCAAGATCACAGGGTAGGGCCGCAGCAGGGGGCCCGGCAGCCCGGAACGCCCCGCCGGGTGTAGCGCACGCCCCGTCGGGGGTAGGTCGGACCGGACGCACCACAGACCCAGACGGAGGACACCCCATGACGCAGCCCGAGGGCCAGACCGCCCGCGACGTGTTCCCCGAGGACGACGGCATCCCCGAGATCGCCGACGACAGCCCCGAGGCCGCCGCGGCCGAGGACCCCCAGTTCGCCCCCAGCGTGGCCGGTGAGGAGGCCAACGCCAGCGTCGACTTCGGCACCACCGCGGCCGAGCAGGCCGAGGGCGAGGACCTCGACGGCCGGTTGGCCCGCGAGGTGCCCGACGTGGACGTCGACCCCGGCACCCGCCCGGCCGAGGACCCCAGCGCGCCGCTGGCCCAGCTGGACCAGGACGCCGACGCCGACCCGCTGGACAGCTCGGGCAGCGACGCAGTCGGGGACGACGTCCTCGCCAGCGGCACGGAGGCCATCGGCGGCCAGGGCCCCGAGGAAGGCGCGATGCACGTCGTCGAGGACTGACCCCTCCCGGGGCCGCCCCGGTGAGTTGTGCACGACCGCGCGGGGTCACTACTCTCCCGAGAGCGGTTGAGCAGCCAGCCGCCGTGTGGTGGTCCCGGCCTCGGCCGCGCCACGAACCGAACGAGTGACCTGCGTGCCGGGGCACCGGAGCCGGACCTGCCGTACGCGGTAAGTTGTCCGCGCTGACGTGTGCCCGTCGGGCATCGCTGCTGAGAGGAGCTGCAGTCCGTGACCTCATCTGACCTGCCCGCCGGGGGGCAGCGCGACGCGTCGGCTCCTGCCGACACCGCCGACGCTCCCTTCGACGACGTGATCACCCTGTCGACGTCCACGGACGCCGACGGGTCGGTCACGGTGACGGTCGTCGGCGAGGTGGACACCTTCACCGCTCCGGTGCTGCGCGCCTCGCTGGACACCCAGCTGGAGCAGCAGCCGAGCGAGCTCGTCATCGACCTGTGCGGTGTCCAGTTCCTGGGCTCCGCCGGGCTCGCCGTGCTGGTGGAGACCCAGAAGTCCGCGCGTTCCCGCGACGTGGGCCTCAAGCTGGTCGCCTCGACCCGGGCGGTCACCCGCCCGCTGGAGGTCACCGGCCTGATCGACCTGTTCACCATCGTGGACGGCAACGGCTCGAACTGAGACCCACCCCTCCTGCGGGAGGGCAGCACGTCCGGGCGCTCCACCTCAGGGTGGGGCGCCCGTCGTCGTCCCGGGCCCGCTCAGGCCAGGGACGCGACCGCGCCGACGCCGGCCAGGTCCAGCACGTGCCGGGCCACCGAGCCCGCCGGGGCCGCTACCGCGAGCTCCCAGCCCTCGGTGCGGGCCATCCGCGCGACCTGCAGCACGACCGTGACCGCGGCCGAGGAGAGCTCGGTGACCGCCCGCAGGTCCAGCCGGGCCGGCACGGCACCGCCCCGGCAGGCCTCCAGCAGCCGGATGCGCAGCTGGGGCGCCGCGGTGGGGTCCAGCACGCCCGTGCCGGTGACGACGGGCAGGTCGCCGGTGCGGTCCACCTCACCGACGGCGCCGTCGGTCTCGTCGTCGTCGAACGCGGGCTCGGGGACGTCGGGCACGCCGCAGAGCCGGGCCCGCAGCCGCACCGTCGTGCCGCCCTCGGCGCGGGTCTCCACCGCCACCTCGTCGGTCAGCTGCCGCATGATGAGCAGCCCGCGGCCGCGGTCACCGGGGTCGCGGTCGGGGGTCCGCCACCGGCCGGCGTCGGTCACCGTGACGGTCAGCCCGCCGTCGTCGTCGGCGTGGGCGGTGACCCAGAGCCGCCCGTCCACGCCGTCGGGGTAGGCGTGCTCGACGGCGTTCGCGCAGGCCTCGCCGACGGCCACCTGCACGGCGGCCCGCTCGGTCTCCCCCATGCCGGAGGCGGTCAGCCATCGCTCCAGCGAGCGACGGACGGCGGGCAGCGACGCCGGCCGGGCGTCGAGGGCCAGCGCGAGGTCCTGCTCCGGGTGCACCCGGAGCACCACCAGGGCGGCCACGTCGTCGCTCCCCCCGGCAGGGAGCAGCGACCCGGTGACCGTCTCGGCGAGCCGACCGTCGGCCACGGCGTCCCGGTCGGCGTTCGCGACCCGCCCGGCCGCGTCGAGCAGCGCTGCCCAGGCCTGGTCGGGCGTCCGGTCGTCCACGGTGAGAGCCCCGTCGGAGACCAGGACCAGCACCGCACCCTCCGCCAGGGTCGCGGTGTACACCGGGACGACCGCCTCGGGGACGCTGCCCAGCGGGGGCGGGCGCTGCCGGGCGCCCGGTGCGCGGACTCCCCCGCCGCCGCCAGCACGGGGGCCGGGGCGCCGGCGGCCGACCAGCGGACCTCACCGGTGGTGGTGTCCAGCAGGACGGTGCACAACGCCGAGCCGCGGACGTCGTCCATCCCCGCGGCCAACCGGTCCAGGGCCGCCAGCACGACGTCGGGCCGGGGGTCCCGGTGCACCTCGGCCAGCCAGGCCCCCCGCAGCCTGCTCATCGCCGCGGCCGCGCCGAGGCCGGCCCCGGTGCCGTCGCCCACGGCGAGGGCCAGCCGGCCCTCGCCCACCGCCACCGCGTCGTACCAGTCGCCCCCGGCGGCCCCCGCGCGCGACGCCGGCCGGTAGGCGCCGCTGACCCGGGCGCGGGCCAGCAGCGGGAGGGTGGCGGGCAACAGCACCTGCTGGGCCGCGGACTCCGCCGGCCCCGTCGTCGGGGCCGGTGCCGAGCCCTCGTCGACCACGACCAGCACGCCGGCCACCCGGCCGTCGTGCACGGTGTGCAGCGTCACCCGGCCCGGCGGGACGACCGGCGTCCCCCCGGCGAGTGCGGTGGCGACCAGCTCGGCCACCGGCCGGCCGTCGACCGTGGGCGGTGCGCCCAGCGCGGTGGCGGCGTGGTTGCTCCACGCGGGGGCCGGCCCGTCGGCGGTGAACCACCAGAGCGCCAGGCTCGCCGTGTCCAGCGCGGTCAGGAGCGGGGGCAACGGGGAGGTGTCGGCGCGGCCCGGGTCGCTGCTCACCGGCGCCATCCCACCCCAGCGACACCCACCCGGCAACCGCAGCGCAGCACCACCCTCCCGGGGTGGGCCGACCCGGCAGGACCGACCGGGCGGGGCGGCCGGGCACGGAGGGGCCGGGTGCGGGAGGATGTGGGACGGCCGCCCAGCAGGACGCGGCCGGCAACTCGACGCGAGGAGAACAGAGCGCATGGTCGACAGCACGGGCACCGCCCCCGCGGGTGAGCGGCGCACCGAACGCCTGGAGCTCCGGGTGCCGACCTCCCGGACCCAGCTCCCCGCCGTCCGCGCCATGACCGGCGACCTGGCCATGCGGATGGACTTCGACCTCGACGCCGTCGAGGACCTGCGGCTCGCCGTGGACGAGGCCAGCGCCACCCTCGCTGCGATCGCCAGCCCCGGCGCACCCCTCGTGGTCGTGTTCGAGGTCGGCGCGGCCGGTCTGGGCATCCACGCCTGGGTGCCCACCGCCTCCGGCACCGACGTCCCCCGCGACGGGTTCGGCTGGGCCGTGCTGCACACCCTGGTCGACTCCGTCGACGCCGGTCCCAGCACGCAGGCCGACGTGCCCGGTGGCGACGGCGGCGAGGGTGCCGTGGCGCTGATCGCCCTGGAGAAGAACCTGCCCGCCCCGCTCCGCCGCCCCGTCGGGGGCGCCGACGCCGACCTCTCGGTCGCTCGGTGACCGGGACGACGACGACCGACACCTCGACCGAGACCGCCGTGGCCAGCCCCGAGGACGCCGTGACCGGACCGGACAGCGACATCCCCCGCCAGGCCGACTCCCCCGAGGCGGCCACCACCCCGGACGCCGTCGAGGAACCCCCGGCGCCCGCCGAGGCCACTCCTGCGACGCCGGCGCCGCCGATGTCGGACAACCGGCGTCGGGCCGAGCGCACCGCGCCGCTCTTCGTCGAGCTCGCCGGCCTCGAGGCCGGCGACCCGCGACGGGACCGGCTGCGGACCATCCTGGTCGAGGAACACCTGCCCCTGGTCCGGCACTTCGCCCGTCGGTTCTCCAACCGGGGCGAGCCCTTCGACGACCTGCTGCAGGTCGGCACCCTGGGGCTTATCGCCGCGATCGACCGGTTCGACCCCACCCGCGGGGTGGAGTTCCTCTCCTTCGCCGTCCCCACCATCACCGGGGAGATCAAGCGGCACTTCCGCGACCAGGGCTGGTCGGTGCGGGTGCCGCGCCGGTTGCAGGAGCTGCACCTGGCGCTCAACGCCGCGGTCGGTGAGCTGGCCCAGAAGAACGGCCGGGCGCCGAACCCCTCCGAGCTCGCCGAGCACCTGGGCATCCCGCGCGCCGAGGTGCTCGAGGGCCTGGCGGTGGCCAACGCCTACCGCAGCAGCTCCCTGGACGAGCGGCTGTCCGGGGAGGAGGACTCCCCCACCCTGGCCGCCACCCTGGGCCAGGAGGACGCCGCGCTGGAGGGCGTGGAGTACCGGGAGTCGCTGCAGCCGCTGCTGGCCACCATCCCGGCCCGTGAGCGCCGCATCCTCATCCTGCGGTTCTTCGGCAACATGACGCAGTCGCAGATCGCCGCCGACATCGGCATCTCCCAGATGCACGTGTCCCGGCTGCTGTCCCAGACGCTGGCCAAGCTCCGCGAGGGCATGCTCAAGGATTGAGGACCCCCGTGCCCCCCGGTCCACGCTCCGCGCGGACCGGGACCCTGCACGGGGGCCGAGAGCCCCGGTTCCCCTCGTGGGGAGCCGGGGCTCTGTCGTCGCTGCTACTGCTGGCCGTAGCCCTGCGGCGGGCCCTGCTGCCAGTTCGGCGGGGGGCCCCTGCTGCTGCCGGCTGCGGTTGTCCTGCTCGGGGTAGGGCTGGCCGTACTCCGCGGCCGGGCCGCCCTGGCCGTAGGGCGGCGGCGGCGCGGGCCGGTCGTCGTCCTCGGGCCGGTTGCGGGGGTCCGCGGCGGCGCCGGACTCCTGGACGTCGGCCTTGAGCTCCGACAGCGAGGGCGCCTGCGGCACCTCGGGGTGCGGCACGGAGGGCTCGGAGTCCGCCAGGGTGCTCATCTCCACCTTCGCCTCGGGCTGGTCGGCCGCCCGCGGCACGCGCGACTCGAACCAGTCGGTGGTGTCGAGCTGCGCGCGTGGTTGCGCCGGCGCGGCGTCCTCGGCCGGGGCGTCGACGTCGAGCCAGGAGCGCTTGTTCTGCCCCTCGGGGGTGTTCCCGCGGCCGGCACCGCCGAGGTTGGCCAGCCCCTCCAGCGCCTGGGAGAACTCGCTGGGGACGATCCACATCTTGTTGGCGTCGCCCTTGGCGATCTGCGGGAGCGTCTGCAGGTACTGGTAGGCCAGCAGGCCCTGGTCGGGCTTCCCGTCGTGGATGGCCTGGAATACCGTCTCGATCGACTTGGCCTGACCCTGCGCCTGCAGGAACAACGCAGCACGCTCACCCTCGGCGCGCAGGATCCGGGACTGCCGCTCGGCCTCGGCCTCGAGGATCGCCGCCGTCTTGTGCCCCTCGGCCGCCAGGATCTGGCTGGCCTTCTGGCCCTCGGCGGTCATGACCGCCGACTGCCGCTGACCCTCGGCGGTCAGGATCGTGGCGCGCTTGTCGCGGTCGGCGCGCATCTGCTTCTCCATCGAGTCCTGGATGGACAGCGGCGGGTCGATCGCCTTGATCTCCACCCGGGCCACGCGCAGGCCCCACGGGCCGGTGGTGCCGTCGAGCACCGAGCGCAGCTGGGAGTTGATGCCGTCGCGGCCGGTGAGCGCGCCCTCGAGGTTCAGCCCACCGACGACGTTGCGCAGCGTCGTCGTGGTCAGCTGCTCCATGCCGGTGATGTAGTTGGCGATGCCGTACACGGCCAGCCGCGGGTCGGTGACCTGGAAGTACACGACGGTGTCGATGCCCACCTGCAGGTTGTCTGCGGTGATCACCGGCTGCGGCGGGAAGCTGATGACCTGCTCGCGCAGGTCGATGGTCGCCCGGATGCGGTCCACGAAGGGGACCAGCAGGGCGAGGCCGGGTGAGAGGGTGCGGCTGTAGCGGCCGAGGCGTTCGACCACCTTGGCCTGGGCCTGCGGGACGATCGTGACGCTCTTGGCGAGCACGACCACCACCAGCACGGCGATCACGAGCAGGACGATCAATGCAGCTGACACGGGCTGGGTGCTCCTGACGTCGAGGGACGATCACCCACGATCCTGCCCGCTCGCGTTCCGCCGGGCCACACTGCCCAGGTCAGCGGCCCCTCAGGCGCGGGAGACGTAGGCGATCGGGCCCTCGATCTGCACGATCCGCACGACCGCTCCGACCTCATAGCTCTCGCCGTCGAGCTGGGTGCGGGCCGACCACTCGTCGTGGCCCATCTTGACCTGCCCGGACTCGCCGTCCACCCGCTCGCTGACCTCCGCCGTGCGGCCCACGTAGACCTCGACGCCGTCGACCTGCTCGGCGGTGCGGGAGGTGAGGTGGCGCTTGGCCACCGGCCGGACGACGACCAGCAGCGCCAGGGACACCACGACGAACCCGGCGACCTGCAACGCCACGTTGTCAGTGGCCAGCGCGACGCCCATGCCACCGAGCGCGCCACCGGCCAGCATGATCAGCACGAGGTCGAGGCTGGCCATCTCACCGGCGGTGAGCAGCCCGGCCGCGATGAGCCAGAGCAACCAGGACATGGCCCGAGTCTGGCACGGACCGGCCGGTGGACGGTGGCGCGAGCGGACCCGCCGCGTCGTAACCTGGTTCCCCGTGCACGACTTCCCCGCCGGCCGGCTCGCCGTCTGGTCCACCGCCTGGCTGACCGGACGCACCTCCTACGACGAGGCCCTCGAGGCCGTCACCGGGGAGCAGTCCCACCGCGTCGTCGGGCTGCCCGACACCACCGGCGCCGTCCCGCTCGGCTGGGCCCTGACCGCGCTGCGCGGGCTCGGCGAGACCCGGTTGCGGCTCGTCCTCCCGGTGCCCGGTGACCTGCGCGGGATGCCGGCGGTGCCCGCGCTGACCGCGGCGGCTCTGGAGTCCGGGCAGGCCGCCGTCGGCACCCGGGTGGCGTTCGTGCCCGAGCCGGTCGCCACCGACGTGCTGAGCTGGACGGCGGTGGACCTCTCCGCCGCTCCCCCACCCGCCCCGCCGGTGGAGGGCACGCTGCGCGCGGTGTCCGGCGCCCTGGACCTGGCGGTCGGGGACTCCGCGCGCACGCTGGCCGGGCTCGACCTGGCCCGGTGGAACCCCGAAGTGCCCGCACTGCTGGCCGGGCTGGCCCGGACCACGCACGCCCCCGGCCTGCCCGACGACCACGACCAGCTGGCCGCCTCGGTGCTCGGCCGCGCGCAGCGGCTGGCCCGGGTGCTCGACCTGGCGCTGGCCGACGCCCCGGGCGCCGCGGTGAACCACGCGCAGGCCGCCCGCCGCGACGCCGCCCTCCGCCCCCTGGGACAGGCGGTGCGGGAGGCGACGGCCGCGGCCTACAACTGGGTGCCGCGCTAGGACTCAGCTGGACGGGCGCCTCGCCGGGCGCGCGACGTAGCAGCAGGACGCCGGGCAGTTGGTGCCCAGCCGGGGCTGCCCCCCGGCCTGCCGCTCGGTGACCAGCTGGCGCACCATCCCGACGTAGCCGGGGTGGGTGCCCGCGGTCCCGGCCCGGGCGAAGCCCAGCCCCAGCCGCTCGGCGGTCTCCTTCGCCTCGTTGTCCAGGTCCCAGATCACCTCGATGTGGTCGGAGACAAAGCCGACCGGGAACAGCACGACCGCCGTCGTCCCGTCGGCGGCGAGGGCCTCGAGGTGGTCGTTGACGTCGGGCTCCAGCCACGGCACCGACGGCGGGCCGCTGCGGGACTGCCAGACCAGGTCGAACTCCCGGCCCGGGACGACGGCGTCGACGACCAGGCGGGCCGAGGCCAGCAGCTCGCGCTGGTACTGCCCACCCTCGGGACCGGCGACCGCAGCCATCACGTCGGGGATGGAGTGCGCGGTCGCGACCAGTCGGGCGGTGTCACGGACGTCGGCGGGCAGGGACTCCAGCGCCGCCCGCAGCGCGTCGGCATTGGCCTGCACGAAGCCGGGGTGGTCGCCGTAGTGCGGCATCTTCTCCGCCGTGGGGGCGGCGTTGCGGTGCAGCGCGCGGGCCCGGGCGACGTCCTCGTGGTACTGCCGGCAGCCCGAGGCGCTGGCGAACGCCGAGGTCGGGAACACGTAGACGTGCTCGATGCCGTCGGCGGCCATCTGCGCCCAGGCGTCCTCGACGTAGGGGCCCCAGTTGCGGTTGCCCCAGTAGACCGGCAGCTCGATCCCGTTCGCGGCGAAGTCGGCCTCGATGGCCGCGATCAGCGCGCGGTTCTGCTCGTTGATCGGGCTGACCCCGCCGAAGTGCAGGTAGTGCTCCTGGACGTCGAGCAGGCGCTCGGGCGGGATGCCGCGGCCGCGGGTGACGTTCTCCAGGAACGGCATCACGTCGTCAGGACCCTCGGGACCACCGAAGGACAGCAGGAGCACCGCCTCCTTGCGGCCGGCCGGGGCGGGCGCGGACGACGGCTCGGCGCCGCCGTTGTTGCGGACGGCGAGCGAGGGGTCCTCGTCCGGGGACTGCCCGGGCGGGGTGATCGCGACGTCGAGGGCCTGGGGCATCAGACCCCGACCGCGTGGAAGCCACCGTCGACGTGCACGATCTCGCCGGTGGTCGCGGGGAACCAGTCGCTGAGCAGCGCCACGACGGACTTGCCGGCGGGCTCGGTGTCGGTGACCGACCAGCCCAGCGGCGCACGGCCCTCCCAGGCCTCCTCGAACTGCTTGCTGCCCGGGATCGACTTCATCGCCATGGTGCGCAGCGGCCCGGCGGCGACCAGGTTGACCCGGACGCCCTCGGGGCCCAGCTCACGGGCCAGGTAGCGGGAGGTGGACTCCAGAGCGGCCTTGGCCGCCCCCATCCAGCCGTAGACCGGCCACGCGACGGTGGCGTCGAAGGTCAGCCCGACCACCGAGGCGGTGTCGCCGAAGAGCGGGCGGCAGGCCTGGGTGAGCGAGGCCAGCGACCAGGTGGAGACCTGGAAGGCGGTGGCGGCGTGCTCCCACGCGACCTCGGTGAACCCGTCGCCCATGGCCTCCTGCGGCGCGAAGCCGATGGAGTGCACGACGCCGTCGAGCTGCGCGCCCTCGGGCAGCACGGCCTTCAGCCGGTCGGCCAGCGTGGCCAGGTGCTCGGTGTCGGTGACGTCCAGCTCGACCACGGCCGCCTCCTGCGGCAGCCGCTTGGCGATCCGCTGGCAGAGCGACAGCGCCCGGCCGAAGTTCGACAGGACGACGGTGGCGCCCTGCTCCTGGGCGATCCGCGCGACCGAGAAGGCGATCGACGCCTCGGTCAGCACGCCCGCCACGAGGATCGTCTTGCCCTCGAGAATGCCCATCAGTGCCCCATCCCCAGTCCTCCGTCCACCGGGACGACCGCCCCGGTGATGTAACCCGCCTGCTCGCTGGCCAGGAACCGCACCACGTGGGCGATCTCCTCGGCCTCGGCGTAGCGCCCCAGCGGGACCTGCCCCAGGATCTCCTGCTGCCGCTTCTCCGGCAGCTCCGCGGTCATGTCGGTGCGCACGAAGCCGGGCGCCACGACGTTCGCGGTGATGTTGCGGCCGCCCAGCTCGCGGCTGATCGACCGGGCCAGCCCGACCAGGCCGGACTTGCTGGCCGCGTAGTTGACCTGACCCGCCGAGCCGGTGAGCCCGACGACCGAGGACACGAACACCATCCGCCCGGTGCGGGCGCGGACCATCTTCGCCGCGGCCCGCTTGGCGACCCGGTAGGCCGCGGTCAGGTTGGCGTCGATGACGTCGGTGAAGGCGTCCTCTCCCATCCGCATGAGCAGCCCGTCGCGGGTGATCCCGGCATTGCTGACCAGCACCTCGACCGGGCCTTGGTGCTCCTCGACGGCGGTGAACGCGGCGTCGACGTCCGCGCTGGAGGTGACGTCGCACTGCACCCCGAACAGCCCCTCCGGAGCACCGCTGCCGCGGTGCGTGACCGCCACCGAGTCGCCCTGTTCGGCGAACGAGCGGGCGATCGCCAACCCGATCCCCCGGTTGCCACCGGTCACCAGCACCGACCTGCCCACGCCACCACTCCCACTGCTCAGCCCGTGTCCTACCGGGGTGAACCTAGTCGGGGGTGGCCGCCGGAGCCCCTCCGGGACCGGGCAGCCGGGCGAGGTCACGCACCGCGTACCGCCGGTGCTCGACGTGCTCGGCCGCCAACACCCGGAAGCAGGCCTGGACGGTGTGCGACTCCGTCCCCCACTCCGGGATCGGGGCGACGGTGCGGACGTCGTCCAGCCGGTCGTCGGTGAGCTCGGCCAGGGCGGCCCGGACGTCGGCGAGCCGACCGGCGTGCACCGCGACGACCTCCGCCCAGGACGGGGTGGCCGCAGGGTCCAGCCCGAGGTCCCGGACCGTCCGCGGTGAGGTGTCCCCCGTCGGCAGGCCCAGCGGGTGGACCGGTCGCGGCTCGTCGGCGAGCACGCGACCCAGCCACACGTCGACGGCGAAGACCAGGTGCCGGACGGTGTCGGTCAGCGACCACTCACCGTCCACCCGGGCGGTGCGGACAGCGTCCGGGAGCGCCTCGGCCGACGCCAGCGTCCCGGACCAGAGCCGCTCGACGGTCGTCCACATCGCCCGGTGGTCGTCCGCGGTCCGCACCGCCCGCAGCTGGCGCCGCTCGGGGTGCCGCGCGTCGAGGGTGTCGCGGACGAAGCCGCCGACCTCCACGTCGTCCACCACCACCGAGCCGAGGTCGCCGGCGAAGGAGTCCACCCGCAGCCCGTCGACCACGCAGCCGATGAGCCGGGCGCCGCGCAGGTCGGCCTCGACCACCACCGCGCCGCGCAGGTCCGTGCCCCGGGGGATGTCCACCGCCCCACCCTGGCCGACGGGCGGGGTGCGCACCAGACTGGGCCGATGAACGACGTCCGCGGCGTGGTCCGGCTCCTCAACACCTCAGACGGGGGCGTGCTGTGCCTGGCCGGCGTGGTGTCGGCCGAGGTCGTGGCGGACTTCCACGGCCGGCACGGCCGCGAACCGGTCCCGGTGGCGGCGATCGACGCCGGCTCGGTCACCGCCCTCTCGGCGGAGGGCCTGGACCTGGTGCTCGACCACCTGGACGCGGCGTCCCTGCGCGGCCGTGACCTCCCCGTCCGCCGCTCCCAGGTCGTCGCCCGCAGCCTCCGCCAGGACTGACGCCCACCCCGACGACAAACGCCTCTGTCGTCAGGACCGGTGACGACGAGGGCGCTCGTCCTCAGGTCGTGCGGCGGCCGGGCAGGGGCGTTGACCGGGACGCGGTGGTCTGCTCGGGTCGGCCCATGACACCGAACGCCGTCGCCGTGCTGATCTCCCACCGCACCCGACCCGGGGAGCGGGATGCCGTGCGGGCGATCTGGGAGGAGCGGATGGCCCCCGCTGTCGCGGACAACCCCGGTCACCTCGCCTACGTCTACTGCCTGGACGACGGCGACCCCGACCGCATCACCGCGTTCCAGGTCTACGCCGACGCCGAGGCCGCCGCCGGGTTCCTGCGCACCGAGGTGTACCTCGCCTACGAGCGCGACGTCGCCCCGCTGCTGCTGGGCCCTCCCGAAGTGCGCCGGCTCACCCCCACCTGGTCCGCGTTCCCCGGCTGAGCGCTCAGCCGGCGCGGCGGGCGCGGGAGGCGGCGGCGAGGTCGGCCAGGAGGGCCTCGGTGGTCGGCAGGTCGACGCAGGCGTCGGTGACCGACTGGCCGTAGACCAGGCCGGCGGGGGCGGTGCGGTCGAGGTCCTGGCGGCCGGCGACCAGGTTGCTCTCGATCATGACGCCGCGGATCGCGGTCTCCCCGCCGGCGACCTGCCCGGCCAGGTCGCGGACGACGTCGGCCTGGCGGCGGTGGTCCTTCTGGCTGTTGCCGTGCGAGGCGTCCACCACGAGCACCTCGGGCAGGCCGCGGGCGGCGAGCCGACGCCGGGTGTCCGCGACGTGGGTGGCTGAGTAGTTCGGGCCGTCCTTGTCGCCGCGCAGGATCACGTGCCCCGTGTCGTTGCCGGTGGTGGACAGCTGGGCGCTGACCCCGTGCCGGTCGACGCCGAGGAACTCGTGCGCGGCGCGGGCCGAGATCACCGCGGAGACGGCGACGTCGATGCTGCCCTCGGGCGAGTTCTTGAACCCGACCACGGAGGAGAACCCGGAGACGCGTTCGCGGGCGGTCTGGTCGGTGACGTTGCGGGCGCCCACGCCGGCGTAGGTGACCAGCCCGTCGACGTACTGCGGGGTCAGGGCGTTGAGCGGCTCGGCGGCGACCGGGACGCCGAGAGCGGTGATCTCGGCCATGAGCATCCGGGTGGCGACCAGGCCGACGCTGATCCGGCTGGAGCCGTCCAGGAACGGGTCGTAGGCGAAGCCCTTCCAGTCGACCTCCGTGCGCGGCTTCTCGGTGTAGGTGCGCATCAGGATCTCGAGGTCGCCACCGTGGCGCTCGCGCATCGCCACCAGGAACGCGGCGTACTCCAGCGCGGCGACCGGGTCGTGGATCGAGCAGGGCCCGGCGATGACAACGAGCCGGTCGTCCTCGCCCCGGACGACGGCGGCAGTGGCCTGTCGTCCGGCCCGGGTGGTGGCCGCCGAGGCCGCGGTCAGCGGGACGACGGCTGCGACCGCCGCCGGGGTGACGACGACGCTCGCGCCGGTGATCCGGGCGTCGACGAGGTCGCCGGGGTCGACCGCGGTGCCGTCGTCGACGCCCATGGCGGCCTGGACGGCGGGGAGCAGCTCGGCGTGGGCGGCGTCGATCTGCGCGTTCACCCGCGTCTGGACCTCCAGCAGGGCGTCGGCGATGCGGGTCGCCGTCGGCAGGAGCTGGTCAGCGTGGATGGGGTGCCTCCTGGAACGGGGTGTCGGTCAGCGCACAGCATCCCGTGCCCCGGTCGCGGGCAGCCGGGCGGCCAGCAGCTCGGCGAGGTGCTCGCCGCGGACGCCGCCGACCTGGTCGAGCTGGGTGCGGCAGCTGAAGCCGTCGGCCAGGAAGGTCGCACCCGGGGCGGCGGCGCGGACGGCGGGCAGCAGCGCGGTCTCGGCGACGGCGACGGACACCGCGTGGTGCCCGGCCTCGGCGCCGAAGTTGCCGGCCTGGCCGCAGCAGCCCCCCACCGCCGTGACGTCGGCCCCGGCGGCGGCGAGCAGTGCCCGGTCGGCCTCCCAGCCCAGGACGGCGTGCTGGTGGCAGTGCGGCTGGGCGACCCCGTGCACCCCGGTCAGGTCCGGCGGCGACCACCCGGGCCGGGTGGCCAGCAGCTCGGCCAGGGTGTGCGTGGCGGCGGCGACCCGGGCCGCGGCCTCGCCGGGCACCAGCTCCTCGGCGTCCCCGTGCAGGACCGCGGTGCACGAGGGCTCCAGCCCGACCACCGGCAGCCCGACGTCGAGGGCGGCCACGGTGCGGGCGAGCTGACTGCGGGCGGTGTCGAGCTGGCCGGTGGAGATCCAGGTCAGCCCGCAGCAGACCGGCTCGGTGACCCGGACGGCGAACCCGGCGTCCTCCAGCACGGCCACGGCGGCCTGCCCGACCGCGGGGGTGAAGTGGTCGGTGAAGGTGTCCACGAACAGCACGACCGGGTCGCCGCCCGTGCGCACCGGGCGGTCGGCGAACCAGGCGCGGAAGGTCTGCTCGGCGAACCGTGGCAGCGGCCGGGCGGGGTCGATGCCGCCGGCGGCCCGGGCCAGCGCGGCGACGGCCGTCGTCCCCAGCAGGGCGTTGACCAGCCGGGGCGCGCGGGCGACGAGCCGCGCGGTGACCGGCAGCCAGCCCAGCGACCAGTGCGACCGCGGCCGCCACCAGCGGCGGTACCGGGCGTGCAGCGCCTCGGACTTGTAGGTCGCCATGTCCACACCGGCCGGGCAGTCCGAGGCGCAGCCCTTGCAGGACAGGCAGAGGTCCAGCGACTCGAGCACCTCGGGGGCGGCGAGCCCGCCGACCAGGGTGCCGTTGGCGGCCTCCTGCAGCACCCGGGCGCGGCCGCGGGTGGAGTCCTTCTCGTCCCGGGTGGCCAGGAACGACGGGCACATCACGCCGCCGGTGGCCGTCGCGTCGGCCCGGCACTTGCCGACGCCCACGCACCGGTGCGCGGCCACCGACAGGTCGCCGCCGTCGTGCGGCAGGGTGAACACCCGCGACGGCAGCGCCCGGGCCGCGGGCACCCGGAGGGTGGCGTCCAGCGGTTCGGGGTCGGTGATCACCCCGGGGTTGAGCAGCCCGGTCGGGTCGAAGGCGTGCTTGACCGCAGCGAAGGCGGCGATCAGCTCGGGTGCGTACATCCGGGGCAGCAGCTCGCTGCGGGCCCGGCCGTCGCCGTGCTCGCCGGACACCGAGCCGCCGTACCCGGCGACCACGTCGGCCGCCGCGGTGACGAACTCCCGGTACACCCGGGGCCGGTCAGCGAACGGGAAGTCGATCCGGGCGTGCACGCAGCCGTCCCCGAAGTGCCCGTAGACCAGCGCGTCGAGCCCGTGGGCGTCCAGCAGGCCGCGGAAGTCCCGCAGGTAGGCGCCCAGGTGCTCGGGCGGGACGGCGGCGTCCTCCCAGCCGGGCCAGGCCGGGGCGCCGGCGGGGGTGCGCCCGCCCAGGCCTGCGCCGTCCTCCCGGATCCGCCACAGCCGGAGCGCGTCCGCGCCGGTCACGACGAGGGAGTCCAGCGCCCCGGCGTCGGCGGCGAGCCGGCGCGCGGCGTCCGCGGCGTCGGCAGGCGAGGTGCCCCCGACCTCGACGAACAGCCAGCCGTCCCCCCGCGGCAGGTCCGGGACGGCGTCCTGGCCCTTGCGGCCGCGGACGACCTCGACCAGCCGGGCGTCCAGGCCCTCGACCGCGCGCGGGGCGTGCGGCAGCAGGCCGGGGACGGCGTCCGCGGCCGCCGGCATGTCGGGGAAGCCCAGCACGACCAGGGCGGTGGCCGCCGGCACCCGCGCGAGGGAGACGGTCGCCCCCAGCAGGACGGCCAGGGTGCCCTCGCTGCCGGCCAGGAACCGGCCCACGTGCCGGCCCCGCTCGGGCAGCAGGTGCTCCAGCGAGTAGCCCGACACCTGCCGGTGGAAGCGCCCGGACCCGGTGCGGATCGCGGCCAGCGCCCCGTCGACCACCGGCCAGAGGTCGACCGGGCCGGCCGAGCCCGGTCCGGCGGTGAACCGGTCACCCGCGGCGGTGACGACGTCCAGGGCGACCACGGTGTCCGCGGCCCGCCCGGCGCTCATCGCGTGCGCCCCGCAGGCGTTGTTGCCGATCGTGCCGCCGAAGGTGGCCCGGGAGTGGGTCGAGGGGTCCGGCCCGTAGGCCAGCCCGTGCGGGGCACCGGCGCGGGTCACGTCGTCGAGCACCACGCCGGGCTGCACGGTTGCCGTGGCGGCCTCGGGGTCCAGGGCGAGGATGCGGGTCAGGTGCCGGGAGGTGTCCAGCACCAGGCCGGGGCCGATGGCGTTGCCGGCGATCGAGGTGCCCCCGCCGCGCATCGTCAGCGGCGCGCCCAGCTCGCGGCAGACCGCCAGCGCGGCGAGCACCTCGTCGGTGTGCCGGGGGTACGCGACCGCGGTGGGGACGACGCGGTGGTTGGAGGCGTCCGAGCTGTACTCGGCCCGCCGGCGCGTCCCGTCCTCCACCTCGGTCAGCCCCGCGGCCCGCAGGGCCTCGACGAGGCTCATGCCGGCAGCGCCGGGACCTCGACCCGACGACCGGTGGCCAGCGCCTGGAGTCCGGCCGCGCAGACCACCGCGGCGGCCAGTCCGTCCCGCGCACCGGGTCCGGCCACCCCGCGTCCGGCGGCGACGGCGTCCAGCCAGGCCCGCAGCTGCAGGTCGTACGCCGCAGCGAACCGGGTCCGGTAGTCCGCCGGCACCGCGGTCCCCCGGTGCCCGGGGGTCTGCCGGACCGGGCCGGTGGGCAGCCCGACCAGCACGCTGCCGTCCTCGGCGACCAGCTCGGTGCGCACCTCGTAGCCGACCCCGGTGCGCACGAAGCACTCGACGTCGACCAGCCGGCCGCCGCTGGTCTCCAGCAGCACCAGGAGCGGGTCGGACTCCCCCGCCGGGGCGTGCCGGGTGGCCCGCGGCCGGTGCACGGTGACCGCGGTGACCTCCTCGCCCAGCAGCCAGCGGACGGTGTCCACCTCGTGCACGACCGAGCCGGTGATCATCAGGTCGGTCGTGGCCCGCGGCGGGCTGCTCGCGTTGCGGTGCACGCAGTGCAGCAGCAGCGGCTCCCCCAGCTCCCGGTCGGCGATCGTCGTCCGCAGCGCGCGGAAGTCGGGGTCGAAGCGGCGCATGAACCCGACCTGCACCAGCGACCGGCCGGTGCGGGCGGCCACCGCGGCGTCGGCGGCGGCCACCTCCGCGGCGGCCTCGACCGTGTCGGCCAGCGGCTTCTCGCAGAGCACCGGCCGGTCGGCGGCCAGGCAGGCCAGCGCGTACCCGGCGTGGGTGTCGTCGGGGCCGGCCACGACGACGGCGTCGACGTCCTCGGCGGTGATCGCGGCGTACGGGTCGGCCTCGACCCGGCAGCCCGGGAGGGTGGCGGCCAGCGCCGCCGCACCCGACCCGCCGGCGACGACGGTGACCCGGGCCCCGGCGACGTGCCCGGCGAGCCGGGCCGCGTGGTGGGCCCCCATCACGCCGGCGCCGATGACGGCCACCCGCACCGGGCCCGGGAGCGGACGGGGGTCGGTCGTGGTCGGCACAGCAGCACGCTACGACCCCGCGCCCGGTGACGTGCCAGGCTCACACCCCGTGACCAGCGCCCCCCAGGAGCCCGCCCGCCCGCACACGATCGGGGTCGCCGTCGTCGGCGCCGGCTGGATGGGCCACCTGCACGCCCGGGCCCACCTCCGGCTGGCCCACCACTGGCCCGAGCTGCCGGTGCGCCCGCGGCTGGTCGTCGTGGCCGACCCGGTGGCCACTGCCCGGGAGGACGCCGTGGCCCGGTACGGGTTCGCCCGCTCCACCGCCGACTGGCGCGACGTGCTCACCGACCCCGAGGTCGACGTGGTGAGCGTGACCGCGCCCAACGCACTGCACCGGGAGATCGGCGTGGCGGTCGCCGAGGCGGGCAAGCACCTGTGGATCGAGAAGCCGGTCGGGCTGACCGTGGCCGACGCCCGGGCGGTGGCCGACGCCGTCGCCGCGGCCGGGGTCTGCGCCACGGTGGGGTTCAACTACCGGCAGGTGCCGGCGGTCGCGCGGGCCCGGCAGCTGATCGCCGACGGCGCGCTCGGCGCCGTCCGGCACACCCGGGTGCGGCTGCTCACCGACTACGCCGCCTCCCCCGCCGGCTCGCTGACCTGGCGGTTCCAGACCGCGCAGGGCGGCACCGGGGTGCTCGGCGACCTCGCGGTGCACGGGGTCGACCTGGTCCGCTTCCTGCTCGGGGAGGTCGGCGAGGTGGTCGCGGACACCGAGCGGTTCATCCGGCAGCGCCCGCTGGCCGCCGAGGGCGCCAGCCAGTTCGACACCGTGGTGGGCGGCCCGACCGGCGAGGTGGAGAACGACGACCACGTCTCCTTCCTGGCCCGCACCGTCGCCGGGTCGATGGTGTTCCTGGAGGCCAGCCGGGTCGCGGTCGGCAAGCAGAACGACTACGGGTTCGAGGTGCACGGCGACCGCGGGTTCCTGGCCTGGGACTTCCGCCGTCCCGCCGAGCTGGTGGTCTGCGCCGGCGAGGGGCACACCGACCGGTTCGCCACCACGACCACCTCGGTGCCCGGGGACGGCGTCTTCGCCCGCTTCCAGCCCGGCGCCGGGAACGGGCTGGGCTTCGACGACACCAAGGTCGCCGAGTGCGCGGCGTTCCTGACCGGTGTGCTGGCCGGGCGCAGCGGGGGCGCCACCCCGGCCGACGCGGTCGCCGCCGCCGAGGTCCTCGCCGCCGTCGGCACCTCCGTGGCCACCCGTGCGTGGAGCCCCGTCCGGGGGTGAGCAAGCCCACCGACCAGATCGGTCGGTGAGCCGACCAGATCGGTCGGCAGCGGTTACCGTCGTCCCCGTGACACGACCGTTCCGCCACCAGATCGACGCGGGCATCCTCGACCGCGCCGCGGCGATCTTCGCCCGCCGGGGGTTCGCCAAGACCTCCGTCCAGGACGTCGCGGACGCCGTGGGGCTGTCCAAGGCCGGCCTGCTGCACCACTTCCCCAGCAAGGAGCAGCTGCACGACGCCGTCCTCGCGCAGTCCGACGCACTCGGCGGGCGGCTGCTGGACGCCGTCGAGGGCCTGCCGCCCGGGCCCGACCGGGACCGGCGCGCCGTCGAGGTCGTGGTGGACATCGCCCTGGCCCACCCCGGCGTCGTCTCCCTCCTGCTCACCCCGATCACCGCCGACCCCGGCCAGCACGACCCCACCGACGCCGCCGCGGCCGCGATGCGTGCCTTCGGGGTCGACCCCGAGGCCGTCGCCGACACCGACCCGGAGCGGGTCGTCCGGGTGATCGGCGCGCTCGCCGGCCTGGCCGTCCTCGCCCTGGCCGCGGTCCAGGAGGACCTCACCACCGCATGGCGCCCGCTCATGGTCGCCACCGCGCTCGACACCCTCGGACACCGCTCCACCCGCACCCCCGCCCACCCCTCGATGGAGGCCTGACCCCATGGCTGCCCTGCTGTCCCGCCTCGGCGCGTTCTCCTACCGCCGCCGACTCCCCGTGGTCCTGACCTGGGTGCTGGTGCTGCTGCTCAGCGGCGTCGGCGCGGTCACCCTGGCCGGCACCACCACCAACTCCTTCTCCATCCCGGGTCAGGAGTCCACCCGGGCACTGGAGCGGATCGGCGAGGAGTTCGGCGGCACCGGTGACGGGGCCACCGCCCGCGTCGTCCTGCAGGCCCCGGACGGGCAGACGCTGACCACCCCGGAGAACGCCGCCGTGGTCACCGCGCTCGTCGCCGACCTGGCCGAGCAGCCCGGCGTGGTGTCGGCCAGCAACCCGCTGGACCCGGCCCAGCCCACGGTCAACGCCGAGCAGACCACCGCGTACAGCACGGTCACCTACGACGTCGGCCCCGGTGAGGTCACCGTCGAGGAGCAGGACGCCCTCGCCGCCGCCCTGGACACCGCCCGCGACGCCGGCCTGACCGCCGAGGTCGGCGGGGACGCCGCACAGCCCCCGTTCCACATCGGGGGCATCGCCGAGGTGCTCGGCGTCGTCGTCGCCCTCGTCGTCCTCGCCGTCACCTACGGCTCGCTGGTCACCGCGGGGATGAACCTGCTGACCGCCATCGTCGGGGTCGGCGTCGGCGTCCTGGGCATCACCATCGTCACCGGCTTCGTCGAGCTGTCCTCGACCACCACGATCCTGGCGGCGATGCTGGGCCTGGCGGTCGGGATCGACTACGCGCTGTTCATCGTCAGCCGGTACCGGCAGGAACTCGCCCGGGGCTCGAGCGTGGGGGATGCGATCGCCACCGCGGTCGGCACGGCCGGGTCCGCCGTGGTCACCGCCGGGCTCACCGTCGTCATCGCGCTGACCGGGCTGTCGATCGTCGGCATCCCGTTCCTGACCCAGATGGGCCTGGCCGCCGCGGCCACCATCCTGGTCGCGGTGCTGGTCGCGCTGACCCTGGTGCCCGCCGTCCTGGGTCTGCTCGGCCGCCGGGTGCTGCCGCGCAAGCACCGGGGCGCCGCCGAGGGTGCCGAGCTGGTGCCCGCCCGGGAGGGTCGCGCGCTGGCCGGCTGGATCGGCACCGTCACCAAGCACCGGGTGCTCTCGCTGCTGACCGCGGTCCTCGCCCTGGGCGTCGTCTCGATCCCGTTCTTCTCGATGCAGACCACGCTGGTGCAGACCCCGGCCGAGGGCACCTCCCAGGCCCGCGCCGACGCCCTGCTGTCCGACGGCTTCGGCGAGGGCCTGCTCGGCCCGATCACGGTGTTCTTCGACGGCGCCGGTGCCGCCGAGCAGGCCACCGCGCTGGCCCCGGCCATCACCGGGCTCACCGACGTCGCCACCGTCACCCCGGCGATCCCGAACGCCGACGACACCGCGGCGCTGCTCACCGTCATCCCGCAGTCCGGGCCCACCTCGGAGGCCACCGAGACCCTGGTGGCCGACCTGCGCGGGCTGCTCGCCGACACCGACGGGGTGGACGCCGCCGTCACCGGTGCCACCGCGGTGAGCGTGGACGTCGCCCAGAGCCTGGACGCCGCCCTGCCGGTCTACCTGGTGCTCGTCGTCGGGCTGGCCCTGGTGCTGCTGATCCTGGTGTTCCGCTCGATCCTGGTGCCGCTGATCGGCGTGCTGGGCTTCCTGCTCACCATCGGCGCCTCGCTCGGGGCCACCGTCGCGGTCTTCCAGTGGGGCTGGCTGTCCGGCCTGGTCAACCTGGACTCCACCGGTCCGCTGATCAGCCTGACCCCGATCCTGGTGATCGGGATCCTCTTCGGGCTGGCGATGGACTACCAGATCTTCCTGGTGTCGCGGATGCACGAGGCGCACACCCAGGGCGCCAAGGCCGTCGACGCGGTGCGGCTGGGCTTCACCCGCGCCGCCCCGGTGGTGGTCGCCGCCGCGCTGATCATGTTCTCGGTGTTCGCCGGGTTCGTGCCGGCCGGTGACGCGACGATCAAGTCGATCGCGTTCGCGCTGGCCGCCGGCATCCTCTTCGACGCCTTCGTCGTCCGGATGGTGCTGGTGCCCGCCGCGCTCGCCCTGCTGGGCGAGCGGGCCTGGTGGCTGCCGCGCTGGCTGGGCTGGCTGCCGCACCTGGACGTCGAGGGCAGCGCGCTGGAGACCTCGCGGCCGGCGGCCGCCGAGCACGGTCGGCACGAGGCGCCGGAGCCTGCCGGCCGGGCCTGACCGACAGCACGGACAGCAGGGCCCGGTGGTCGACCCGACCGCCGGGCCCTCCTGCTGCCAGGATCGGCCCGTGCCTGCACCGGTGGTCCTGGAAGTCGCGGTCAACGGCTCGACGCCGCCGTCGGTCAACCCGCACGTGCCCCGCACACCGCTCGAGGTCGGCCGGGACCTGCTGGCCTGCATCGAGCTCGGGGCGACGATCGGGCACCACCACACCGACGACACCATGTTCACCGAGACCGGGGTGCACGCCGTCGAGCCCTACGTCCAGGCCTGGACACCGGTGCTCGCAGCCCACCCCGACGTGCTGCTCTACCCCACGATGGCCGCCGGGGCCCGGGGCATCGCGGTCGAGGACCGATGGGGACACGTCGAGGAGCTCGCCCGTCGGCGGCTGGGCGGCATGACGCTGGTCGACCCGGGCTCGGTGGACCTCGGGCTGCTGTCGGACGGGACGTGCCCACCCGCGGCGGCCGCCGGGCCCTACCAGAACAGCACCGCCGACACCGAGCACATGTGCGCCCGGACGGCGGCGCTCGGGGCCGCCCCCAGCATCTCGGTCTTCGAGCCCGGCTTCCTGCGCACCGCGCTCACCCTGCAGCGGCACGGCCGACTGCCCGCCGGGGCGATCGTCAAGCTGTACTTCGGCGGCGAGCTGGAGTTCGGGCTGCCGCCCACGCCCACCGCACTGGAGGCCTACCTCGAGCTGCTGGAGCCCAGCGGGCTCCCGTGGTCGGTGGCCGTGCTCGGTGGGGACGTCGTCGCCTGCGGGCTGGCCGAGCACGCGGTGCGCCGGGGCGGCCACCTGCGGGTCGGGCTGGAGGACTTCGCCGGCCCCGGGACGCCGCCCAACGTCGAACTGGTGCGCGGCGCGGTCGAGCTGCTCGCCGACCTCGGCACCCGGCCCACCACCATCGCCGAGACGCGGGCGGTGCTGGGCCTGGCCCCGCACGCCCGGCCGCCGCGGGACTAGCGGGTCAGCAGCTCGCTGAGCGCCGCCGGCGCGTCGGCCGGACCCTGCATCGGCGCCCAGCGGGCGCCTACCCGGGCAGCCAGCTCGGCGGCCTGGTCGCAGTCGTCGGCCGGGGCCAGCACCACCAGCTCGTCCAGCCGGGCCGCCGCGGGCACCGGGTCGACGTCGTCGCTGGCCCGGCAGTCCGAGAGCAGCACGGTCACCCGCCGGGCCGCCCGCGACCGGCCCAGCTGCTCCCCCGCCGCGCTCAGCGCCGCCGACAAGGCCGTGACGCCGTCCCCGCGCAGCCGGAGCACCCGGTCGACTACGTCGGTGGGCGGGCTCGCCGAGCCGATGGTGCGCAGCTCGGTGACCCCGCGGGCGAAGGACAGCACCGCCCAGTCCCCCGGCGCGCGCCAGGCGCAGGCCGCAGCGGTGAGCGCAGCCGCGGCCAGCCGGGCGCCGCCCATCGAGCCCGAGGCGTCCACCAGCAGGCACACGGCGAGCTCCGGACGGGCCCAGGCGCGGGCGGTCAGCTCGTCCAGCGCCGGCGCCCGGCCCAGTGCCCGGGCGTCGGCGATCGCCGGCATCGAGGCGTCCAGGTCCAGGTCGCCCCCACGGTCGGCGGGCACCGCGCGCAGCTTGCCGATCCCCCGGTCGCGGGGCGGGCCCTGGCGGGCCCGGTCGAGCACGATCCGGCCGGCCAGCCGCCGGGCGGCCGCGCGCAGCGACTCGTCGGTGGCCCCGGCCATCTCGGCCAGCAGCGCCAGGGCGTCGTCGGGGTCGGCGGCCAGCGCGTCGTCGAAGGCGTCGGCGTCGAGCACCCCGACCTCCGGGGAGATCTCCGCGAACGAGGACCGCCGCGCCAGCTCGCTGCGCGGCGTCGTCCGGTCACCGGGCCGCGAGCGTGGCCGGGCCGGCCGGTCGGCGCCGGGTGCGGGGCCCGCCGGTGGCGGGCTCACGCTCCCCCCGGCGCACCACCGCCCTCGTCGTCGCTCGTGTCGTCGTCGGTGTCGGGAGTGGGCTCGGCGCCGAACTGGGCCTCGTACAGCTCCCGGACGACGGCCTCCGGCGAGCGGGTGCACGACTCGGTGAGCCGGATGCGGCCCGAGAGGGCGACCAGGGCGGCGTCCAGCCCGACGTGCCAGTCGGTCGTCGGCACACCGCGGCGGCCCGCCAGGGACACCGCCAACCGGGTGAGGTCGATGGCCCCACGCACCGAGGAGCCGACCCGGACGTCGGCGTGCTCGCGGGTGCCGCGCACCAGCGCGACCACCCGCGTGCGCCACTCCTCGTCCAGCGCCGGTGCCTTGAGGTCGACGATCGCGGCCTCGTCGTCGGCACCCTGGTAGCCCATGGTGATCCGGCAGACCCGGTCGTAGACCGCCGAGGAGATCCGCGCGGTGCCCACCGCGTCGAAGGGGTTCATGGCCGCGACCAGCCGGAACTCCCGGGCGGCGGCGACCCGACCCAGGCGCGGCACGTGCAGCTCGCCCTCGCTCATCACCGTGATGAGCACGTTGAGGGTCTCCTCGGGGATCCGGTTGACCTCCTCGACGTAGAGCAGCGCGCCCAGCCGCAGCGCCTCGACCAGCGGGCCGTCGACGAAGGTCTCGGGGCCGTAGCCGTGCTCCAGCACCTGGGCGGGGTCGAAGTGCCCGATCAGCCGGGCCGGGGTGAGCTCGGCGTTGCCCTCGACGAAGACGAACGCGCTGTGCGCCTCCTCGGCGACCGCCCGCAGCAGGGTCGTCTTGCCGGTGCCGGGCGGGCCCTCGAGCACCACGTGCGCCCCGGAGTCCAGGGCGGCCACGAGCAGCTCGACCTCGCGGGCCCGGCCGACGACCGGGGTGACCGGATCACCCGGCCCGGACGCGGTGGCGTCCGGGCCGGGGAGCGTGGAGAGCTGGCTCACGAGTGGTCGTGCACCAGCACACCGCGGACGTTCTTGCCGTTGAGCAGGTCCTCGTAGCCCTCGTTGACCTGCTCCAGCGTGTACGTGCGGGTGATGATCTCGTCGAGCTTGATGTCCCCGCTCTGGTAGAGCCCCAGGATCTTCGGGATGTCCACCGTGGGGTTGCAGTCGCCGAACAGCGAGCCCTTCACCGTCTTCTTGAACAGCGTCATGATCGACCCCGGCAGGTTGACGTTCTGGGTCGACAGCTTGTTCAGCCCGGTCAGGACGACGGTGCCGCCCTTGCCGGTGGCGTCGAACGCGCCGGTGACGATCTCCTCGGTGACCAGGCCGGCGGTGACGATGGTCTTGTCCGCGCCGTTGCCGTTGGTCATCTGGCGGGCGAGCTCACCGGCCTCCTCCGACGTCGCGACGGCGTGGGTGGCGCCGAGCTCCATGGCCTTCTCCCGCTTGTTCTCCAGCGGGTCGATGGCGATGAGGTTCTTGGCCCCGGCGTAGCGGGCGCCCTGCACGGCGTTGATCCCGATGCCGCCGATGCCCGAGACGATGACGGTCTCCCCGGGCTGCACGTCGGCGGCGTTGACCGCCGAGCCCCAGCCGGTGGGCACACCGCAGCCGACCAGGACGGCCTTGTCCAGCGGCAGGTCGTTCTCCACCTTGACCACGCTGTTCTGGTGGATGGTGGCGTACTGGCTGAACGTGCCGAGCATGCACATCGCGCCGTAGTCCTTGACCGGACCGGGGCCGGTGAACGGGAAGCGCTCGCCGGGCAGGTAGCCCTCCAGGATCGTCGCGCCCATGTCGCAGATGGCCTGCTGGCCGGTGGCACACCAGCGACAGACCCCGCAGTTGGGGATGAAGGAGCAGACCACGTGGTCGCCGACGGCCACCCGGGTCACGCCGGGGCCGACCTCCTCGATGATCCCGGCGCCCTCGTGGCCCAGGACCATCGGCAGCCGCGCCTCGAGGTCGCCGTGGGAGATGTGCACGTCGGAGTGGCAGAGCCCCGCGTGGGTGTAGCGGATGAGCACCTCACCGGCCTGCGGGCCGTCCAGGTCCAGCTCGACGATCTCGATGGGCTTGCCGGTCTCGTAGACCACCGCGGCCTTGGTCTTCACAGGGGAGCTCCTTCGCGCGTCGTTGCACAGGGTCCGGCCGGGGCCGGCTCACCCACCCTCGTCGGGTGCGCATGTGGCCACCACCCCCGAAAGTGAGTAACGCCACTCAGCGGACCCCCGTGGTGCTGCGGTCCCCCGGCGTCCCGGCCGCGGGCACGGTGGACCCCAGCGGGCGCACAGGGCGCCCACCGGTGGACGGAGCGGACCATGAGCGGCAGCAACCCGATGAAGAACAAGAACACCTCGGCCTTCTTCGCCCAGGCCGCGCTGGCGTTCGGGATCAGCACGGTGGGCCTGATGGTCGGCATCCTCTACCTGCCCATCGACGCCTGGGCCCGGGCCTTCCTGGCGATGACCGGGCTGTTCGTCGTCACCTCGGCCTTCACCCTGGCCAAGGTGATCCGCGACGCCCAGGAGGGCTCCACGGTGATGTCCCGCCTCGACGAGGCCCGCCTGGAGCGCCTGCTGGCCGAGCACGACCCGTACCGCCAGCCCCAGCTCTAACCCGCCGTCCCCCTCGGCGTTGATCAGCTCAGACGACCAATGTGCGTCCTCCTCCACCGACCCCGGTGGAGGAGGACGCACGTGTGTCGTCGGAGCTGATCGAAGCCGGGGTCAGGCCTTGGCGGCGGCGGTCTTCGCCAGGTGCAGCCAGGTGTCGACGACGGTGTCGGGGTTCAGCGACATCGAGCCGATGCCCTGCTCGAGTAGCCAGTCGGCGAGGTCGGGGTGGTCGCTGGGGCCCTGGCCGCAGATGCCGACGTACTTGTCGCGGGCCAGGCAGGCCGCGATCGCCATCTCCAGCACCTTGAGCACCGCCGGGTTGCGCTCGTCGAAGCTGACGGCGACCAGGGAGGAGTCGCGGTCCAGGCCGAGCACCAGCTGGGTCATGTCGTTGGAGCCGATGGAGAACCCGTCGACGTGGTCGAGGAAGGCGTCGGCGAGCAGCGCGTTGGAGGGCAGCTCGCACATCATCACCACCGAGAGGTCGTTCTCCCCGCGGCGCAGCCCGTGCGAGGCCAGCAGCTCGATGACGCCCTCGATCTCGGCCACGGTCCGCACGAACGGGATCATGATCTTGACGTTGGTCAGGCCCATCTCGTCGCGCACGTACCGCAGGGCCTCGCACTCCATCGCGAAGCACTCGGCGAAGTCCGCCGACAGGTACCGCGAGGCGCCGCGGTAGCCCAGCATCGGGTTCTCCTCGCGCGGCTCGTAGGCCTCCCCGCCGAGCAGGTTGGCGTACTCGTTGCTCTTGAAGTCGCTCATCCGCACGATCACCGGCTCCGGGGCGAACGCCGCGGCGATCATCGAGACGCCCTCGGCGACCCGCTGGACGAAGAAGTCCCGGGCCGAGGGGTAGGCGACGATCTTCTCCTCGATCTCGGCCTTGAGCGGCGCGTCGAGGGTGTCCAGCTCCAGCAGGGCCCTGGGGTGGATGCCGATCTGCCGGTTGATGATGAACTCCAGCCGGGCCAGCCCCACCCCCGAGTGCGGCAGCCGGGAGAACGCGAACGCCTGCTCCGGCGTCCCCACGTTCATCATGATCTTGGTGGGGATGTCGGGCATCTCGTCGAGCTTGGTCTCGGTGACGTCGAAGTCGACCAGGCCCTCGTAGACCAGCCCGGTGTCGCCCTCGGCGCAGGAGACGGTGACCTCCTGGCCGTCGGACAGCGCCCGGGTGGCGTTGCCGGTGCCGACGACGGCGGGGATGCCCAGCTCGCGGGCGATGATCGCGGCGTGGCAGGTGCGGCCACCCCGGTTGGTGACGATCGCCGAGGCGCGCTTCATGATCGGCTCCCAGTCGGGGTCGGTCATGTCGGCCACCAGCACGTCGCCGGCGGTGAACCCGTCCATCTGCTCGATGTCGGACAGCACCCGTACGGCGCCGGCGCCGATCTTCTGACCGATCGCCCGGCCCTCCACGACCGCCGTCCCGCTGCCGGTCATCCGGTAGCGCTCGGTGGTGGACCCCGTGCGGGACTGCACCGTCTCCGGGCGGGCCTGCAGGATCAGGATCTCCCCGGTGACGCCGTCCTTGCCCCACTCGATGTCCATCGGGCGGCCGTAGTGCTCCTCGATCTTCACCGCCTGGCGGGCGAGGGTGAGCACCTCGTCGTCGGTGAGCGACAGCAGTCGCCGGTCGGCGGGGGCGACCTCGACGAACTCCGTCGTCCGGCCCACCTCGGCGTGCTCGGTGTAGACCATCTTGGTCGCCTTGTCCCCGACCCCGCGCTTGAGGATCGCCGGGCGGCCGGCGGCCAGCGCGGGCTTGTAGACGTAGAACTCGTCGGGGTTCACCGCGCCCTGCACGACGCCCTCGCCCAGCCCGTAGGCCGAGGTGACGAACACCGCGTCCCGGAAGCCGGACTCGGTGTCCATGGTGAACAACACGCCCGAGGCACCGACGTCCGAGCGGACCATCCGCTGCACGCCGGCCGACAGCGACACGTCGGCGTGGGCGAAGCCGTGGTGCACGCGGTAGGCGATGGCCCGGTCGTTGTAGAGGGAGGCGTAGACCTCCCGGACGGCCTGGAGCACGGCGTCGATGCCGCGCACGTTGAGGAAGGTCTCCTGCTGGCCGGCGAAGGAGGCGTCGGGCAGGTCCTCGGCGGTCGCGCTGGAGCGGACGGCGAAGGAGGCCTCGGCGTCGTCGCCGACGAGCTCCTCGTAGGCGGTGCGGATGTCGGCCTCCAGGGCCGGCGGGAACGGCTGGTCGACCACGGCCTGCCGGATCTGCTTGCCCGCCGCCGACAGCGCCCGGACGTCGTCGGTGTCCAGCTCGCGGAGCTGGGCGTTGATCCGGTCGGCCAGCCCGGTGTCGCCCAGGAAGCGCTGGTAGGCCGCGGCGGTGGTGGCGAAGCCGTCGGGCACGCTCACCCCGGCGTCGGCCAGGTTGCTGATCATCTCCCCCAGGGAGGCGTTCTTGCCGCCGACGACCTCGAGGTCGGCCAGGCCCAGGTCGGCGAACCAGCGCACGTTGTCGGCGTCGTCGGGCACGGCCGGGACGGTCTCGCCGGTGGTGGTGTCGGTGCTCATGGGCTGGTGGTCCTTCCACGACGGGGGGCGGTCCCGGCGCGACGTCGCTGCCGGGCGAGGGTCTGGATGACGACGGCGGCGATCTCCTCGACCGAGGCCGCGGAGGTGTCGACGGTGGGCAGGTGGTGGGTGTCGTACATGTCCACGGCGCGGCGGAGCTCCCAGCGGCACTGGTCCTCGCTGGCGTACGTCGAGTCCGGACGACGTTCCTGCCGGACCCGGGACAACCGGGAGACCGTGGTGGTCAGCCCGAAGCAGCGCTCGGCGAGGTCCTTGACCGGGCGGGGCAGGTCGGTGGTCTCCAGGTCCTCGTCGACCAGCGGGTAGTTGGCCACGAAGAGCCCGTGCTGCAGGGCCAGGTACATGGCGGTGGGGGTCTTGCCGCAGCGTGAGGGCGCCAGCAGCACGACGTCGGCCCGCTCCAGTCCGCGCGAGCCCAGCCCGTCGTCGTGCTCGATGGCGAACTCGATGGCCGCCATCCGGTCGTTGTAGCGCCGGACGTCGCCCACCCCGTGCAGCCGGCGGGCCTCGCGCAGCCCGCGGGAGCCCAGCTGCTCCTCGACCCGGGCCATGTGGATGCCGAAGAAGTCGATGATCGGGGCCGTGGTGCGCAGCAGCTCCTCGCGCACCTCGTCGACCGCGGCGGTGGTGAACACCAGCGGCTTCACCGGGCCCTCCATCGCGGCGTCGAGCTGGGCGACGACGTCGCGGGCCTGCTCGACGGTGGAGATGAACGGGATGAGGGTGCGCTCGAAGTGCACGTCGGGGAACTGGATGAGCAGCGCGTTGCCCATCGTCTCGGCGCTGATCCCGGTGCTGTCGGACAGGAAGAACACCGGTACCGGTTCGTCGTCGGTCATCAGGTGTTCCTCCGGTGGTCACGCGACGCTGCACGACAGGGACTACTGGGGGTGAGCATCACACGGCTCAGAACGCGTCGCCGCTCCGCCAGGGCATCTCCTGCAGGAGGAAGCCGTTCCCGTCGGGGTCGGCGAACGAGGCCATCAGCACCCCGCCGCCGACGTCGGTGACGTCGGTGACGTCCACCCCGCGGCCGACCAGTTCGGCCCGGGCGGCGTGCGCGTCGGCGACGACGAGGTGCACGCCCCGCACCGGGGTGCCCTGGTAGAGGTCCAGGCCGGTGCCGAAGCCGATCGAGCACCCCGACCCCGGCGGGGTCACCTGCACGATCCGCACACCGCCGTCCATCGCGTGGTCGACGTCGACGTGCCACCCGAGGCCGTCCCGGTAGAACACCAGCGCCCGGTCGACGTCGGACACCGGGACCGGCACGAGCTCCAGCTTCACGTCCATCGCGTGATCATGGACCACGCGGGGGGCGCAGCGGCACCCGGCAGACTGCAGCGATGACCGCTCCCACCACCCTCCTGGACCAGCTGCGCGAGCAGGAGCACCGCCTGGTGTTCGACGGCTTCGACGAGTCGACCGCCTGGACGGTGGGCTCGACGCTGCGGGCCACGGCGCTGGGCCTGGAGCTGCCGGTGGCGATCTCCGTGCGCCGCAACGGCCAGCGCCTGTTCCACACCGCGCTGCCCGGCGCGTCGGCGGACAACGACGCCTGGCTGGAGCGCAAGTGCGCCGTCGTCGACCGGTTCGGGCACTCCTCGCTGCTGATCGGCGAGCAGTTCCGCCAGGGCGGGACCAGCTTCGAGGCCGGGTCCCGGCTGGACCCCGACCGGTTCGCCGCGCACGGCGGGGCGTTCCCCGTGCTGGTGCGCGGCACCGGGTGCGTGGGCACGATCGCGGTGTCCGGGCTGCCGCAGCGGGCCGACCACGACCTCGTCGTCCGGGTGCTGGCCGACCACCTGGGCGTCGACCTGACCTGAGCCGCTCGGCCGGGTGGCTGGGCCACCCGGCCGGCGGGACTCAGCGGACCGGGTCGGAGGCGGTGACGCCCAGGTCGGCGCCCCGGGTCTCCTTGATCATC
This sequence comes from Geodermatophilaceae bacterium NBWT11, assembly GCA_014218215.1. Lineage (NCBI taxonomy): Bacteria > Bacillati > Actinomycetota > Actinomycetes > Geodermatophilales > Geodermatophilaceae > Geodermatophilaceae bacterium NBWT11. Next base: position 124,166 of record CP043652.1, read on the forward strand.
GAGACGGCGGCGAAGCTGATCGCGGCCAGCACCATCATGTAGACGCCCACCGAGATGCCGGTGCCGGTCTCCTGCACCAGCAGCTCGCTGATCGCCGGGGCGAACGCACCGCCCAGGATCGCGCCCAGGGCGTAGCCGATCGAGACTCCGGAGTAGCGGACGGCGACCGGGAACATCTCGGCGTACATCGCCGACATGGGCCCGTAGGACAGCCCCAGCCCGACGGTGAGCACCAGCACCCCGATGCCGAAGAGCCAGATGTTCGCGGTGTCGACGAGCAGGAACATCGGGATCATCCAGACGAAGACCAGCGCGTAGCCGATCTGGAAGGTGCGCACCCGGCCGATCCGGTCGCTCAGCGAGCCGCCGTAGAGGGTGAACACCAGCCAGCCGACCGAGGCCACCACGATGCAGGTGAGCACCGGGCCGCGGGCCAGGCCCAGGGTCTGGGTGCCGTAGCCGATGAAGTAGGCGATCACCAGGTAGCCGGCGGCGTTGTTGGCGACGAAGACCAGCGCGGTGAGCACGACCTGCTTGGTGTTGTGCGCGAAGAGGTCGCGCAGCGGAGCCGAGGACTCCCGCTTGCGCTGCTGCATCTCCTGGAAGACCGGGCTCTCCTCGACCGAGCGGCGGATCACGTAGCCGACCCCGATGAGCACCACCGACAGCAGGAACGGCACCCGCCAGCCCCAGGCGAGGAACTGCTCGGGGGTGGTGAGGGTCGTCATGAGCAGCAGCACGCCGGTGGCCAGGATCAGCCCGAGCGGGACGCCGATGCCCGGGTAGGCGCCGAACAGCCCGCGGCGGCCGCGGGGAGCGTGCTCGACGGCCATCAGCGCGGCACCGCCCCACTCACCGCCGGCGGAGAAGCCCTGCAGCACCCGCAGCACGATCAGCAGCACGGGCGCGGCGATCCCGATGCTGGCGTAGGTGGGCAGCAGGCCGATCAGCGCGGTCGAGGCGCCCATCAGCAGCAGGGTGAACACCAGCATCTTCTTGCGGCCCAGCCGGTCCCCGTAGCGGCCGGCGACGATTGCGCCCAGCGGCCGGAACAGGAAGCTGATCCCGATGGTGGCCAGCGAGATGACGGTGGCCAGGCCCTCGTTGTCCTCGCTGACCGGGGCCAGGAACAGCGGGGCGAGGACGAGGGTCGCCGCCTGGGCGTAGATGAAGAAGTCGTACCACTCGATGGTGGTCCCGGCGAGCGTGCCGGCGAGGACCTTGCGCTCCTCGCGGGTGGTCTGGTGGCGGCCGGTGGGCCGGTCGGTCGTGGTGGTCATGCGGGACTCCGTCGTCCGTGGGTGTGGTGCGGGGCGTTCAGCGAGCGGGCTGGACCGTGCCGGTGACCTCCCCGAAGGAGATGCGGGTGCCGCCGGGGCCGGGGGCGGTCGCGGTGATGGTCACGGTGTCGCCGTCCTCGAGGAAGGAGCGGGTCGAGCCGTCGGCCAGCGTCAGCGGTTCGGCGCCGCCCCAGGAGAGCTCGATGAACGAGCCGCGCTGGTCGCGCTCGGGGCCCGAGACCGTGCCGGAGGCGAACAGGTCGCCGGTGCGCAGGCTGGCCCCGTTGACCGTGAGGTGGGCCAGCTGCTGGGCCGGGGTCCAGTACATCTGGGCGAACGGCGGGCGGCTGACCTCCTGACCGTTCAGCTCGACGACCAGCTCGAGGTCCAGGCCCCAGGGGTGCTCGGCGTCGTCCAGGTAGGGCAGCACCGGGGTCTCCCGGGGCGGCGCGGGCACCCGGGCGTCGGCGAGCGCGGCCAGCGGGACGACCCAGGGCGAGATGCTGGTCAGGAAGGACTTGCCGAGGAACGGGCCCAACGGCACGTACTCCCAGGCCTGCAGGTCGCGGCTGGACCAGTCGTTGACCAGGCAGACGCCGAACACGTGCTCGGCGAGGTCGCCCAGCGGCACCGGGGCGCCCAGGGCCGACGGGGTGCCGACGACGAAGCCGACCTCGGCCTCGATGTCCAGCCGCCTCGACGGCCCGAACGTGGGGACGTCGTCCGTGGGCGCCTTGCGCTGCCCCGAGGGCCGGACGACGGGCGTGCCCGACACGGCGACCGTCCCCGCCCGGCCGTGGTACCCGATCGGCAGGTGGGTCCAGTTGGGGGTCAGCGGCGGGGAGTCCGGCCGGAACATGGCGCCGATGTTCTCCGCGTGGTGCCGCGAGCTGTAGAAGTCGACGTAGTCGGCGACCTCGACCGGCAGGTGCAGGGTCAGCCCGGCCAGCGGCAGCAGGTGGTCGGTGCCCTGGGCCAGGAGCTCCTGCACCCGGGCCCGGACGTCGTCCCAGTGCGCGCGGCCCCGGGCCAGGAACGCGTTGAGGGACGCCGTGGCGAAGTCCGCGGCGTGCGGGAGGTCGAGCGCGCCCACGTCGAGGACCAGGTCGTCGACCCGGACGCCGACCCTCCGGGGCCCGTCCGGGGTCTCGGAGAAGACGCCGAAGGGCAGGGTGTGGGTGTCCCGGCTCATGCGGCGGGGCCCCGTCCCGACCAGGACCAGGCGTACTTCCCGTCGTCGGCGGCCCGGCCGGCCTCGCCCAGGCCCAGCGGCCGGAAGGTGTCGACCATGACCGCGAGCTCGTCGAAGGACTCGGCGCCCAGCGAGCCCTCGACGGCGCCGGGCTGCGGGCCGTGACTGTGCCCACCCGGGTGCAGCGACACCGAGCCCTTACCGATGCCGGAGCCCTTGCGGGCCTCGTAGTCGCCGTCGACGTAGAACATGACCTCGTCGCTGTCGACGTTGGAGTGGTAGTAGGGCACCGGGACGGCGAGCGGGTGGTAGTCGACCTTGCGCGGCACGAAGTTGCAGATCACGAAGTTCCCGGCCTCGAACACCTGGTGCACCGGCGGGGGCTGGTGCACCCGGCCGGTGATCGGCTCGAAGTCGCTGATGTTGAACGCGTAGGGGTAGAGGCAGCCGTCCCAGCCGACCACGTCGAAGGGGTGCTCGGGGGTGACGTGCACCGTGCCGGCCAGCCCGCCCGGGCCGTCGCCGCGGTGCTTGACGTACACCTCGACGTCGGTGCCCTCCTCGACCAGCACCTCGGTGGGACCGCGCAGGTCGCGCTCGCAGTAGGGCGCGTGCTCCAGCAGCTGCCCGTACTTCGACAGGTAGCGCTTCGGCGGGCCGATGTGGCTGTTCGCCTCGACGGCGTAGGTGCGCAGTTCGCCGTCGGGCACCCAGCGGTGGGTGGTCGCCCGCGGGATGACCACGTAGTCGCCCGGGCCGACCTCCAGCGCGCCGAACACGGTCTCCACCCGCGCCCTCCCCCGCTCGACGTAGACGCACTCGTCGCCCACGGCGTTGCGGTAGTAGGGGCTGGTCTGCGAGGACACCGCGTAGGAGATCCGCACGTCGGCGTTGCCCAGCACCAGCCGGCGGCCGAGCACCGGGTCGCGGCCGGCGTCGGTGAACAGGTCGTGCAGCTTGAGGTGCCGCGGCACCAGCGGGGTGTTGGCGACCAGCGACTGGTCGGGCAGCTCCCACGGCCGGGCGTCGACCAGCGAGCTGGGGATGCCCCGGTGGTAGAGCAGCGAGGAGTCCGACGAGAAGCCCTCCTCCCCCATCAGCTCCTCGCTGTACAGCCCGCCGTCGGGACGGCGGTGCTGGGTGTGCCGCTTGGGCGGGACGCTGCCCACCTGCCGGTAGAAGGCCATGTCAGATCGTCTCCAGGGTGCGGGCGGTGGCGCGGGCAGTGGCCCGGGCGAGGGCGGCGGGGACGGCGGCGACGTCGGTGAGCACCGCGGCGACGTGGGCGTCCGGGCGCAGCACCCACACCTCGTCGGGGCAGGCGCCGAGCGCCCCGGCGAGCAGACCGGTGGGGTCCAGGTCGTCGATCCGGTGCACCTGGGTGCCGTCGTCGGTGACGTCGACCGGTTCGACGTCCCGGCCCAGGAGCACGGTCACCCCCTCGCGGGCGAGCTGGCGCAGCCGGGTCAGGTCGGGGCGGTCGGCCACGGTGACCGGGCAGTCCGGGGCGAGGACGCCGGGCGCGGGCTCGGGTGCCTCCCCGCGGGGCGGCCGGCCGGCGAAGGGACGGCGGGGGTCCGGCGTGGTCAGCGGGGAGTCGACGTACCAGAACGGCTCGGCCAACCGGCCGGAGTCGACCTGGGCCCGGGCCGCGGGGTCGGTGGTGGCCCGCTCGAGGACGTCGACCCGGTGCGCGGCCTCCTCCGGGGTGGCCGGCACCAGGAAGCGCATGGTGGCGCCGGTGACGTCGAGGTTCTCCACCGCCGCGGCGTGCCGCTCGGCGGAGTAGCTGTCCAGCAACTCGTCGCCGGCCCAGCCGCGCCGCACCCAGGCCAGCTTCCAGGCGGCGTTCTCGGCGTCCAGCACCCCGGAGTTGAGCCCCCGGGCACCGAACGGCGAGACCAGGTGCGCGGCGTCGCCGGCGACCAGCACCCGGCCCACCCGCATCCGGTCGACCACCCGGGAGTGGAAGCGGTAGACCGACTTCCAGACCACCTCGTAGGGCCGGTCGCCGACCACCTGGCGGATCTTGGCGTCCAGCCCGCCGGAGGCCTCCTCGGCGGCCAGGTCGAAGTCCGGCGGCACCTGCCAGTCGATCCGGAAGGTGGAGTCCGGGCAGGGGTGGATGAGCACCTGGCGGCCGGGGTTCCACTCCGGGTCGAAGTAGAAGCGCCGTTCGGTGTCCCAGCCGGGCAGGTCGGTGCGGATGTCGCAGATCAGGAACTGGTCGCCGAAGGTGCGCCCGTCGAAGGTCAGCCCGAGCTCCCGGCGCAGCACGTCGGCCCGCGAGCCGGCACAGACCACCGCGTGGCTCCCCCGGTGCTCCCCGCCGTCCGCGCAGCGCAGGGTGACGCCGTCGTCGTCCTGGTCGACGCCCTCGACCGCACACCCCCAGCGCACCTCGATCAGCGGCTGCCCGGCGATCGCCTCGTCCAGCAGCTCCTCGGTGAGGCACTGGCTGACGTTGACGAAGGGCGGGAACGGGGACTGCCCGCGGTCGACGAAGTCGAAGCTGAACACCTCGTGGTCGCGGTGGAAGGTGCGCGCGGTGGTCCAGGTGACCCCGCGGCGGGCGACCTCGGCGCCGACACCGACGGACTCCCAGACGTCCAGCACGTCGCGCTGCTGGCAGATCGCCTTGGAGCCGACCAGGTCACGCGCCGGCCGGGCGTCCAGGACGACGACCGGCAGCCCCCAGCGGGCCAGCAGCAGGGCGGTGGTCTGGCCGACCGGACCAGCACCCACCACGAGGACGGGGGCGGTGCTCATGACTGCAGCTGGTCCCACACCTGGCGGTCCCGCTCCGCCGTCCAGATCACCGGGCGCTCGATGCCGGAGAACTCGTCCCAGAGGCGGGAGACGTCGAAGGGCAGGCAGTGCTCGAAGATCGGCCAGTGCCCGAACTTGGGGGCCAACGCGGCGTGGGTGGCGTCGAAGGCCTCCTTGAGGGTGCCGCCGGCCCGGTGCGCGGTGCCCACGGTGTCGTGCATCGTGGTGAGGAAGGCGCGGGTCTGCTCGACGGCGGCGTCGACCTCGTCGCGGCCGCGGGCGATGGCGCCGCGGCCACCGATCAGCTGCTGGGCGCCGAAGGCCTTGACCCGGTCCAGGGTGCCGGCCGCCCAGTCGAAGTGGAACGCGTCGCCGGTGTAGAGCGCGGCCTGGGACTCCACCAGGTCGCCGGCGAAGAGGATCTCGTGCTTGGGCAGCCAGGCCACGATGTCGCCCTCGGTGTGCCCGCGGCCCACGTGCTCGAGCACCAGCTCGCCGCGGTCCCCGCCGAGCTCGATCGTGAGCTCGTCGCGGAAGGTCATCGTGGGCCAGGTCAGGCCCGGGATGGACTCGGGCTCCTCGAACAGCCGCGGCATCCGGCCGAACTCGGACTCCCAGTCCTGCTGGCCGCGCTCACTGATGAGGCCCTTGGTCTGCTCGCTGCTGACGACCACCTCGGCGTCGAAGGCGCTCGCGCCCAGCACCCGGACGGCGTGGTAGTGGCTCAGCACCAGGTAGCGCACCGGCTTGTCGGTGTGCTCGCGCAGCCGGGACAGCCAGCGCCGGGCGGCGACCGGGGTGGCCAGCGCCTCGAAGCAGACGAGGAAGTCCTCCCCCTCGATGGCGCCCAGGTTGGGGTCGCCCTCGGCAGTGAGGGCGTAGACGCCGTCGGCGAGCACCTCGAGGGTCTGCTCCTTGACCCCGAGGTCCGCCGAGGACGCGAAGGACTTGCCTGCCATGCCGACTCCCTTGTCCGCAATGCGAGCAGCGTGCTCGCTCAACGGCTCAGAAGCTACCGGTCAGGTAAGCGGGGCCACAACCCCCGCCCCGGCTCGGCGGGTCAGGTCAGGAGGCGGAGAACGACACCGGCGTCGAGACGACGGGCCGGGCCTCCAGTGCCGCGGTGAGCAGCGCGACCAGGGCCTCGAGCTGGACGTCGACCGAGGAGCCGACCTCCTCGTCCGAGCCGTCCAGGGCGCGGGCGGCGAGCCCGGCCTTGCCGTCGATCAGCTCGGCGATCCGCGCGTCCAGGGTCTGCGCGGCGATGATCCGCCACGCCGTCACCGGCTCGGTCTGCCCGATCCGGTGGCTGCGGTCGATGGCCTGGGTCTGCTCGGCGTCGGTCCAGGACAGCTCGGCCAGCACGATGTTGGACGCGACCTGCAGGTTGATGCCCACCCCGGCGGCGGTCAGCGAGCAGACCGCGATCGTGACCTCGGGGTCGTTGACGAAGGCGTCGATCTGCTTCTGCCGGGTGGTCGAGGTCTGCTCGCCCCGGATGGAGGAGTACTTTAGCCCCAGCTCGGCGAACGTCTGCTCGGCGGCGTCCATCACCGCGACGTGCTTGGCGAAGAAGACGACCTTGCCGGCGCTGCGGGCCAGCTGGGCGGCGTAGTCGGCGGCCAGGCCGGCCTTGGCCTCACCGATCCGGCGCATCATGGAGAACACGTTCTCCCCGGACTCGCCGGTGCTGGTGTCCTTCTGCTCCCAGCCGGCCACCTTGCGCACCAGCTCGTGGTCGATGCCCTCGACCTCGGTGGCCCCGCCCCGGGCGGCCAGCGCCGACTCGTAGCGGTTGACCATCCGGCGGGCCAGCACCTTCTCCGCGGCCCGGATGGAGCGCCCGGCCGCGCCGTCGAGCTCGACGGGCAGGTCGGCGATCCGGCGGGCCGGGATGTCGGCGGCGACGTCGACCTTGCGGCGCCGGACGATGCCCAGGTCGATCACGCAGCGCCGCGCCTCGGGGTAGAAGCCCGGGTCGGCGGGGGTGAGCCCGATGTCGTCGAGTGCGTCCATCAGCTCACCGAGCGGCTTGGACTCGTCGATCCAGCCGAGGAACTGCCAGATGGCCCGGAAGTCCTCGATGTCGTTGATCAGCGGGGTGCCGGTGAGCGCCATGAGCAGAGGCTTGGGCCCCCGCGACTGGATCTTCGCGGACAGGCTCAGCACGTTCTGCGAGCGCTGGGAGGTCTTGTTCTTGATGAAGTGCGCCTCGTCGACGACCATCCCGCGGAACCCGAAGTCGGAGATCCAGCCGACGTGCCGGTCCAGCACCTCGTAGTTGACGATCACCACGTCGGCGAACCCGTCGATGGTCTCGCCGTCCCCGTGGATGACCGTGGTCGCCCGCTGGGGCACCCACTGCTGGGCCTCGCGGGCCCAGTTGGTCTTGACCACGTTGGGGACGACGACCAACAGCGGGTACGCGTTGGCGGCCTCGGCGGCCATCAGCGCCTGGGCGGTCTTGCCCAGGCCGGGCTCGTCGGCGAGCAGGTAGGTGCGGTGCCCGGCGGCGGCCGAGGCGACCAGCTGGACCTGGTGCGGCATGAGCTCCAGGCCCGCGGGCGGGCGGATCCAGGTGGCGTCGGGCAGCTCCATGACGGCCGGGCCACCGCCGCCGGCGCGCTCGAAGGAGCGCAGCAGCGGGCCGATGAGCTCCCAGCCGCCGAGCCGGCGGGGCGCGGTCTGGGCGGGCCGGACGGCGGAGAAGTCCGGCGCCAGGAACGGGTTGGCCAGCTGGCGGGAGACCACCGACTGGGGGACGACGCGGCGCTCGCTGCCGAGCGTGGGCGCGGCGGCGACCGGGGCCGCGACGGGGGCCTCCTCCTCCAGCGGCTCGATGCCACCGACCCGCAGCATGTCCCGGGCCAGCGCGCGGGCCGCGCCGGAGACGACGGCCTCGTCGGCGAGCAGGGCCAGCAGCGAGGGGTCGCGGACGGCGGTCTTGGCCAGGATCGTGCCGATGCCGTCGAGGCGCTTGAGCTGCTCGGCGCGGTGCGCGGCGCTGCCCTCGGTCTCGGCCTTCACCTTCGCGTGCTGCTCACGGACCAGCAGCGCGACGGCCTGGAACTTGGTGCGCACGGCCGGGGTGACCCGGCCCTTCTGCGCGGCTCCCTCGACGTCGCGCACGGCGCGGGCGAGCACCGCGATGACGTCCTCGGGGCCCCGGGTGCGTCGCTGCTCCTTCGTGGAGCCGCGGCCCCCGTGGGAACGCTGTCCTGCTCGAGCCACTCACTCCTCCTCAGGGGATTGCCCCGGCCCGGTGCTGCCGTGCGTCGAGACGCACCGCCCCGCGGCCGGACGACGGGCACCCGCGGCACACGCTGCGTCCGGCTCCCCCGACGTCTGGGGGCGACCACCACGACGGAACGGCCACCCGTGGGCGGAGCGGACCACCGACGATGCGCTGGGGCCCGGACTCCCGAGGTGCACGGGGAGGGGGGTCGTGGGACGAGCGGCGCCGGCCCGGGGCCTGACGTCGCCACCGATCCTACCGGGTGGACACCGCCGGCGGACCGGTGCGCCTCACTCGGTCCGGGTGGCCCGCCGCCGCACACGCCGCTCGAACCGGTCGCCCCGCCCGCCCAGCGGTCGGCCGAGGTACCGACCGAGCACGACCCCGGCGGCCAGCGCCAGCCCGACCGCGGCGGCCCCGATCAACTGGGCGGTGCCACCGGGCACGTCGCCCTCGACCACGACGGCGAACAACCCGCGGTAGATCGCCAGCCCGGGCAGCAGCGGGACGATGCCGCACACGGCGACCAGCAGGGCCGGCACGTGCATCCGGTCGCCCAGGGCCTCACCGCCCAGACCGACGACGACGGCGGCCACCCCGGCGGACACGGCCGGACCCGCGCCCAGGGCCGTCGCCCCGGCCGACGCCGACCAGGCCAGCGCCCCGGCGCCGGTGGCGATCGCGACGGCGTAGGGCCGGGCGTAGGACGCCGCCGCCCACGAGGCACCCATCACCGCAGCCGCCACCACGGTGACCACGAACGGGACGGTGACCGTCGCCGGGTCGACCACCCGCAGCGGCACCTGCCAGCGCTGGGCCACGTCGAGGACGCCGGCGATGCCCACGACGATCCCGGTGGTCAGGGTGAGCACCTCGAACGCCCGGGCCGCCGCCGTCACCGGGAACCCGCTGATCGCGTCCTCCGCCGCGCCCACCAGCGACAGGCCGGCCAGCAGCACGACGATGCCGGCCGCGACCACCAGCGACGCGCGGATCTGGACGTCGAAGACGACGAGCAGGACCGCCGTCCCGGTCGCGACCGCGGCACCGGCGGCCTGCTGGAAGAACACCGGCAGCCCGCGCCGGTTCAGCGCCCGGATGGTGCGCTCGACGACCGCGGTGGTGACCGCGGCGACCAGTGCGACGAGCCAGCCGCCGCCGAGCAGGAAGGCCACGCTGCCGGCCACCCCGGACCAGCCGAGGGCGTGGATCTGCCGCCGGAAGGGGTGCGGGGCGGCCAGCACGACGTCCAGCCGCCGGTGCGCGGTGTCCAGGTCGAGCAGCCCGGTGGTCACCTGGGCGGCCAGGTCGGTGATGCCCTGCAACCGGGTGTAGTCCAGCCCGCGCGGGCGGACGATCCGCATCAGCACCAGCGGCGGGACGTCGTCGGGGTCGTAGCCGATCGTCAGCGAGGTGAAGGTCATGTCGACCTGGCAGTCGGTGAGCCCGTAGGCCGCCGCCACCCGCAGCACCGTCGCGGTCACGTCGGCCGCCGAGGCGCCGACGGCCATCATCGACTCCCCCACCCGCAGCGCCAGGCTGAGCGCCGAGCGGGCGGTGGCGGGGTCGACCCCGCTGGGCTGGGCCCGCAGTGCCAGCGGCTCGGTGGGCGGGCCGGAGCCGGTCACGGCCCGCTTGGCCCGCTCGGACAACCGCTGCCGGGGATCGCGGTCGCTGGGTGGCACGGCGAGCACGCTACGGACCGGCGACGTCTCCCCGCCGCTCCCCACGCAGGCGGGCGCGGTCGTGTGCGGCCTCGAGCAGCCGAAGAAGGGTCGCCGTCGTCCGGGGGCCCGGGTCGACCACCGCGATCCACGACTGCGCCGCGTAGACGGGGTGCGGCAGCACCCGGTCCGCCTCGGCGTGGTCCGGGGCCTGCCCGGCCTCGGCCACCAGCTCGGTGAACGCTGCCGCCGGGACCTGGACGTTGACCCGGAACCGGCCCGGCCGGTCGAGCTGGGAGCTGGTGTCGTCCGGGTAGTCCTTCGTGACGATCGTGGCGTACGGCTGCCCGCGCTCGGGCACCGCGCCGTCCGGCGACCAGTAGAAGAAGTGGTCGCCCCAGGCGATCTCCGGGGCGTCACTGCCGGGCTGCGGCGCCAGCTCGACGACTCCGTCGAAGCCACGGATCGTCGCCAGCAGCTCCTCGATGCCCATGCCGGGCAGTCTGTCCTAGCCTCGCCGGCATGCGTGCTGTGCAGATCACCCGCTTCGACGGCCCCGAGGTCCTCGACGTCGTCGACCTCCCCGACCCCACCCCCGGCGCGGGCCAGACCCTGCACGAGGTGAGTGCCGCGGGGGTCAACTACGCCGACACCCACCACGCCTAAGCAAGCTCGCTGATCGGCGCTGTGCGCAGCCGAATATTCCGTTTGGGCAACGAGCCTTGGTTGCTACGAGCTGGAGGCGGGCCTGTCTCCCGAGCCAACTAGGCAGGGATATGGTACTCGCAAGGTGCGCCTGGCCACGCCGGCTCAGCCGTAACTCCTCGCGCAACGCACGCCAGAGGTAGCCAACCGGGGTGTGATCCGAGCCTGCCTGGCTCGCTGCGGTTGCTCCACCATCCATCCGCGAACGGGGCATAGCGACACCCGCTGTTCTGCGACGGCCGCAGCAAGACATGCTCCTACCGTGTGCTGGACTTTCGAGCGCTGGCGATTGGCCGCGGCACGTCAATAAGAACGGCAGCGACCTCTACACCGCTTGTAGACGAGACTCGACTGGCTGCTTCCTCCAGCGACCGCCGCACTGCGTCGCGGTCCCGCGTGGCAGCCTTCCTCCGTCGGTTGTCTGCATCGTCGTCCCACATCTCGACGGGGAACCAGGCACAGACGAAGATGCCTCGTGTGGTGTTCAGTGCGGGCAGGTAGTCGCCGACGAGCTGAGCCTCAAGGTCTGTGAGCAAACCGTCGTTCCAGGAGCCCTTCACCTCAAGCGGGCACCGCGGCAAGCGCTCCGTCGCCTCGCCGGAGCCTCCACCGCTGGCTAGCACGTCGACGGAAAGCCCGTGCCCCCTTTCAGTGGTCTGTCTCACGAGCACTTCCCGGTTCACCACAAGGCGATCCGCCAGTTCCAGCTCGATGTGGTCCTGAATGAAGGCAGAAACAGCGGATTCATACTTGGGGCGCCAAACGAGCTTGCTCGGGTCGCTGGCCGAACGGCTTTCATTCCATAGGAACTGACCGTGGGTCTGGAGTCGGATAGCGACCCGCTGAAGAACCGATAGGACGAGTCGATAGAGGTCGTCCTCGTCATGCACCACAGTCCGTCGCGCATCCGCAACCAATGCCATCAAGTCCGAAAGGGTCGGACCAAGCCAGGAGTCGTCACGCTGCCGTGTCTCAGCCTCGCGCAGCAGGCTGGCGATGCGCAGATCGCCGGGATACGCCGCGGCCACGTCAGCAAGAGCGTGCAACGCCGCAGGCGTGGAACGCTGCGCCAACTCGGCAAGCAGGCTGTCCTTGAAGTTGCGGATCGGGTGATCGGCGGTTTCGAATCCGTCTGCGAAGTCGTTCGTCTCGGTGCCCCACCTGGCGGCCACCCACCGCCAAAGACTGGCAATCTCGTTGTCGGAAGTGAGCTGCTGGGTTGGCGCCTCATCCCGGCGACGAGCTAACTCGTTCACTAGCGAGCGACCGAACTCTTCGTCCGACTCTAGGACAGGGAAAATTCCCGACCAGGTCACCGCCCCGGAGACGAGTAGCGCGATCGCCGCAGCAGTACGTACCTCAGCAACTGCTGCCCCTGGCGTCTCCGCCGTACCGAGCATCTCCTGGAGGATGCTGATCGTTGGCTGGTGGCGGCGCATGCACAGGAACTCTGCGATCTCCTTGAGGTCGCCGCTGATGATGGTCATCCTGTTGACGAGCTCGTTCCTGGCGCTTTGGTCCGCTGCCGCGCCCGACTCGGACGAGAGCGTCGTCAGCGCATGGCGGGCGGTGCTCACGGCTTCCGCCAGCGGTGACACCAGCGCCGAGAGCCGACCTCCGATTTCAGGTTGGTAGACGGTGGCCAGCGGCGCCAGGTGTGGAAGAGATCGGCCAGCCGCCGCTGCCTGCTCCACCCAGGACAAGTACGCCTCGGCAAAGGCAGCGGGCACGCGGGTCGCAGCCTCTTCGAGCAGCCGTCCCTTCACGGTCTCCGAGGCCTCATCGCCCGTCGCGGGGCACCGGATGATGGCCGGCGTCCAGCCCGCCCAGACCTCGTCCGGCAGTTCGTCGAACCATGCTTGTGCATCCGATCGCCGAGCGAACAACCCCAGCGCCGCGTATCCCTGCAGTGCCCCGTAGGTGATTGAGTCGGCCTCGGGCCAGTCGCCGCTGATCACACCGTCGGTAGCGAGATAGGCGCGAGCCGCGAGGGCGAGTTCGTCGGGCTCGGCGTCGAGGAGGTGCGCGCTAGGCCAAGCAGCGATGCTGTCGTCAATGGCTTCGAAGCGACCGGTCTGAGGGTCAGTTCTCAAGCTCAGACAGAGGTCGAAGAAGGCCGCTGCGTCCCCGCCCCGACAGCGGGCCCACGCCTCGGCGATGGCCTCGGCGTGGGCGTCGGCCCCCTCCCAGCTCGGCTCCCGATTCGTCCAGGCGTGGTCCTGGCGCATCCGCTCAGCGACGGGGCCAGCGATGTCGACGGGCTCGAACCAGTGCCCGATCGAGCCGGCGAAAAGGGCATTGCTGCGATGCCCCCAGGCGATCGCCTGCTGCGCCAGGTCGTCGGGATCGAACACAGCCCGAATCAGGGCGCGTGCGTGGTCCTGGTACGGCCCAGTCTCGAGGCTGAACAGCCACGCAAGATCGCTCCCCTTGATCAGTCCTGGACGTGACCGCTGCGACAGCTCGGACGCTGCCTGATCGGACAAATGCCAGCGCCAGGCCAGCTGCGACGACCAGACCGGATCCAGGTAACGAAGCGCCGGCAGGACGAGTCCACGTCGCAGCTCTCGGACGTCCTCCGCCTCCGCGCTGCCGCTCGTCTCCATGAATCGGGCCGGCAGGGTGCAGCTCTGGTGACGCCGCATAGCCTGGGCAAGTAACCACCCAGCTTCATCTAGGATTGTTGCGAGAAGCGAGCTCTTCAGGGCCCGGTTCACGAGTTCAACCAGCAGTCGCTCATCGCGGCGAGTGCCGCGCAGTAGCGGCGTAGCCGGTTCGAGATCATCTTCATCGACCCACGTGACGTCGCCAACAGTCCGGCCCAGGGTGGCGGCAGGTGCCGCAACGGCGCGAACCAAATCCACGAGTTCTTCGTCAGTCAGCTTTTCGACCAGCCTGCGAAGAAAAAACTGGTAGCTGCCGAAAAAGTTGGGGTTCTTCGGGGCCGTCAGCGCCAGAAGGAGATCCGTGACAGCCAACGCCTTGGGCCAGCACGTTCCGAGGGCGATGCCACGCAGTTCGTCCTCCGGATCATGGTCCGAGTGCTGCATGACCTCGTCGAGAACACCCCGGAGAGCGGCGACAGCACGATCGCTGTCGAGGTCCGCCAACCCGTGCGCAGCGCTGCCGCGCAGGTAGGAGTTCAAGTCGGCGCGGAGCACCAAGGCTTCGATTTCCGGCACTAGTTCCTGTGCATCGGACGAGCGAGCGATCTCGATGGCGGTGTTTGCCCGGCGCGACACCGGGTTGCCAAAGTGAGGCCCGGCGTCCTCGGCGAGAGGCGCTCGTAGAGCGGGCCGCAGCTGATCGGCCAGGCCAGGGTGGGCGAGCCGCCATCGCCGACGCGGGATCGCACGGTCAGGGTCACCGACGTCCAGCAAATAGGCCGCCAGTGCCTCGCGGACACGGGGATCGGAAATCAACGCGCTGTGTGCCACAAGGGCGCCGGGGTCGAGCTTGACCAGCCACTGATTCCTCTCGGGATCAAGCGCGACCAGCCAGGCGACCGTCTCGCGAAGCCGAGTCGGAACACTCGTGCGTCCTAGGCTGCTGGTGATGGTCAGCAACGCTCGCAGTTGGTGCTCCGGCACCCCATGCGCCGTCAGGAATCGCGCTGTTAGGTACGCAGCGAAGCTCGCGTGGCCAATCCCAAATCGGCTTGGCCCCCGCCCGGAGAAAAGGGCCGTCGCCAGCGTCCCCTCCACCAGTTCCGGTTCCACGGCGAACGGGCCGGCCGGAAGTAGCTCTGAACCTCCGGCCAGATCACCGGCCGCAAGGTCAGCGGCGCCTAGCTGCCCTTCGAGAACTACTCCGCTGCGACCGCAGAGCGTGAGCGCAGCGGCTATCCGAGAGGCAACCGCGAGGCGCTCAGCATCGCTCCCCGCCGGCCTGTGCTCGTCGGCCCGATCCCTGTCCGGCTCGCCAGCCAGGAGCAACAGACCGCGGTCGTAGAGGCTTCGCGCCCCTGTCGGCAGCCCACCCTGCGAGTACAGGCTTAGGAGGAGATCGAGTGTCAAGGGGAGCGTGGCCAGCGGACCGGCGCCCGCCCGGCGGACCGCTTCAACGAACGCTTCGCCATCGAAACCACGAGCGCTCGACAGCGCGATGATGTCCTCGTAGGACAACGGCAGCAGCTCAACGACATCGAAGGATCCCAAGGCAGCACGGAGCCCGTCGCTGAGGCTTGTCGACCAGTCCCCCGTACGGCAGCCGACGACCACACGGACCTCCGGGCGCTGGTTCACCGCCCTGATGACGTGCCGAAACAGCGCCTTCGGGGGGAGAGGGCATTCATCGACGCCGTCCAGCACCAGTGTGGGGCGCCCTGCAGCGGCCGATGCAGACACCGTTGGCTCCAGGAGCTCACGGAGCAGTCGCACGTCGGTGGCCTCGTCCAGGTGGACGAGGTTCACGCTCGGACCATCTCCGACGAGCCCCGCGATCGTCGTGCTCTTGCCAACCCCCGGCTCGCCGAGAACGGCGAGGGACTGCTCAGGATCCAGATCAGCGACGCTTCGCTTCCACGAAGAGGATGCCCACCAGGCGCTGTCTCTCCGAATCCCGTCATCGTCGATGCCGGGCTCTAGGTCGACCGAGGACTTCTCCTGGACGTCGACGACGAACCGTTGGACAGGCGACGTGAACAGCACGGCGGTCATCATCGCCCCAGGGGCTACGTTCCACCGCGCACGTCACCCGATGCGACACATTGACGCCGCGCGACGCGTGTCGTCCAGGTGCGGGTAGCTCGAGCGCGTCGGTGGCGTCGAAGTCGTGCGAGCTGCCTCCCTAGCGAACTACCACGGTCCTGACCTGAGCTGCGGAGGCGTCCGTCGAAGTCCTACTCCAGGGCGATCGCCTACTGCTCCTGCGCTTGGTGGTGCATCGCAGAATGCGGGTGATCCGTGTCGTGTGCGCGTCATGGGCATTGCATGGTGTCCTGAATGTAGCCAGCACGTCGAACCACTGGACGGGGTTGGTGGAGACCTACAGCCAGGACCGGCCCTAGCCTCAGGGACATGCGTGCTGTACAGATCACCCGCTTTGGCGGGCCCGAAGTCCTTGACGTCGTTGATCTGCCGGATCCGGATCCGGTTCCGGGGCTCGGTCAGCGGCTCTACGACGTGAGCTCCGCAGGAGTTAACTATGCCGACACCCACCAAGAGCAGGCGCTTCCCGTCACGGCCGCCGGATTCGGCAGCTAGCCACTGATCCCGAGTCGCACCGCCGTGTGCTGGCCGCCCGCCGGCAGGAGTCTGCCTCCCAAGCAAGCGCGGTGGCATGGCGAGCCTTGAATTAACGGATTTTGGCAACCGCTGCACGACCGAGGCAACAGCGGCTCAGGCCACAATGCCCCTGTGGCCAAGCGTGGAACCCATCGCGGCAAGGGCAAGGACGCCGGTCGCCGACCTCAGGTGGGAGCACGTTCGGTTCAGAGACCAGCCAACCCCGTGAGCGACTCGTCGACACGTCAGGCCGCGGATGCGCCAGCAGCTGCCCAGCTCGACGAGAAGTCCACCCTGGAGAAGCGTCGGCAGATGAGTCCCGCCGAGCTGTGGGCGAGCCTTCGACAAGGAGCGCGCAATGCAGCAGGCGTGACCTGGCAGATCAACGCTTGCGCGTACCTGCTCGTCGCATCACGCGCAGGACAACTGCCCTTCGTCGATCTGGTCCCCGAAGGGTACGAGGATGCGGACTGCGCCGCTGCCGGCGGATCCCGCACGTTCGCTCAAATGAAGGAACTTGACGCTGGCCAAGGCGAAATGGGCCCCGCAGCGCTGGCCGACGCTCTGGCGCACGCCGAGGCTAGCGCCCGTGGAGCGGAGATTGTTGTTCTCACGGATGGTTCGCTTGGGTCCAAGCTTTCATTCACCGGATGGACCTCGGTACTGGGTGACCAATCTGGCTCAGGGATTGAGCGAGTTTATGGAGGTCTGACCAAGAAAGGCCACGACGATGCGGCGGCACGAGGCATCTTGGCCCGCGCTCGTGTAGTGCACCTGCCCTACCGGGTGCGCCAGACAAGCGAATCTTTGTTGGCCGACGCTCTGGCCCTCCACCCCACTGTCGCCGGTCTGACAATTAGCCGACTCACGGAGGTGCTGGCGAAAGCGGCCGCCGACCAGCGCCGTACGACTAGCCGAACCGCGACTCGAGTGCGAGCGAGTGACCTCGACGCAATCATCGCCGAAGTCCAAGACACAGTCGATGTGTCCGGCCTCGACCAAGCCGTTGCCTCTGGCGTCTGTTCACCCGTCGCTTTCTTGGCAGCCGACGACGTTTCTGCGCGGACCTTCTACCTCGGCGTCGACGGGCGCCCAGGACAACGTAGCCGCGAACCTCGATGTCATTCGACCAGACGAGCTGCTGGCGTGTTCCGAGGGCTTGGGCGAAGAAGGGAACGTGCTGCTCGTCGGGCCCTCAGGCGCTGGCAAGTCGGTCCTACTCTGGCGTGCGGCACGCGACCTTATCCCTGCAGCACGGGTCTTGCGCGTGAAGCGCGTTCAAGACGAGGACGACGCACGAGCCCTCAGCCGGCATGTTCACCTGCTCCGTCCTAACGGCATCTCACCGGTCGTGGTGGTTGCTGACGACCTAGGGCGACCGCACATGACAGATTGGCCGCGCGCCGCACAGCTGCTCCGCGAAATTCCGTCAGCGCTGCTGCTTGGCGCTGCGCGTGCTGAGGATTTTTCACCGAATCTCCTGGTCGGAGCTACTCGCGTCATCGAACCGACTCTCGACCCACTCCTAGCGGATGCCTTGGCCGCGCGCCTGCGCGAACAGGACATTGCACTCCGAATGGAACCCGAGGAGGCATTCGACCGATCGGAAGGCCTGCTCATGGAGTACGTCGCGCTTCTCACCACAGGCCAGCGGCTACGACAGGTGCTGGCCACCCAAGTCATCGCCCTGCAAGATCCCAGCCGACGAACCCAGCGGGAAGCAGCGCGTCTTGTCACCACGGCGCACACCCTCGGGCTCACCTTGAGGGCGGATAGCCTGGGTTCGGTGCTGGCCGAAGGTCCTGGGATGGGTCAAGTGGCGGAGGTGGGGGACGCCCTCGGTGTGCTACGAGACGAACACATCGCGACCCGTGACGGTGATACGTGGCGCGGACTTCACGAACTTCGCTCCAAGACAATCAGCGAACTCCTCCACGAAAACCCGCCGCCGCGGGTCGGCAGCACGCTCGCTCGCGTCGCAGCCTTAATTGACCCCGCGTACGCCGGGTGGATGCTGCGGCGGGTCGCCGAGAGCCATGCTGATTGCGTCGCAGAAGTAGTCACCGACCTCGCGAAGTCTCTCGAGACCGCTGGGGCAAGCGCAGGTGAACTAGCAGCATTCTTGGAAGGCGCTGAGCGCGCAGATAATGCCCTTTACGTTAGTGCCACCCTACCAATTCTCGAAAGACAGCGACCGCCGCATTTGCCTATCGACCAACTCGCATTCTTGATCTATCCGCAACGCAACCAAGGACTAGGCTTCGACGAGATTGGCGTGACACAGTTCGACCAGGCGGTCCGTCGCATCAAGCACCTGGCCGAGCAGTTGCCGCTGAGGCACGACTACGCCAACACGCTCCGAGCCGCATGCTCTGCGCTCGAGATCGAGAGTTTCCGCAACATCGTTGATAACGCCGAGCCACTCGATGTCGTCCGCGTTCTCGAAGCGGGTCACCCGCATCTGCACGTCCCTGCCGACCTCGTCCGAGCCCTAATTGCGCGTTCATCAGCGCCTAGCGACCCCTGGACAGCGACGGCATGGTCCCGCTTGATCGCCGCCTGCGCCGCGCATCTCTCACCATCCGAGACCATGGAGATCCTCGGTTCCCCGAGCGCTCGGGTTCGAACGATATGCGCGGCAGACCCCTCGATACTCGACGCAACGGTCGACGAGGCCGCTGCATCCGTCAGTGTCACCCGACTGCTCCCGAGCAATCTTGAGGAGGAACGCCCGCTGCTACTGCCGTGGGATATCCCCAAGGCCGACACCCACGACGCCCTGAACGAGTCCACCGTCGCGTGCATCGCACGGCTGAAGGACGCTTGCCCCGAGCTGCAGCGCTTCGAGATCGCTACGGTCACTGCGTCAGGAGACCCGTATCGGCTCAGAGACATTGAGCCGGGCCACAAGAACATGCTGCGGGCTCGCTTCCCCGAACGGGCGTCGGTGCGCCAAGCGGTCGGCTATCAGGCCGCTCTTCGCCGCGCCACCTCATCCGACACCTGGACCGAGGTGGTGGGCATCCAAGTCGCTGCCGCGGCCGATTTAGCAACGGCAGCCAGAGAGCTACCTCTGAGATTCAAGCCGCACGACCACGCACGGCGCAGGATTGCGTGGCGCGCCCGCATCGACGACGTTCGCGACCGTCTGGGCGCCTTACGCCCGTCCCCGATTCCGCCAAGGTCGGAGGTCGCCACGGCACAGGCTCTCGACGACAGCGCAGACCGCAGCCAGGACGAGACGACGAGCGTTCTGCGTGCCGTCCTCAATGCACTGGACAGTTCCTGTCCTGCTGACAACAGGAAGACCCCGACCGTTCTAGGCAGCGCCATCGCATTACGTGAAGCCGCGGACAAAATCGACCACGCGCGCGTGGCCAGTCAGACCCGTATACAAGGCTGGGGAGCTGTTTTTCCCGACGACCTTAGTGACGCCTTGCGACGCAGCGCGGACCTAGCAGCTGCTCTTCACCGTCGGCCGGCCCTAGCAAGGCTCGTGCGCGCCCAAAACCCACTCGAGTCAGCTGTCGAAATTTGGACGACGATCAGAGACGAGGAGCAGGCACAGGCAGGAGAAGTACTGAGTGGGCTTCTAGCGCCCGTGCCACAAGTCACGCATGAACTTGTCGAGGACCCCGCCCCGGCATCGTGGGGGCTGGACTCACGAAGCTGGGTCGTCATGACGCCACCACACGCGCTTGATGAGACTCTGGCGTTACTAGAGACGCTGGATGACTCCGCGCGCGAACAAGTCGGACCGCATCTGGTGGTGCTGTGTGTCGCCGACGACGCCCCCCCGACCGCGGCCGCGATCGATCCCGCTTCCCCGTCGGGCGAGAGCCAGCGGGTCTCTCTGGGATTCGGCTTCCAACTTGGCTCCCGGCCTTCAGCCAGTCCTTTGCCCCTCCCACCGGAGATGGTGCGCGGGTGGTCTCATGCTGCTGGCGTCCCACTTCTGGAGCCCGCTGCCTCGCCGGCGGAAATTGCCCTACAACTCGTCGGGCGTTCTCACGAGGCGGCGCGGCGAAGAATGCGCCGCCTTCCAGACCCCGCCGCCGCGAACAGAGGAACGCCCCCGGAGACCTGGGCAGGCGCACGCGGTCCGGGGCCAAGTCGGCCTCGGGTCTATGGATCGGCTCAGTCTGATGCCGCCATCTCCCTACTGAAGCGACATGTGGCCAGCGAGGAGCAGGGGGCGGCCTCCGCCTACCTGTCCGAGGTGGTGCTCAGGCCGGTCACAGGAGCCGCCATCGATCCGCCAGCCCAAGAACTGCTCGGCGCGCTAGCCGTACTCCACCTTGATGGGTTGGCCGACGCAGGCCCCGAGGGCGGCGGCGCTGAGGCTCCTGACAGGGCCACCGAGAACACCAGCCGGGGGCGAAAAGACTCAGGAACCGGGAGCGTCTGATGGACGCACGCTCGGAGCTCATTAGTGTGATGGGCCCGGACGGCCCGCGTCGGGCGAGCGAAGCGGATCTGCGGAGAAGTACAACCGGGTGGCGCCTGACGGAAGCCACCCCTACAGGTATCGCCGAGATGCTCAAGACGTCTCGAGATTTATATTGCTCTGCAGTCACGTACTACGACTTCTTCGTCGTTGGCGTCGTTTGGTCATTGATGGCAGTCGAAGGCGCCTTGCGCGAACGCTACGCCGCGGACGATAAGGTCCGTCTCTTTCAACTTATCAAGCGGGCTCAGACGGAAGGCCTGATGGAAGAGGCCTGGATCGAGCGACTTGAGGCCGCCAGAAAGCTTCGGAACGGGTTTGTGCACGCGCGACAGACGGGCGCATGGTCTCCCGGTATGGCCAGCGGAGCCATTGCGGCGAGCCATGAACTCGTGGCACGGTTGCTTCCTGACGAGGACCCTCCCTGCTCCTGACCGCCCGCGCTGGTAACAAGCGGGGTTAGTGCCAGCGGCGAGGCTCGCTACCCGGCGCCGGCAAACGTGTGTACGACTGACTAGGAGAAACTGGGGGCTGGGCCGCCACTCAAAGGAGACCGCACGACTGATCTCGTTGTCGCCGCGGCTGACCCGGCCGCAGGCCCTTAGCCTCACCCGTATGCGAGCCGTACAGATCACCCGCTTCGGCGGCCCAGAAGTTCTCGACATCGTCGACCTGCCCGATCCCGTCGCAGGACCGGGTCAGCAGCTCTACGAAGTGAGTGCCGCAGGAGTTAACTTTGCCGACACCCACCAGGTGGAGAACTCCTACCTCGCGGCCCAGACGCTGCCGCTCGTCCCCGGCGCGGAGTTCGTCGGCACCCCGGTGGGCGGCGGTCAGCGGGTCGTCGGGCTGCTGGACGGCGGCGGCTACGCCGAGCGCGTCGCCGCGGTCGACCGGCTGTCCTGGGCGGTCCCGGACGGTGTGACCGACGAGCAGGCCCTCGCCGTCGTCCTGCAGGGCACCACCGCGTGGCACCTGCTGCGCACCTCGGCCCACCTGGCCGCGGGCGAGACCGTCGTCGTCGTCGCCGGCGCCGGCGGGGTCGGCTCGCTCGCGGTGCAGCTGGCCAAGCGGTGGGGCGCCGGGCGGGTCATCGCCACCGCGTCGAGCGCGGAGAAGCGCGAACTCACCCAGACCCTGGGCGCCGACGCGACCGTCGACCCGGCGCTGGCCGAGGGCGACCCGAAGACCTTCACCGCGGCCCTCCGGGAGGCCAACGGCGGCAAGCCGGTCGACGTCGTCCTGGAGATGACCGGCGGGCCGGTGTTCGACGGCGCGTTGTCCGCGCTGGCCCCGTTCGGCCGGCTGGTCGCCTACGGCATGGCGGCCCGCACGCCCCCGTCGCCGGTGCAGGCCCCTGCGCTCATGCAGAAGTCCCGCGCCGTCATCGGGTTCTGGCTGGCGCACTGCATGGCGGCTCCGGAGATGCTCGACGTCGCCATGGGCGAGCTGCTGCCGATGGTCGCCGCCGGGGAGCTGCAGCCGATCAGCGGCGGCCGGTACCCGCTGACCGCCGTCCGCGAGGCGCACCAGGACATCCTGTCCCGGCGCACCACCGGCAAGCTGAGCCTCGACCCCAGCCGCTGACCCCAGCCGCTAGAGCGGGTCGAGCAGGCGCTGCAGGAACTGCTGGGTGCGCTGCTCGCGCGGCTCGACGAGCACCTGCGACGGCGGCCCCTGTTCGACCACGACGCCGCCGTCCAGGAAGAGCACCTGGTCGGCCACCTGCCGGGCGAACCGCATCTCGTGGGTGACCACGACCATCGTCCAGCCCTCGGCGGCCAGCGACTGCATCACCCGCAGCACCTCACCGACCAGCTCGGGGTCCAGTGCGCTGGTCGGCTCGTCGAAGAGCACCACCCGCGGCTTGGTGGCCAGGGCACGGGCGATGCCCACCCGCTGCTGCTGGCCACCGGACAGCTGCACCGGGTAGGCGTCCGCCTTGTCCGCCAGCCCCACCCGGGCCAGCAGCTCGCAGGCCTCGGTGCGCGCCTCGTCGCGGGGCCGGTGCTGGGCGAGCACCGGGCCGGACGTCACGTTCTCCAGCACGGTGAGGTGCGGGAACAGGTTGTGCGCCTGGAAGACCATCCCGCTCTGGTCGCGCAGCCGGGACACCGCCTTGGTGCCGGGCCGGTCGGCCCAGTCCAGCGCGACGTCGCCGACCCGGACCGTGCCGGACTCCGGTGTCTCCAGCCCGTTCAGGCTGCGCAGCACCGTGGTCTTGCCCGACCCGGACGGGCCGATCAGGCAGGTCACCGACCCGGAGGGGACGACGACGTCGACGCCCCGCAGCACCTGGTTGTCCCCGAAGGACTTGACCAGCCCGCGGGCCTCGAGCAGCGGCGCGCTCACGCGGCCACGTACCGGGACAGCCGGGTCTCCAGCCGGGTCTGACCGAAGGACAGCACGAGGCACACCACCCAGTAGTAGACGGCCGCCAGGCCGTAGAGCGTGAAGAACTCGAAGCTCGGCGCCGCGATCTCCTGGGCCGTGCGCAGCAGCTCGGTGACCGTGATCGCCGAGACCAGCGACGTGTCCTTGACCAGCGAGATGAGCGTGTTGCTCAACGAGGGGACGGCGATGCGGGAGGCCTGGGGCAGCACCACGCGGCGCAGGGTGGTCGTCCGACCCATCCCCACCGTCATGGCCGCCTCCCACTGCCCGCGCGGCACGGCGAGGATCGCCCCGCGCACCGCCTCGGAGGCGTAGCCGCCCACGTTCAGGGTCAGCGCGATGATCGCGCTGGGCCACGGGTCGATCGTCAGCCCGAGCGACGGCAGCCCGAAGAACACGATGAACAGCTGCAGGAGCAGCGGCGTCCCCCGGATCACCGAGACGTAGGCCCGGGCCACCCCCGACACCAGCCGGCGGCCCGAGAGCCGCATCAGCGCCAGCAGCACCGCCAGGGCCAGCCCCAGCACGAAGCTGACGACGGTCAGCGGGATCGTCCCGCGGATCAGGCCCTCGGCCAGCGGCCAGAGGCTGCTGCGGACCAGCTCCCAGTCGATCCCGTTCACTGCCCCGCCGCCCGGTGCATCACTGGCCGCTGACGTCCTCGCCGAAGTACCGCTCGGAGATCTCGGCCAGCGTGCCGTCGGCGCGGAGCGACTCCAGCGCGTCGTCGACGCGGGACTGCAGGTCGGTCTCGTCCTGCCGGAAGACCAGGGCCTGCTCGCTGGGCTCGTCGATCTCGGCGGCGATCTTCACGTCCTCGTCACCGGTGGTCGCCTGGTACTCCAGGAAGGCCAGGCTGTCGTTGATCGTGACGTCCACGCGCTCCTGCTTGAGCAGCGTGATCGCCTGGGTGAAGCCCTCGACGGCCTCGATCTGGGCCCCGGCGGCGGTGGCGGTCTCGTAGAAGGAGCTGGTGAGCGACTGGGCGCTCGTCTTCCCCGCGACGTCGGCCAGCGAGGTCACGCTGTCGTCGTCGGCCCGGGTGATGACCACACCGGTCGACACGGTGTAGGGCGTGGAGAAGAGGTAGGACTCCTCGCGCTCGGGGTTGATCGACACCTGGTTGGCGATGACGTCGTACCGGTCGGCCTCGAGGCCGGCGAAGATCGAGTCGAACGTGGTCTCGCTGAACTCGACCTCCATGCCGAGCTCCTCGCCCACCGCGCGGGCCACCTCGACGTCGTAGCCGGTGAGCTCGTCGGTGTCCGGGTCGTGGAAGGAGAAGGGCGCGTACGTGCCCTCGGTGGCCACCCGCAGCACGTCGGCGTCGCCGCCTGAGCCTGCGTCGTCGGAGCCCCCGCTGCAGGCGGACAGCACCAGTGCGGAGGCCAGGGCGACGGTCAGGGACAAACGGGTGCGCACGATGAGCTCCGGGGGTTCGGGCGGGACGGGTGGGGCGGACGCCCCCAGCCCACAACCGGTCCGGGCCCGGGGCATTCCGCCGGGTGGCGGGTCGCACACGGCGGCTACAGCAGGCGGTTGGTCCAGAGCAGGGAGAGGACGACGCCGAGGAAGGCGAAGAGGACGCCCCCGCGCACGAACCAGGGGCTGATGTCCTGGGGCTCGCTGACGTAGCCGATCTGGCTGCCCAGGTCGGCGTAGACCTGCTCGAGCTCCTCGGCGCTGGCTGCCTCGGAGTAGGAGCCGCCGGTCTGGTCGGCGATGGACTCCAGGGTGGCCCGGTCGACCGGGACCGGGACGGTCTCCCCCTCCAGGTCCAGGGTGCCGAAGTCGGTGCCGAACGCGATCGTCGAGACCGGGATCTGGGCGCCGATCGCGGCCTCCACGGCCTGGGTGTCGGGGCGGCCGACGGTGTTGTAGCCGTCGGACAGCAGGATCACCCGGGCCGGGGCGGCCTCCTCACCGGTGTCCTCCAGCGAGGACTGGTAGTTCTGGATCGCGGTGAGCGAGGTGAACACCGCCTCACCGATCGCGGTGGACTCGGCCAGCTCCAGGTTGTCGATCGCCGTCCGCACCGAGGCCCGGTCGGTCGTCGGGGTGACCAGCGTGGTGGCCGAGCCCGCGAAGGACACCAGCCCCAGGTTGATCCGCTCCGGGAGGATGTCCACGAACTGCTTGGCCGCGGTCTGCATCGCGGCGAACCGGTCGGGCTCGATGTCGGTGGCCTGCATGGACAGCGACACGTCGACGGCCATGATCACCGTGGCCCGCTCCCGGGGCACCCGCACCTCGGTGGAGGGCTGGGCCAGCGAGAGCACCAGCGCGCCGAGGGCGACCACGACCAGGCCGAAGGAGAGGTGCCGCCGCCAGCCGGGCCGCTTGGGCACCAGCGAACCGAGCATCGCCACGTTGGTGAACCGGGCGGCGTACGTCTTCCGGCGCAGCTGCATCACCACGTAGAACGCGGCGAGCGCCAGCACGGCGAGCAGGCCCAACAGCCACAGCGGGGACTGGAACGTCATCGGGAGGCCCCTCCGGCGCCGGCGCGGCGGCGGTCGGCGACGAACCGCACCACGTCGGTCACCCAGTCTCGGTCGGTGCGCAGTTGCAGGTGCCCGGCACCGCAGCGGCGCAGGGTGGCGGCGATCTGGCGGCGCTGGGCGGCGGCGCCCTCGGCGAACTTCCGGCGCACCTCGGCGTTGCCGGTGGGCACCTCGAGGGTCTGCCCGGTCTCCGGGTCGACGACCGTCAGGAGCCCGACGTCGGCCAGCTCCAGCTCACGCGGGTCGAGCACCTCCACGGCCAGCAGCTCGTGCCGGCTGGACAGCCCGCGCAGCGGCCGCTCCCAGTCGGCGTCTCCGAGGAAGTCCGAGACCACGCACACCAGCCCCCGCCGGCGGGGCGGACGGCGCAGCGTCTCCAGCGCCGCGGCCAGGTCGCCGCGGCGTCCCCCGGCGGCCCGCGGCGTGGCCACGACCTGACGGAGCAGCCGGTCGGCGGCCAGCCGGCCGGGCAGCGCCGGGTACCTGTCCACCCGTTCGCCGGTGGTGACCACGGCGCCCAGCCGGTTGCCGTCGCGCACGGTGAGGTGGCTGACCGCGGCCAGCCCGGCGATCGCCAGGTCCCGCTTCTCGCAGTCCGCCGTCCCGAAGTCCAGGGAGGCCGACAGGTCCAGCACCACCCACGTCTCCAGCTCCCGGTCGGCGATGGTCTCCCGCACGTAGGGGGTCTGGGTGCGGGCGGTCACGAACCAGTCCATCCGCCGGACGTCGTCCCCGGGGTGGTAGCTGCGCGAGTCACCGGCCTCGGTGCCCGAGCCGGGCACCAGACCCAGGTGGTCGCCCTGCAGCAGGCCGTCCAGCCGCCGCCGGACGGTGAGCTCCAGGCGGCGCAGCAGCACGTCGGCGTTGCCGCCGTCCCCGAAGTGGGTGGGCGGCGGCACCGCCGTGGGCTCGGCGTCGAGACGGCGGCGCGGGCTCACGCCGACTGCGGTCCGGCGCCGAAGCCCTGCTGGGGGGACGGCTGCGGCGGGGTCGCGGGACGCGGCTGACCCTGCGGACCGCCCCACGGCTGCGGACCCTGCGGGCCGCCGCTGCCCGGCACGGCCGGACCGCCGGGGGTGCCGGGACCGAAGCCGCCGGAGCGCTGCCGCGGGGTCACCTGAGGCAGCGGAACGCTCTGCACGATGCGCTTGACCACGTGGTCGGCGGGCACGCCGTCGGCCAGCGCGTCGTAGGAGAGCACCAGGCGGTGCCGGAGCACGTCGGCGGTGATGTCCAGGACGTCCTGGGGCAGCACGTAGTCCCGGCCGCGGAGCAGCGCGATCGCCCGGCTGGCCCCGATCAGGCCCAGCGTGGCGCGCGGGCTGGCGCCGTAGGTGACCCAGTTCGCGACGTCGGCCATGCCGTGCTCGCGCGGCGACCGGGTCGCCACCACCAGCCGGACGACGTAGTCGACCAGTGCGTGGTGCACGAAGACGCCCGAGGCGGTCCGCTGCAGCCGACGGAGGTCATCGGGGCCGAGCACGGTCTCCGCGTGCGGCGGGTTCGCGCCCATCCGGTAGACGATCTCGCGCTCCTCCTCGGGCGTGGGGTAGTCCACCAGCACCTTCATCAGGAAGCGGTCCCGCTGGGCCTCGGGCAGCTGGTAGACGCCCTCGCTCTCGATCGGGTTCTGCGTGGCCAGCACCAGGAAGGGGTCGGGCAGCGGGTGGGTGACACCGCCGATGGACACCTGGCGCTCGGCCATGACCTCCAGCAGCGCCGACTGCACCTTGGCGGGGGCGCGGTTGATCTCGTCGGTGAGCACGAAGTTGGCGAACACCGGGCCGAGCTCGGTGTCGAAGGCGTCCTGGCCGGCCTTGTAGATGCGGGTGCCGATGATGTCGGCGGGCACCAGGTCGGGGGTGAACTGCAGGCGGGCGAACGAGCCGCCGACCGCGGTCGCCAGGGTCTCCACGGCCAGGGTCTTCGCGACGCCGGGGACGCCCTCGAGCAGCACGTGGCCCCGGGCCAGCAGGCCGACGAGCATCCGCTCGACCAGCCGGTCCTGCCCGACGATGACCCGCTTGACCTCGAACACCACCCGCTCGAGCAACGCCGCGTCGGTGGCCGGCGGGGTGTGCTGCTGCGGGGACTGCTCGGGCGGGCTGCTGGCAGCGCTGGTCACGGGGCTCCCTGGTGCGTGTGCGGTCTGGTCCGTACGGGGCCGACGCGCCCCCGCCTCCCCAGTGTCCCCCACCTGCCTGTGTCCACCCACTGCTCGGCCGGGTGAGCGGCGGGTGAGAGGCGCCCGGCGACTCGCCGTCCCCAGACGTGGAGCACCGGGTGTCCCACCCGCCCCACTGCTGCTACCGTTCGGCCTGCGTCGGGCAGCTCCCCCCGTGGCTGCCCGACGCCCCAACGCACAGCAGGCCCGCACCGGACTCCGGTGCGGGCCTGTTCTGCGTCTGCGCTCAGGCCGACGGGCGGGCTGCTCCCGCGTAGTCGTAGTTCCAGATCGTCGACACCTTGACGACGTCGCCGCTCTGCGGGGCCTGGACCACCTTGTTGTTCCCGATGTAGATGGCCACGTGGTAGATCCGGGACGCCGAGCCGTTGGTGCCCCAGAAGACGAGGTCGCCGGGCTGCAGGTTGGCCCGGGAGACCTTGGGCAGGGCGTTGTACTGGCTCTGGCTGTTGCGCGGGATGGAGATGCCGGCCTGGGCGTAGGCGTACTGGGTCAGCCCGGAGCAGTCGAAGCCGTAGACGCCGGTGTCGGGGCTGATCCCGTAGCCCGGGCCGCGGCTGCCGCCGCCACCCCAGGAGTAGGGCGTGCCCAGGTAGCGCATGGCGGCGTTGATCGCGGTGGTCGACGCGGAGGCGTTGGCCGGACCGGCGACCGGGGCCGGGGCCGGGGTGACCGGGCGGGACGGGGCCGGCGCGGGCGCCGGGGCCGCCGTGGTCGGGCGGGACGAGGACGGCGCGGAGGCGGCCGGGGTGGACGGCCGGTTCGCCGCGGCGGCGGCCGCTGCGGCCTGCTGCTGGGCCTGGGTCTGCGCGGCGGCCTCGGCGGCGGCGTCCGCGGCCTGCTGCTGGGCGTAGGCCTCGGCGGCCTCGCGGGCGCCCTCGAGACCGAGGAGGACCTGCTGGGCGGCCTGCAGCTGGGCGTCGAGGGTGACCTGCTGCTGGGCGAGGGCGGCGGCCTGGGCCCGGGCGGAGGTCTCCGCGGCCTGCGCTGCGGCGAGGGAGTCCGCGGCCTCGGCCTGCAGGGCGTCGGCGTCGGCGAGCGCCGTCTGGGCGGCGGCGTCGGCGGCGGTGGCCTGCTGCTGCAGGACGGTGACCTCGTCGAGGACGTCGGAGTGGTCGGCACCGGCGGCCTCGAGCAGGGCGGCCCGCTCGATCAGCTCCCCCGGGGACGAGGCGTCGAGCAGGGAGGCGGCACCGGAGAAGGTGCTGCCCTCCATGTAGGAGGTGCGGGCGAAGTCCGAGAGCTGCACCTGGGCGACGCCGAGGTCGGCGGTGGCCTGGGTGGCGGCCGCGGCGGCGGTGTCGGCCGCGGCGCGGGCGGTCTCGTACTCCTCCTGCTTCTGCTGGTAGGAGTCCAGCGCGATGGCCGACTCCTGCTGCGCGGTGGCTACACCGGACTGCGCGGACGCCAGCTGGGCGGAGATCGCCCCCACCTCGGCGGCGGCGGCGTCCTGGGCGGTCTGGGCCTGGGCGATCTCTCCGTCGCTGGGGTTCACGGGAGCGGCCGAGGCCGTCCCCGGCGCGATCCCGACGGCGACCGCCGCGGCGATGAGCACCCCACCGAACCGCACCGACCACCGCTGACCACGCTCGCCCCGGAGGGTTCCCCGCACCTTCGTCTGCACGCCTGACGACCTCTTCCACCACTCACGACCACGGTCGGCCGCTCTCCGGGGAGCGGCCTCACGTGTCCCGTCGACGGGCGGTGGTGGGGTCTTGAGAGGGTGCCGGGGGCGTCTCCCCCGTCGGGGGGAGACGCCCGGTGTCAGTTGACCTGCCGCTCGCTGCTCTCCCAGAAGGCCTGGCGCAGCTTGAACTTCTGGATCTTGCCGGTGGCGGTGCGCGGGATGGCGTCGCGGAACTCGACCCGCTTGGGCAGCTTGTAGCCGGCCAGCCGGGTGCGGCAGTGCGCGATCAGGTCGGCCTCGGAGACCGTCTCGCCCTCGGTGAGCACGACGAGCGCGGTCACCATCTCCCCCCACTTCTCGTCGGGGACGCCGATGACGGCGACCTCGGCGACGGCGGGGTGGCTGAAGACGGCGTCCTCCACCTCGATGGAGGACACGTTCTCCCCGCCGGTGATGATCACGTCCTTCTTGCGGTCGGAGATCGTGAGGTAGCCGGCCTCGTCGATCGTGCCGCCGTCACCGGTGTGGAACCAGCCCCCGTCCAGGGCCTCGGCGCTGGCGTCGGGGTTCTCCCAGTACCCGGCGAGCACGGTGTTGGACTGCGCCAGCACCTCACCGGACTCGCTGGTGCGCATCCGGGTGCCCAGCGACGGCACCCCGGCCCGGGACAGTGCCCTGGCCCGCTCGATCGGCTCGAGGTCGTCGTACTCGGCCCGCGGGCGGTTGACCGTCAGCAACGGCGCGGTCTCGGTGAGGCCGTAGATCTGGTTGAACTCCCAGCCCAGCTCCTCCTCGACCCGGGCGATCGTGCGGGACGGCGGCGGGGCGCCGGCGACGACGATGCGCACCTGGTCGCGGCCGGGCACCTCGCCCTCCCACTCGGCGGCGGCGTCCAGCACGGCGTTCCAGACCGCCGGGGCACCGGCCATCATCGTGATCCCGTGCTGCTCGACCCGGCGCAGGATCTCGGCACCGTCGATCTTGCGGATGGGCACCTGGCGGGCGCCCACCCCGGCCATGGAGTAGGGCAGGCCCCAGCCGTTGCAGTGGAACATCGGCAGCGTGTGCAGGTAGACGTCGCGGTCGCTGACCTGCATGTGCATGCCGAACAGCACCGCGTTGGTCCAGATGTTGCGGTGGGTCATCTGCACGCCCTTGGGCCGTGCCGTCGTCCCCGAGGTGTAGTTGATCGTGGCGGTGGCGTCCTCGTCGGGCTCGGCCCACGGCCGGGCCTCGGCGTCGAAGCGCAGCAGGCCCTGCTCGTACTCCTCGCCGGTGAGCAGCCGGTGCTCGGCGGTGACGCCCTTCAGCGTGGGCTCCACCTCGGGGTCGACGATGAGCACGCGGGCCCCGGAGTGCTCGACGATGTAGGAGACCTCCTCCGCCGAGAGCCGGAAGTTCACCGGCACCAGCACCCGGCCGTGGCTGGGCACGCCGTAGAGCAGCTCCAGCACGCGGGCGGAGTTGTGGCTGACCACCGCCACCCGCTCGCCCTCCCCGATGCCCAGCGCGTCGAGCCCGGCCGACACCGCCCGCGCCCGGCGGGCGACCTCGCGGTAGGTCAGCTCGCCGAGGGACTCCGCGGGCTGGGTGGGCTCGTCGACGATGCCCACCCGGTCGCCGTAGACGAGCTCGGCCCGGTCGAGGAAGTCACGGGTGGTCAGGGGCACGCGCATGCCGGCTCCGGTGGGTCGTGGGCCGACCGGGGGTCAGCCGCGGGACGTGGTCGACGTCACGCTAACGCCTGCCCCCGACACCCGGCCCCGCGCGCGTCCGGCCGCCCGACCCAGCACCGGGACGACGAGGGTCACCCCGAGGAACACCGCCCCCGCGTACAGCGCCCCCAGCACGGTGTCCACCACGTAGTGCTCCCCCGACCACACCAGGGCCACCGGCATCGCGACCGCGTAGGCCACCAGCAGCACCCGCTGCCAGCGACGACGGACCAGGGTGAGCCCGACCAGGCAGACCAGCACGGCGAAGGCGGTGTGCAGCGACGGGACGGCGGCGACCGGGTTCACCGAGCCCTGCCCGGCGTGCAGCAGCGCCCCGGCCCGGGGCAGCCCCAGCTCGGCCCAACCGTCCCCGCTGTGCCGGTGCACCTCGCCGATCACGCCCTGCCGGGCCGCCAGCCACGGCGGGGCCGCGGGGTAGAGCACGTAGGTGACCAGCCCGGCCAGGGAGAGCCCGACGACCATGGCGGCGAACCGTCGCCAGCGGGCCCGGTCGCGCAGCCACAGCCCGGCCAGCAGCAGCGGGGTGACCACGAAGTGGCTGCTGTAGACCAGCGTCACCACCACCGCCAGCCAGCCCGGGACGGCGACGTTGGCCTGCAGCCAGACCGTGGGCACCACCCCGAAGACGGCGGCGTCGACCGCGGCGGGCTCGGCGACGTGCACCGGGGCGCCCAGGGTGTCGGCCAGCCCGCGGCTGGCGTCGTAGACCAGCAGCACCGCGCCCAGCGGCACCCAGTCCACGAGCAGCTGCACCGCGGCCCGCCGGCCGCGGCCGGGGCACCGGCAGGCCAGCCCGGTCAGCACCCAGAGCAGCACGCTGAGCCGGTCGGTGGGCAGCCCCAGCACCAGGCACACGGCGGTCAGGGCGAGCAGGTGCAGCGTCGACAGCGCCGTCCGCAGCCGGCGTCCCCGCGCGGGCCGGTCGGCCGCGACGAGCACCGCCGGGGTCGGCACCACCGTCGTCGTCACCGCGCGGACGCTAGGCGACCACCCGCAGGTCGTGGGGGGTTTCCCGCGCGGACACGTCCCGCGGGCCCCAGCAGTCCCGGTGAGCGCCGTCACCTCGGGAAGGAAGGGTTGCCTTCCTCCGCACGCTCGAGCGGGAGCTGGGATGATCGGGGGTGCTAGAAGCGCAACGGACCAGCGAGGGTGAGGCGCACGCAGTGGCAGCCAGCAAGGACAGCTTCGGAGCACGGTCGACACTCAGCGTCGACGGCACCGACTACGACATCTTCCGGCTCGACGCGGTGGAGGGCGCTGACAAGCTGCCCTACAGCCTCAAGATCCTCCTGGAGAACCTCCTCCGCACCGAGGACGGCGCGGACATCACCGCCGACCACGTGCGGGCGATCGCGAACTGGGACCCGTCGGCCGAGCCCGACCAGGAGATCCAGTTCACCCCGGCCCGCGTGGTCATGCAGGACTTCACCGGTGTCCCCTGCATCGTCGACCTGGCCACCATGCGCGAGGCGATGGCCGACCTCGGCGGCGACCCGACGAAGATCAACCCGCTGGCCCCGGCCGAGCTCGTGATCGACCACTCGGTCATCTCCGACGTGTTCGGGACCCCGGAGTCCTTCGAGCGCAACGTCGAGATCGAGTACCAGCGCAACGGCGAGCGCTACCAGTTCCTCCGCTGGGGCCAGGGCGCGTTCGACGACTTCAAGGTCGTCCCCCCGGGCACCGGCATCGTGCACCAGGTCAACATCGAGCACCTGGCCCGCGTCGTGTTCGCCCGCCCCGAGGGCGACCGCACGCTGGCCTACCCCGACACCTGCGTCGGCACCGACAGCCACACCACGATGGTCAACGGCATCGGCGTGCTGGGCTGGGGCGTCGGCGGCATCGAGGCCGAGGCGGCCATGCTCGGCCAGCCCGTCTCCATGCTGATCCCCCGCGTCGTGGGCTTCAAGCTCACCGGCCAGCTGCCGGACGGCACCACCGCCACCGACCTGGTGCTCACCATCACCGAGATGCTGCGCAAGCACGGCGTGGTCGGGAAGTTCGTGGAGTTCTACGGCGCGGGGGTCTCCGCGGTGCCGCTGGCCAACCGCGCGACCATCGGCAACATGAGCCCGGAGTTCGGCTCCACGGCCGCCATCTTCCCCATCGACGGGGAGACCATCCGCTACCTCGAGCTCACCGGTCGCCCGGCCGAGCAGGTCGCCCTGGTGGAGGCCTACGCCAAGGAGCAGGGCCTCTGGCACGACGACGCCCGCGAGCCGGCGTTCTCCGAGTACCTGGAGCTCGACCTCGGCACGATCGTGCCCTCCATCGCCGGCCCGAAGCGCCCCCAGGACCGGGTGCAGCTGACCGACG
The DNA here is from genome assembly GCA_014218215.1 of Geodermatophilaceae bacterium NBWT11. Taxonomy (NCBI): domain Bacteria; kingdom Bacillati; phylum Actinomycetota; class Actinomycetes; order Geodermatophilales; family Geodermatophilaceae; species Geodermatophilaceae bacterium NBWT11. The sequence continues at coordinate 157,448 of CP043652.1, forward strand.
CCAAGGCGGCCTTCCGCGAGGTGCTGCCCACCTACGCCGGCTCGGCCGACACCAGCGTGGAGGACGCCCCCACCGCCGCCTCGGTCTCCGACGAGGGCGTGGAGGAGACCTTCCCGGCCTCGGACCCGGTCTCGGCCAGCAACGGCAACGCCGGTGCCGAGCCGCACACCGTCGTCCCCGACCGGGTACCGGACCGCGCCTCCAACCCGGTCGCGATCACGATGGAGGACGGGACGGAGACCTTCGTGGACCACGGCCACGTCACCATCGCCTCGATCACCTCCTGCACCAACACCTCGAACCCCTCGGTGATGATCGGCGCGGCCCTGCTGGCCAAGAACGCCGTCGAGCGCGGCCTGAGCGCCAAGCCGTGGGTCAAGACCACGCTGGCGCCGGGGTCCAAGGTCGTCATGGACTACTACGAGAAGGCCCAGCTCACCCCCTACCTGGAGAAGCTCGGCTTCTACCTGGTCGGCTACGGCTGCGTCACCTGCATCGGCAACTCCGGTCCGCTGCCCGAGGCCGTCAGCAAGGCGGTCAACGACAACGACCTCGCCGTGGTCTCGGTGCTCTCGGGCAACCGCAACTTCGAGGGCCGGATCAACCCCGACGTCAAGATGAACTACCTGGCCTCCCCGCCGCTGGTCATCGCCTACGCGATCGCCGGCTCCATGGACGTCGACCTGAACAACGACCCGCTGGGCCAGGACCCCGAGGGCAACGACGTCTTCCTGCGCGACATCTGGCCGTCCCCGCTGGACGTCCAGCGGACGATCGACGAGTCGATCACCAAGGAGATGTTCATCGAGGACTACGCCGACGTGTTCGCCGGCGACGCCCAGTGGAAGGCCCTGCCCACCCCCGAGGGCAAGACCTTCGAGTGGGACAGCCAGAGCACCTACGTGCGCAAGCCCCCGTACTTCGACGGCATGGAGGCCGAGCCCTCCCCGGTCGTGGACATCAGCGGCGCCCGCACCCTGGCGGTGCTGGGCGACTCGGTGACCACCGACCACATCTCCCCGGCCGGCTCCATCAAGGCCGACTCCCCGGCCGGCAAGTACCTCTCCGAGCACGGCATCGAGCGTCGGGACTTCAACTCCTACGGCTCGCGCCGCGGGAACCACGAGGTCATGATCCGCGGCACCTTCGCCAACATCCGGCTGCGCAACCAGCTGGTGCCCGGCACCGAGGGCGGGGTCACCAAGGACCACCTGACCGGCGAGACGACGACGATCTACGACGCCTCCCGCTCCTACGCCGACGCCGGCATCCCGCTGGTCGTGCTGGCCGGCAAGGAGTACGGCTCCGGTTCCTCCCGCGACTGGGCCGCCAAGGGCACCGCGCTCCTGGGCGTCCGCGTCGTCATCGCCGAGAGCTACGAGCGCATCCACCGCTCCAACCTCATCGGCATGGGCGTGCTGCCGCTGCAGTACCCCCAGGGCCAGGACCGCGAGTCCCTGGGCCTGACCGGCGACGAGGAGTTCACGGTCACCGGGATCTCGGCCATGAACGACGGCCCGACCCCGAAGACCGTGACCGTGCAGGCCGGCGACGTGACCTTCGAGGCCACCGTCCGGATCGACACCCCCGGCGAAGCGAACTACTACCGCAACGGCGGGATCATGCAGTACGTGCTGCGCTCCCTCCGCGGGTCTGCCTCGGTCTGACCGGTGGACCTGGGTCTGGGCGGTCGCGGCTACCTGCTCACCGGCGCGAGCCGTGGGCTGGGGTACGCGACCGCCCGGGCCCTGGTCGACGACGGGGCGCGGGTGCTGGTCAGCTCGCGCTCCGCGGAGTCCGTGGAAGCCGCCGTCGCCTCCCTCGGGGGTGCGCCGGCGGCGTTCGGGCTGTCCGCCGACCTGGCCGCGCCAGCAGCGGCCGGGGACCTGGTGCGGACGGCGACGGAGCAGCTCGTGCGCGTCGACGGCGCCCTGGTCTCGGTCGGCGGCCCGAAGCCGGGCACCGTCCTGGACACCGACGAGGCCGACTGGCGCGACGCCGTCGACTCGGTGCTGCTGGGCACGATCCGGCTGGTCAAGGCCCTCGTGCCGGTGCTGGGCGAGGGCGCCGCGATCGGCCTGGTGCTCTCCACCTCGGTCCGCCAGCCGATCGGCCACCTGGCCATCTCCAACGGGCTGCGCCCGGGCCTGGCGATGACCGCCAAGGCGCTCGCCGACGAGCTGGGGCCCCGCGGCATCCGGGTGTTCGGGCTGCTCCCGGGCACCATCGCCACCGACCGGATCACCGACATCGAGGCCGCCTCCGGCGACCCTGCGGCCATGCGGGCCCGCACCGAGTCCGGCATCCCACTGCGCCGGGTCGGGCGGCCCGAGGAGTTCGGCAAGGTCGCCGCCTTCGCCCTGTCCCCGGCCGCCAGCTACCTCACCGGCGTCATGATCCCGGTCGACGGCGGCCTCACGAGGGCGCTGTGAGCGCCCCCGGCTCCCCCGACCCCGTGCTGGTCGCCTGCGCGCACGGCACCCGCAACCCCACCGGGCGCCGGCTGATCGCCGAGCTGGCGCTGGCCGCCCGCGACCTGCGCCCCGGGCTGCAGACCACCGCGGCCTTCGTCGACGTGCAGCCGCCGACCGTGGGCGACGTCGTCGCCGGGCTGGCCGCCGAGGACACCCCCGCCGTCGTCGTCCCGGTGCTGCTGTCCGGCGGCTTCCACGTGCACGTCGACATCGCCGGTGCCGTCGACGCGCACCCCGGCACGCTGTCGGCCCGCGCGCTGGGCCCGGACCTGCGCCTGGTCGACGTGCTGCTCACCCGGCTCCGCGACGCCGGCGCCGACCCCGAGGACCCCACCACCGCCGTCGTCGTCGCCGCGGCCGGGTCCAGCGACCCCCGCGCGACCGCCGACGTCGAGGACACCGCCGACTTGCTGCAGCGCTCCTGGGCCGGGCCGGTGACCACCGGCTACGGCTCGGCGGCGCAGCCCACGGTGCCCGACGCGATCGCCACCGCCCGGGCCGCTGGCGCCGAGCGCGTCGTGGTCGCGGCCTACCTGCTGGCGCCCGGGTTCTTCCACGACAAGCTGGCCGGTGCCGGCGCCGACCTGGTCACCGCTCCCCTGCTGCCCGACGAGCGGATCGCCGCCGTGCTGCTCGACCGCTACGACGCCGCGGTGGAGACCGCGCGCCGCACCGCAGCGGTGCGCGCCCCCAACCGGGTCGAGACCCTGGACTTCTGGCCCAGTCCGGACGACGTCGACGCCTGACCCGGCTCAGGCCCCGGTGGCCACCGGGCGGACCGGGTCGGCCGACCACTCCGACCAGGAGCCCGGCCACAGCGCCGCCTCCACGCCGGCGACGGCCAGCGCGGCCACCTCGTGGGCTGCGGTCACCCCGGAGCCGCAGTAGACCCCCACCCGGGTGTCCGCGGTGACGCCCAGCGCGGCGAACCGGTCGGCGAGGTCGTCCCGGAACCGGCCGTCGGCCAGGTTGTCGGTGGTCGGCGCACTCACCGCCCCGGGCACGTGACCGGCGCGCGGGTCGACCGGCTCCACCTCTCCGCGGTACCGCTCCCCCGCCCGGGCGTCCAGCAGCACACCGCCGGCGCCGGGGAGGGCCGCGGCCTCGTCCGCGGTGAGCACCGGCATGCCGCCGGGGGTGAGGACCACGTCGCCCGGGGCGGGGACGACGTCGCCGTCCTCCACCGGCCCGGTCCACCCTGCGAGTCCGCCGTCCAGGATGCGCACGTCGGCCACCCCGCCCCAGCGCAGCAGCCACCAGGCGCGGGCGGCCGAGGTGCCCGGGCCGGCGTCGTAGACCACGACCCGGTCGCCGGTGGAGACCCCCCAGCGGCGGGCCGCGGCCTGCAGGTCCTCGACGGCGGGCAGCGGGTGACGGCCGGCGGCCGAGGGCGGCGCCGCGAGCTCGGTGTCCAGGTCGACGTACACCGCGCCCGGGAGGTGCCCGGTCAGGTACTGCTGGTGTCCGTCGGTGCGGCCCAGCGCCCAGCGGACGTCGAGCAGCACGGCACCGGCGACGTCGTCCGGTCCGGCGAGCACCGGGGTCACCGGGCGGCCTCGAGCTCCGCGGTGAGCGCGGCCACCGCGGCAGGCCGACCGTGGTAGCGGGCCGGGGTGGCGGTGAGGACGGAGATCTTCCAGCGGCGCCCGTCCTTGACCACGACCGCGGTGTGCACGGCGTGCAGCGCGGGGTCCAGCCGGTCGGAGCCGACGTCCACCATGCCGGCAACCGCGTGCACGACCGCGACGTCCTCGGCCACGGTGCGCACCGAGCGGACGACGCCGACGTAGGCCGGGGTCTGGTGGTCGGCGAACAGCCGCCGCATGTCCGCGGCGATCTGCAGCCGGCCGTGGGCGGCACTGCCGTCGAACCCGATGACGTCGCCGTCGTCGGTGAGCACGGCGGAGATGCGGGCGCCGCTGCGGGCGTTCCACCCGGCCAGGTACTCGGCGTAGACCGACCGGATCTCGGCGTCGTCGGGATGGGTGGTGCTCATGGGGAGGCTCCCGGCGGTGGTGCGGGTGGGACGGCTGTGACGTTAGTGCTCAGCTCGGGACGACGACGGGCGACACGGTCTTCTCACCCGAGGAGAACTGGGTGCGGTACAGGTCGGCGTACCGGTGGCCCAGCGCGAGCAGCTCCTCGTGAGTGCCCTGTTCGACGATGCGGCCGGCGTCGACGACGAGGATCAGGTCGGCGGCGCGGATGGTGGACAGCCGGTGCGCGATGACCAGCGAGGTGCGGCCGGCCAGCGCGGCGTCCAGCGCCTTCTGCACCGCGGCCTCGCTCTCGCTGTCCAGGTGCGCGGTGGCCTCGTCGAGGATGACCACGCCGGGGCCCTTGAGCAGCACCCGCGCGATCGCCAGCCGCTGCTTCTCCCCACCCGACATCCGGTAGCCGCGGTCACCGACCACGGTCTCCAGGCCGTCGGGCAGCGAGGCGATGAGAGCGGCGATCCGGGCTCCGGTGAGCGCCGTCCAGAGCTGCTCCTCGGTCGCCTCGGGGCGGGCGTAGAGCAGGTTCGCCCGGATGGTGTCGTGGAAGAGGTGGGCGTCCTGGCTGACCACGCCGATCGAGTCGCGCAACGAGTCCGCGGTCGCCTGCCGGACGTCCAGGCCGCCGACCCGCACGGTGCCCCCGGTGGCGTCGTAGAGCCGCGGCACGAGGTTGGCGATGGTGGACTTGCCGGCCCCCGAGTGCCCCACGAGCGCGACCAGCTGGCCGGGCTCGGCCCGGAAGCTGACCTCGTGCAGCACGGTGGCCTCCTCGCCGTGCTCGGGCAGCGAGAGGTCCTCCAGGGAGGCCAGCGAGACCTCGGACGCCGTCGGGTAGTGGAAGGACACGCGGTCGAACTCCACCGACCGGTCCGTCGTGGGCACCGGCCGGGCGTCGGGGGCGTCGCGGATCATCGGCTCGAGGTCGAGCACCTCGAAGACCCGGTCGAAGCTGACCATCGCGCTCATCACGTCGACCCGGACGTTGGACAGCGCGGTCAGCGGCCCGTAGAGCCGGGACAGCAGCAGCGCGAGGGAGACCACGGCGCCCGGGGACAGCGAGCCGTCGAAGGCCAGCGATCCACCCAGGCCGTAGACCAGCGCGGTGGCCAGCGCGGCGACGAGGGTGAGCGCGGTGAAGAAGGTGCGCCCGTACATGGCCGACAGCACGCCGATGTCGCGCACCCGCGCGGCCCGGGAGCTGAAGGAGGCGACCTCGGCCTCGGGGCGACCGAACAGCTTGACCAGCAGCGCACCGGAGACGTTGAACCGCTCGGTCATCGTGGCGTTCATCGAGGCGTTGAGGCCGTAGGACTCCCGGGTGATCTCCTGCAGCTTGGCGCCGATGCGCTTGGCCGGGAGCACGAACAGCGGGACCATCACGATCGACAGCAGGGTGATCTGCCAGGACAGCGTGAACATGACGCCGGCGGTGAGCACCAGGCCGATCACGTTGGACACCACGCCGCTCAGCGTCGAGGTGAACGCCTGCTGGGCCCCGATCACGTCGTTGTTGAGCCGGCTGACCAGCGCGCCGGTCTGGGTGCGGGTGAAGAACGCGACCGGCATCCGCTGCACGTGGGCGAACACCCGGGCGCGCAGGTCGTAGATGACGCCCTCTCCGATCCGGGAGGAGTACCAGCGCTGGGCCAGGGAGCTGCCGGCGTCCAGCACCGCGAGACCGGCGATGAACAGCGCGATCCGGACGATGTCGCCGGCCGTGCCGTCCAGCCGGGCGATCCGGTTGACGATGTCGCCGGCCAGCAGCGGGGTGACCACGCCGATCACGGCGGAGACGACGACCAGGCTCAGGAACCAGGTCAGGTCGCGTCGGTAGGGACCGGCGATGCCGAGGATCCGCTTGACGGTGCCCTTCGGGATCTCCCGGCCGGCCTTCGGCTGGCGCTGGAAGGACCGCATCGCGGCCATCGAGGTCATCGGTGAGCTCATGGGGTGACCCCTCTCGTCCCCGCGCTCAACCCCGTGACCGCGGTGCCTGTTCCACCAGCGCGTGCAGCCTGCGCACCTGCGCGGCACGTTCGGCGGCGTCCTGGGCGTCGGTGTCCGTGGCCGCCGCCGCGCGCACGAGGGCGGCGGTCTCCCGGCTGGCCCGCACGTCGGGGCCCACGATCCCGGCGACCAGGGTGGCGACGGCGTCCTCGAGCTCCTCGGTGGGGACGACGACGGTCGCCAACCCGCTCGCCAGCGCCTCGGCCGCACCGACCTTGCGGCCGGTCAGGCACATCTCCAGCGCCCGGGAGTACCCGACCGCCTGCACCAGCGTGGAGGTGCCGGTGAGGTCGGGCACCAGCCCGAGCCGGGCCTCGGGCAGCGAGAAGGTGGCCTCGGTGCCGCAGACCCGGAGGTCGCAGGCCAGCGCCAGCTGCGCACCGGCGCCGATGGCGTGGCCCTGGACGACGGCGACGCTGACGATCCCCGGGGTGCGCAGCCACCGGAACCCGTCCTGGTACCCGCGGATCCGCTCCCGGGCGCCGTCGTCACCGAGGGCGAGCAGGGCACCCAACCCGCCGGGCAGGTCGGGATCGGTGGCGAAGAGCGAGCGGTCCAGCCCCGCGGAGAAGGCCCGGCCGGCCCCGCGGACCAGCACCACCCGGACCTCGTCGGGCAGGGTCGCGCCGATCTCGGCCAGGGCGTGCCAGGTCTCCGGCGTCTGGGCGTTGAGCTGCTCGGCCCGGTCCAGGGTGACGGTGAGGACCGGGCCGTCGAGCGAGGTGGTGACCCAGCCGCGGGCCGGGTCGCCGGTCACGAGCCGGCGCTGGAGCGGTTGGCCCCGCCGCGGCTGCGCAGGGTCGCACCGGACTCCGACAGCAGCCGGTGCACGAAGCCGTAGGAGCGGCCGGTGGAGGCCGCCAGCAGCCGGATGCTCTCCCCGCCGTCGTAGCGCTTGCGCAGCTCGTCGGCGAGGGTGCTGCGGTCCCCACCGGTGATCCGCTTGCCCTTCGCGAGGTCTGCGGTGCCCTCGGCAGGTGCGTTCGAGTCGGCCATGACTCCCCTCCGTGCCAGCGGGGGTCCGGCAACGCCGGAGCCGTCCGCTGGTCGCCCGGACCGCCGTCCTGATGACGTCGGCCTCTCGGACCGATGATCACCCAGTGCCGACGGTGCGGCCACTCAGCTCACGCGAGTTCGACGAGCTCCGCGAAGTCGGCCGACCAGGTGTCCTCGGTGCCGTCGGGCAGCAGGATGACCTTGTCCGGGTCCAGCGCGGTCACCGCGCCCTCGTCGTGGGTGACCAGCACGATGGCGCCCTGGTAGGTGCGCAGCGCCTCGAGCACCTGCTCGCGGCTGGCCGGGTCCAGGTTGTTGGTGGGCTCGTCGAGCAGCAGCACGTTGGCCGCCGAGCAGACCAGGGCGGCCATCGCCAGCCGGGTCTTCTCCCCACCGGACAGCGTGCCGGCCCGCTGGTCGACGGCGTCCCCGGAGAAGAGGAACGCACCCAGGATGCGACGCAGCTCGGTGGCGGTCTGGTCCGGTGCCGCGGACTGCATGATCTCCAGCAGCGAGCGGTCCATGTCCAGCGTCTCGTGCTCCTGGGCGTAGTAGCCCAGCCGCAGCCCGTGCCCGGCCTTGACCTCACCGGTGTCGGGCACCTCGGTGCCGGCCAGCATGCGCAGCAGGGTGGTCTTGCCGGCGCCGTTGAGACCCAGGACGACGACGCGGGTGCCGCGGTCGATGGCCAGGTCCACGCCGGTGAAGATCTCCAGCGAGCCGTAGGACTTGGACAGGCGCTCGGCGGTCAGCGGGGTCTTGCCGCAGGGGGCGGGGGTCGGGAAGCGCAGCTTGGCGACCCGGTCCTGCACCCGCACCTGCTCCAGGCCCGCGGCCAGGCGCTGGGCGCGCTTGTCCATCGACTGGGCGGCCTTGGCCTTGGTGGCCTTGGCACGCATCTTGTCCGCCTGGGCGGTGAGCGCACCGATCTTCTTCTCGGCGTTGGCCCGCTCGGAGCGGCGCCGGCGCTCGTCGGTCTCCCGGGCGTCCAGGTAGCGCTTCCAGCCCAGGTTGTAGACGTCGACGGTGGCCCGGTTGGCGTCCAGGTGCCAGACCTTGTTGACCACGGCGGCGAGCAGCTCGACGTCGTGGCTGATCACGATGAGCCCGCTGCGGTGGGTGGCCAGGAAGCCCTTGAGCCAGGCGATGGAGTCGGCGTCGAGGTGGTTCGTCGGCTCGTCGAGCAGCAGCGTCTCGGCGTCGGAGAACAGGATCCGGGCCAGCTCGACGCGGCGCCGCTGACCACCGGACAGCGTGGACAGCGGCTGCTCCAGCACCCGGTCGGGCAGGCCCAGGTTGGTGCAGATGCGCGCGGCGTCGGACTCGGCGGCATACCCGCCCATGGCGGCGAACTGGTCCTCGAGCCGGCCGTAGCGGCGGACGGCGCGGTCGCGCTCGGTGTCGTCGGCGGGCTCGGCCATGGCGACCTGGGCCTTGGTCAGCTGCGCCTTGAGCTCGTCGAGACCGCGGCCGGACAGCACCCGGTCACTCGCGCTGATCGACAGGTCACCGCTCAGGGTGTCCTGCGGGAGGTAGCCCAGCTCGCCGACCTGGTCGACCTTGCCGGCGTGCGGCACCCGCTCACCGGCCAGCGTGGTGAGGGTGGTGGTCTTGCCGGCGCCGTTGCGCCCGACCAGACCGATCCGGTCACCGGGCTGGACGCGCAGGTCCGCCTCGCTGATGAGGATGCGGCTCCCCGCGCGGAGCTCCAGGCCGGTGGTCGTGATCACTGAGCCCAGGGTAACCGCGTCGGGGCCGGGTTCCGAGGGGTTGCGACGGTGACGTCGGCGGCACCTGGCGCGCAGCTCGGGGCCGCGCCGGGCGGTCCACGCCCCTACCGTGGGCGGGTCGGCGCCTCCTCGCGCCGCCCGGTCGAGGTGGAGGTGCTGGTGCAGGCTCCCCCGCGCGCCTACCCCCCGCCACCGCCACCCCCGTACCCGCCGCCGACCCCGCCGGCCGCGTCGCCGTCTCGGCTGCCCGGCGTCAGCGCCCAGCAGGTCGTGCTGGGCACCGCCGTCGTCACCGTGCTGGGCTTCGTCCTCGCTGCCGCCCAGGTCGGTGCGTGGGTGGGCCTCGCGGTCGCCGCGCTGTTCGCCGTGGCCGGCGGCGCCTGCGCGTTCCTGGTGGCCCGCAGCGGGGCCGCGACGACCGCGGAGGCCCTGGCCGTCACCTCGGTGCTCACCACCGCCGCGGGGATCGGGCTGTGGGCGCGTGGCGAGCCGACCCCGGCGCCGCTCGTGGCCGCCCTCGCCGCCACCGCCGCCCTGCTGTGGACCGCGCTGCAGGTGGCCCCGGACCGGCTGCGCACCTGGCCGGTCGCCGCCCTGGTCGCCGGTCAGGTGGCCGTCCTGGCCTGGCTGGCCACCGACCCGCGCCCGTGGGACACCCCGGTCGGCGGCGCGGTGCTGGCTGTCGTCCTCCTCGCCGTGGCCGGGGTCGGGCTGGCCGTCGCCTGGACCGCGGACGGCGCGGGCCACGGGCTCCTCTCCCGGGTCGGGCTGCTCACCGCCGTGCCGTGGTGGGTGACCGGTGTCGTCGTCGCCCAGCAGGCGGCGTGGGGCGGTGCCGTCCCCGCCGCCGGGGCGACGGTGCTGGCCGGGGCCGGGCTGCTGGTCACCGCGGCCGACCGGGTGCCCGCCCTGCCCACCGGCGACCGGGACGTCGTCCCGGTGCTGGCCGGGGTGACCGCCGGCCTCGGGGTCGCCGGCGCGGCCCACGCGACGGGCGCGGACGCGGTGTCGCTGTCCGGGGTGGCCGGGCTGCTGCTCGCCGCCCTGGTGGCGGTGGCGGCCGCCCGCGGGAAGGACTGGGTGCCCCGGGACGCCGGGCTCGCCGCGGCCGTGGTGCTGACCGTGCTCGCGGTGCTGCAGGACGTCGCCGCGGGCCGGTGGGGCTGGGTCGCCCTGCTCCTGGTCTTCACCGCGCTCGCGTCGGGCTGCTGTCGGCCCGCCGGTCGGAGAGCCGTCCGGAGACCATCCCGCTGACCGTCGGCTCGGTGGCTGCGGCGCTGCTGCTGGCCCTGACCGATGCGCCGGAGACCGGGATCGGGGCGGTGCTGGTGCTGGTGGCCGTGACCGCCGTGGTCCAGGCCGTCGTCCTGGCCCGGCGCCCCGCCCGGTCGGTGGCGGAGCCGGCCCTGGACGCGCAGGGGCATCCCGACCTCCGTGCCGCCTTCTCCCCGGCGGAGGGCGGCAGCCGCGCCACCGTGGCGGCGGACGGCCCCGGCGACGCCGACCGCCGGGCCTCGGCACCGACCGCGACCAGCGGCGCGGTGACCGGGGTCGTCGGGGTGCTGGTGGCCGCCGGGGGTGACCCGGCGTGGGTCACCCCCGTGCTGCTGGCCGTGCTGGGCGCATCACTGCTGGGCTACGCCGCGGCGACGCACCGTCCGGCGCACCTGGGCGCCGGGCTGCTCGTGCTGGCCGCGTGGTCGGCCACCGGTCAGCTGGGCTGGACCGGGCTGGAGCGGTGGACGGTCCCGCTGGCCCTGGGGCTGCTGCTGGCCCGGGGCCGGGAGCTGCAGGACGGGCCGTCGTGGCCGACCTGGGGGCCGGCGGTCGCGGTCGGCCTGCTGCCCTCGCTCGCCCTGGTGCTCCTCGACCCCGCCGAACCACGGCACCCGGTGCTGCTGGTCGCCGGGGTGGCCGTCGCGCTGCTCGGCGTCGCCGGGCGGCTGCGTGCACCCTTCCAGCTGGGCACGCTGACCGTGGCCGGGGCGGCCGTCGCCTGGGCCGTCGACGCCGTGCCCGGACCCGGGCTGCTGGCGTTGCTGCTGGCCGGGTTGCTGTTGTTCTGGCTCGCCTGGGGCGCCGACCGCGAGGCCGGCAGCACGCTGCGCGAACGGGTCGCGGCCTTCCGCTGAGTCAGCTGCCGAACAGCGACTCGGCGCAGACCGGGCGGTACCCCGCCAGCAGGAACGACCGCAGCGACGCGGTGTTCGCCGGCGCCACCTGGGCCCACAGCGGACCGGTCACGAGCGCCGGGGCGGCGGCGGCCAGGGCGGTGCCCAGCCCCCGGCCGCGGGCGTCCGGGTCGACCTCGATCGAGACCTCCCAGCGTCCGGCCAGGCCCCGTCCGAGGGTCAGCACCCCGGCGCCGTCCGCCGTGCCCAGCACCTGCACGGCGGTGCGGTGTCGGTGCGCCCGCTGCACCCGCGGGTGGTCGCCTGCTTCCAGCGGCTGTAACGGGATGCCCGGGGCCCGCGCGGGCGGCGCGACGAGGACGGCGTCCACCACACCCGGCTCGACCCCGGTCTCGTCGGCCAACGCCGACAGGAACCGCGCGGAGAGCGGGGCGGCGATGGGATCCGGCGACCGTGCGATCCAGTCCGTCACCCAGGCCGGGTCGACGTCGGCGCCGACCACGGCCCAGGCGGTGCCGCCCACGACGACGGCCCGCGCCCCGAGGGGCGTGGGCCGTGTCGTGACGCTGCCGTCAGCCGGCGGGTGCTCCCCCGCTGCCAGCGCGTCGAACAGGTCGTCCAGTGCTAGACCCGGAACCCGAGGGCGCGGAGCTGCTCCCGACCGTCGTCGGTGATCTTGTCCGGGCCCCACGGCGGCATCCAGACCCAGTTGATCCGGATGTCATCGACCAGGCCGGGGCCGGGGCCGCCGGTGAGGGCCTGGCGGGCCTGGTCCTCGATGACGTCGGTCAGCGGGCAGGCCGCCGAGGTCAGCGTCATGTCGATGACGGCGACGTTGGCGTCGTCCACCTCGATGCCGTAGACGAGGCCCAGGTCGACGACGTTGACCCCGAGCTCGGGGTCGACGACGTCACGCATGGCCTCCTCGAGCTCCTCGAGGTCGGGCTTGATCAGCGGGGCCGCGGGGGCAGCGGTCTCGACGGTGGTCTCGGTGGTCTCGCTCATGCGGACTCCTCCGTGGTCGGGGTGGGGTCGGACGGCGTCCAGGCACGGGCGCTGGCGTCCTTCAGGGCCATCCAGCTCATCAGCGCGCACTTGACCCGCGCCGGGTACTTCGACACCCCGGCGAACGCGACGGCGTCCTCCAGGCTGTCCTCGAGCTCGTCGGCCACGGACGTGTCGCCCTTGGCCTGCATCAACCGGACGAAGTCCTCACCGGTGGCCAGGGCCTCGGTCACGCTCTTGCCGACGACCAGGTCGTACATCGCCGACACCGAGGCCTGGCTGATCGAGCAGCCCTGCCCCTCGTAGGAGACGTCGGTCAGGGTGTCGCCCTCGACCTTGACCCGCAGGGTCACCTCGTCGCCGCACGTGGGGTTGACGTGGTGCACCTCGGCGTCGAACGGGTCACGCAGACCGCGGCCGTGGGGGTTCCGGTAGTGGTCCAGGATGATCTCCTGGTACATGTCCTGCAGCTTCATCAGGCCTCCTCCACCGCGTCAACACCGAAGAACCGCTGGGCATGCCGGACGGCCTCGACCAGGGCGTCGACGTCGTCGTACCCGGTGTGCACGTAGAACGTGGCGCGGGTGGTGGCCGGTACGCCCATCCGGCGGACGACGGGCCACGCGCAGTGGTGCCCGACCCGGACGGCGACGCCCTGGTCGTCGAGCACCTGGCCGACGTCGTGCGGGTGGATGCCGTCGACGGTGAAGCTGATCGCTCCCCCGCGGGCCACGGTGTCGGCCGGGCCGATCACCCGGACGCCCGGGATCGCCTGCAGCTGCGCCAGGGCGTACTCGGTGAGCGCCTCCTCGTGGGCCAGGACGGTGTCCATGCCCAGCGCGGTGAGGTAGTCGCACGCCGCGGCCAGCCCGACGACCTGCGCGGTCATCGGCACACCGGCCTCGAAGCGCTGCGGCGGCGGGGCGAAGGTGCTGCCCTCCATCCGGACGACCTCGATCATCGAGCCCCCGGTGAGGAACGGCGGCAACGCCGCCAGCACCTCGGCGCGGCCCCAGAGCACGCCGACCCCGGTTGGTCCGAGCATCTTGTGCCCGGAGAACACCAGGAAGTCCGCACCCAGCGCGGCCACGTCGACCGGCTGGTGCGGCACGGACTGCGCGCCGTCGACCATCACCAGCGCACCGACCTCGTGGGCGCGGGCGATGATCGGGGCCAGCGGCGGCATCGTGCCCAGGATGTTCGACTGCTGGGTGACCGTGACGAGCTTGGTGCGCTCGTTGACCACGGTGTCCAGGTCCGACAGGTCCAGCCGGCCCTCGTCCGTGATCCCCAGCCAACGCAGGGTCGCCCCGGTGCGCTCGCAGAGCTGCTGCCACGGGATGAGGTTGGCGTGGTGCTCCATCTCGGTCACCACGATCTCGTCGCCCTGACCGACCGCGTACCGGTGGAACTCCGGCTCCTTGGCGGTGACCGCGTTGCTCATCGCGTACGCCACCAGGTTGATCGCCTCGGTGGAGTTGCGGGTGAACACGACCTCGTCGGTCTGCGCGCCGATGAAGGAGGCGATCGTCGCCCGGGCCTGCTCGTAGGCCTCGGTGGCCTCCTCGGCCAGGGCGTGCGCACCCCGGTGCGGGGCGGCGTTGACGTTCTCGTAGAACCAGCGCTCGGCGTCCAGCACCTGGCGTGGCTTCTGCGAGGTGGCACCGGAGTCCAGGTAGACCAGCCGCTTCCCGTCCCGGACCGTGCGGCCCAGGATCGGGAAGTCGGCGCGGACCGCCTCGACGTCCAGCGGGAGCGGTGCGCGCTCCGTCTCGGAGCGCGAGGCGGTCACGGTCATGCCGTGGCCGACCCGCTCAGCGAGGCAGCGGCGTCGGAGGCGACCAGCGCGTCGGCGTCGGCCTTGAGGTAGGAGGCGTAGCCCTCGGCCTCCAGCTTGTCGGCCAGCTCCTTGCCGCCCTCCTCGACGACCCGGCCGGCCACGAAGACGTGCACGAAGTCGGGCTCGATGTAGCGCAGGATCCGGGTGTAGTGCGTGATCAGCAGGACGCCGACGGCGCTGCTGGCCTTGGCCCGGTTGACGCCCTCGGAGACCACGCGCAGGGCGTCGACGTCCAGGCCCGAGTCGGTCTCGTCGAGGATCGCCATCTTCGGCTTGAGCAGGCCCATCTGGAGGATCTCGTGGCGCTTCTTCTCACCACCGGAGAAGCCCTCGTTGACGTTGCGCTCGGCGAAGGCGGCGTCCATCTCGAGCGCCTCCATCTCGGTGCGCACGTCCTTGACCCAGGTGCGCAGCTTGGGCGCCTGGCCGGTGACGGCGGTGGCCGCGGTGCGCAGGAAGTTCGACACCGAGACGCCGGGCACCTCGACCGGGTACTGCATGGCCAGGAACAGGCCGGCCCGGGCGCGCTCGTCGACGGTCATCGCGAGGACGTCCTCGCCGTCGAGGGTGACCGTGCCGCCGGTGATCGTGTACTTCGGGTGCCCGGCGATGGAGTAGGCCAGGGTGGACTTGCCGGAGCCGTTGGGGCCCATGATCGCGTGGGTCTCGCCGCTGCGGATGGTGAGGTCGACGCCGCGGAGGATCTCCTTGGTCTCGTCGCCCTCCCCGACCGTGACGTGCAGGTCGCGGATCTCCAGCACGCTGCCGGTGGTCTCGCTCATGTGATGCCTCTCAGTTCTCGGCCGCGGAGGTGTCGACGAGGACGTCGTCGCCCTCGACGCGGACCGGGTGGGTGGTGACCGGCTGGTTCGCCGGCAGGTTGGTGGGTGCGCCGGTGCGCAGGTCGAAGCACGACCCGTGCCAGGTGCACTCGATGGTGGGGACGCCGTCGATCACCTCGACGTCGCCGTCGCTGAGCGGGTAGTCCTGGTGCGAGCACAGGTCGGTGAGTGCGTAGACCTGTCCGTCGTACCGGGCGAGGACCAGCTCGAGGTCCCCGAGGACGACAGGCGTGGCGCCGTCCTCGGGGACCTCGGAGAGGGCACAGGCCCGCTGGAAGCTCATGCCGGCTGGAGCTCCGTGGCGTGCTCGTCCACGTCCTGGGCCTCGAGGCCCGGCAGGGCACCCAGGCGCTGCTCGATGGTGCCCATCAGCCGGTCGGCCAGCGCGGGGACGGCGATCTTCTGCACGACGTCGGCGAAGAAGCCGCGGACGACGAGCCGGCGGGCGGTCTCGGCGTCGATGCCACGCGAGCAGAGGTAGAACAGCTGCTCGTCGTCGAACCGGCCGGTGGCGCTGGCGTGGCCGGCGCTGACGATCTCACCGGTCTCGATCTCGAGGTTGGGCACCGAGTCGGCGCGGGCGCCGTCGGTGAGCACCAGGTTGCGGTTGAGCTCGTAGGTCTCGGTGCCGGTCGCCGCGGGGCGGATCCGGACGTCCCCGACCCACACGGTGTGCGCGGCCTCGCCCTGCAGCGCGCCCTTGTAGACGACGTTGCTGACGCAGTTGGGCGTGGCGTGGTCGACCCAGAGGCGGTGCTCCTGGTGCTGGGTCTCGTCGGCGAAGTAGACGCCCGACAGCTCGGCGGTGCCGCCGGGGCCGGCGTACTCCACGTTGCTGACCAGCCGGACCATGTCCCCGCCGAGGGTCACCACGACCTGGCGGAAGGTGGCGTCCCGGCCGACGACGGCGTCGTACTGGCCGCCGTGCGCGGTCCCGGGGGCCCACTCCTGCACGCTGATCAGCTCGACGTGCGCGCCGTCGCCGACGAGCACGGTGACCGAGCCGGCGTACTTGGCCGAGCCGGAGTGGTCCAGCACGACGGTCGCCTTGGCGAACCGGCCGACCTCGATCACGGTCTGGCCCCACACGACCTCGTCGGAGCCGGTGCCGCGCAGCGACAGCGTCACCGGGCGGTCCAGCTGTGCCTCGGCGGGCACGCGGACGACGGTCGCGCCACCGGCGTTGACCCGGGTCAGGGCCGCGAGCCGGTCGACCGGCTTGGGCAGGCCCTGCAGGATCGCGTCGTCGGCACCGACGGTGGTCAGCTCGACCCCGTCGGGCAGGTCGGTCTGCAGCTCCAGGCGGGCGTCGGACGCCGCACCCTCGAGCAGCGGGCGGACCCGCTTCATCGGGGTGAAGCGCCAGGACTCCTCGCGACCGGTGACGACGGGAAAGTCCTCGGGGTCGTCGGAGGAGAACCGCTCGGCCGGCGAGCCGGTCGGCGCGGGACCGCCGTGGCTGTGCGCACCCGCCCCGGCACCGGCGGTGCCGGTGTCGGAGGCCGGGGTGGTCGGCGGGCCGGCCTGCGCACCCACGCCGGGGGCGAAGAGCTCGCCGGCGAGGGCCGCGGAGTCGGTCGTGAGGGTCGTCTGTGGGTCGGTCATCAGCCGACGGCACCTTCCATCTGCAGCTCGATCAGGCGGTTCAGCTCGAGGGCGTACTCCATCGGCAGCTCCCGGGCGATCGGCTCGACGAAGCCGCGTACGACCATCGCCATCGCCTCGTCCTCGGAGAGACCACGGCTCATCAGGTAGAAGAGCTGGTCCTCGCTGACCCGGGAGACGGTCGCCTCGTGGCCCATGGACACGTCGTCCTCGCGGACGTCGACGTAGGGGTAGGTGTCCGAGCGGCTGATCGTGTCGACCAGCAGCGCGTCGCACTTCACCGTGGAGCGGGAGCCGTGGGCGCCCTCGTCGATCTGCACCAGGCCCCGGTAGGAGGTCCGGCCGCCACCGCGGGCGACGGACTTGCTGATGATGTTCGAGGAGGTGTGCGGGGCGGCGTGCACCATCTTGGCGCCGGCGTCCTGGTGCTGACCCTCGCCGGCGAAGGCGATCGAGAGCACCTCGCCCTTGGCATGCTCACCGGTCATCCACACGGCCGGGTACTTCATCGTCACCTTGGAGCCGATGTTGCCGTCGACCCACTCCATGGTCGCGCCCTCGTGGGCCACGGCCCGCTTGGTGACCAGGTTGTAGACGTTGTTCGACCAGTTCTGGATGGTCGTGTACCGGCAGCGCGCGTTCTTCTTCACGACGATCTCGACGACCGCGGAGTGCAGCGAGTCCGACTTGTAGATCGGCGCGGTGCAGCCCTCGACGTAGTGCACGTAGGCGCCCTCGTCGATGATCATCAGGGTCCGCTCGAACTGGCCCATGTTCTCGGTGTTGATCCGGAAGTAGGCCTGCAGCGGGATCTCCACGTTGACGCCCGGGGGCACGTAGATGAAGGAGCCACCGGACCACACGGCGGTGTTCAGCGCGGAGAACTTGTTGTCCCCGGACGGGATCACCGAGCCGAAGTACTCGCGGAACAGGTCCTCGTGCTCGCGCAGCGCGGTGTCGGTGTCCAGGAACAGGACGCCCTGCTCCTCGAGGTCCTCGCGGATCGAGTGGTAGACGACCTCGGACTCGTACTGGGCGGCGACCACCGGAGACCAGGCGCTGCTTCTCGGCCTCGGGGATGCCCAGCTTGTCGTAGGTGTTCTTGATGTCGGCCGGGAGGTCGTCCCAGGTCGCGGCCTGCTTCTCCGTCGACCGCACGAAGTACTTGATGTTGTCGAAGTCGATGCCGGAGAGGTCGGAACCCCAGTCGGGCATGGGCTTCTTGCCGAAGATCTTGAGGGCCTTGAGGCGGCGCTCGAGCATCCACTCCGGCTCGTTCTTGCGGCGGGAGATGTCCCGCACGACGTCCTCGTCGATGCCACGACGGGACGAGGCGCCGGCGACGTCGGCGTCCGCCCAGCCGTACTTGTAGCGGCCGAGCTGGTCGATCTGCTCGTCCTGGGTCAGGGGGGTGACCGGCTGCTCTGTGGTGGTCATGCGGGTGTCCTCTCCCGGGCGGTCTGTCGGGTGTGGCTCGGTGCGGGGCGGCGCTGGTCCGCCCGCTCGTTCTGTACAGGGCCGAGCGGGCGGGTTGTGTTCCCGCCCGGACGGCTCCCGGGTATGTGGGTGGTGCAGACCCCGTCGCCGTGGGCGATGGTGGCCAGCCGCTGCACGTGGGTGCCGACCAGCCGGCCGATGACCGCGGTCTCGGCCTCGCACAGCTGGGGGAACTCGGCGGCCACGTGGGCGACCGGACAGTGGTGCTGGCACAGCTGCCCACCACTGGAGATCGCCGAGGCCGAGGCAGCGTAGCCCTCGGCGGTGAGCGCCTCGGCGAGCACCTGGGCGCGGTCGGCGGGCTCCGGGCCGGTGGTCGACGCGGCCCGCTCGACGGCGGTGGAGCAGCGCTCCTCCAGCCCGGCGAGCTGCTGCTCGGCGACGTCGCGGACGGCGTCGGGGCCACCGTGCCGGGCGACGAACCGCAGCGCGGTGAGCGCCAGGTCGTCGTAGGCGTGCGGGAAGCCCGAGCGGCCGGCGTCGGTGAGCGTGAAGTGCCTCGCCGGACGGCCGCGGCCGCGAACCGACCCGGGCAGCGCACGCTCGGCGACCCGGCCCTCGGCCACGAGGGAGTCCAGGTGCCGGCGGACGGCGGCCGGGGAGACCCCCAGCCGGGTGGCCAGCTCGGTCGCGGTCTGGGCGCCGTGCTCGAGCAGGAGCCCGGTCACGCGGTCGCGGGTGCGCCCGTCGTCGGCCGGTGCCGACGTGCGGGCGGACTGCGCCGCGGTGGATTCCACAACACGAGTGTGCGCTATATCCGGAGGCTCGCAAGCAAGGTCGCCCTAACCCGAACGCCCTGCTCCGGGCACGGAACGGGGCCCGGACGACGGGCGTCCGGGCCCCGTGACGGGTCGGGTGGCACTGCGTGCCAGGTCAGACGGCGACCGGCTCCTCGAGCGGCTGCTCGACGACCAGGTCGAGCTCGCCGTCGACGACCCCGACGACCAGGTGTCCACCGGCGGCCAGAGCGCCGGAGAGCACCAGCCGGGAGACGGGGTTGTCCACCGAGCGCTGGATCGTCCGCCGCAGCGGGCGGGCGCCGAACTCGGGCTCGTGGCCCCGTTCGGCCAACCAGCGCACCGCCTCGGGGGCGAACTCGACGCTGATCCCCTGGGCGGTCAGCCGGGCCCGGGTCTCCCCCAGCAGCAGGTCGGTGATCTCGGCCAGCTGGTCGGTCTCGAGCTGGCGGAAGACCACGATCTCGTCGATCCGGTTGAGGAACTCCGGTCGGAAGGAGTCCTTGAGCCGGCGCATCATCGCCGTCCGCAGCCCGTCGTCGGCCGAGCGGGTGCTGCTGCCGAAGCCCAGCGGCTCCCGGTTGCCCACCACCAGCTCCGACCCCAGGTTGCTGGTCATCACCACGACGGTGTTGCGGAAGTCGACGGTGCGGCCCTGCGCGTCGGTCAGCCGTCCGTCGTCCAGCACCTGGAGCAGCGTGTGGAAGACGTCCGGGTGGGCCTTCTCGACCTCGTCGAGCAGCACCACCGAGTACGGACGACGACGCACGGCCTCGGTGAGCTGGCCGGCGTCCTCGTACCCCACGTATCCGGGGGGCGAACCGATCAACCGGGAGACGGTGTGCCGCTCCTGGTACTCGCTCATGTCGATCCGGACCATCGTGTCCTCGTCGCCGAAGAGCGCCTCGGCCAGGGCCTTGGCCAGCTCGGTCTTGCCGACGCCGGTGGGGCCGAGGAACAGGAAGCTGCCGATCGGCCGGTCCGGGTCGCCCAGGCCGACCCTCGAGCGGCGGACCGCCTCGGCGACCACCTCGACCGCGTCGCCCTGACCGACCACCCGCTGGTGCAGGTGGTCCTCCAGGCGGAGCAGCCGCTCGCGGTCGGCCTCGGTGAGCCGGGCGGCGGGGATGCCGGTGGCCCGGCTGAGCACCTCGGCGACGTCGTCCACCCCGACCACCGGCACGTCGTCCCCGGCGCGGTCGAGCCGGGCCTGCGCCTCGGTCACCCGGTCGCGCAGCTCGGAGGCGCGCTCGTACTGCTCGGCGGCAACGGCGGCGTCCTTCTCCACCCCGAGGCGGACGAGCTCCTGCTCGAGCTGGTCACGGTCGGCGGTCGGGGCACCGGCCGTGCGGCGCCGGCGGGCACCGGCCTGGTCGACCAGGTCGATCGCCTTGTCCGGCAGCTGCCGGTCGGTGACGTACCGGTCGGACAGCTCGACGGCCGCGACGAGCGCGTCGTCGGTGAACCGCACGTGGTGGTGGTCCTCGTAGCGCTGCCGCAGCCCGCGCAGGACGAGGACGGCGTCGGCCACCGTGGGCTCGGCGACCCGCACCGGCTGGAACCGGCGCTCCAGGGCCGGGTCGGCCTCGATGCTGCGCCGGTACTCGGTCAGCGTGGTGGCGCCGATGACGTGCAGCTCGCCACGGGCCAGTGCCGGCTTGAGCATGTCGGCGGCCCCCGCGGAGCCCTGGACGGCGCCGGCCCCGACGACGGTGTGCAGCTCGTCGATGAAGAGCACCACCTCGTCGGCGTGCGCCTGCACCTCGGCGATGACGGCAGTCATCCGCTCCTCGAAGTCACCGCGGTGCTTGGTGCCGGCGACCATGCCGGTGAGGTCCAGCTCCACGAGCCGCTTGCCGCGCAGGGAGTCCGGGACGTCCTCGCCCACCATCAGCTGGGCGATGCCCTCGACGACGGCGGTCTTGCCGACACCCGCCTCGCCCAGCAGCACCGGGTTGTTCTTGGTGCGCCGGGCCAGGACGTCGACGGTCTGCTCGATCTCGGACTCCCGCCCGATCACCGGGTCCAGCCGGCCCTCGCGGGCAGCGTCGGTGAGGTCGCGACCGAACCGGTCCAGCGTCGGGGTGCTGCTGGCGGGCTCGGCCGGCTCCTGCGCGGCCTCCTGCAGCGTCTGCGGGGTGACCCCGCGGTCGGCCAGCCGCCGGCCGGCGGCGGACTCGGGGTGCGCGGACAACGCCAGGAGCAGGTGCTCCGGGCCGATCGCCGGGGAGCCGAAGGCACGGGAGAGCTGGTGGGCCTCGCGCAGGGCGCGCTCGGTGCCCGGGCTCACCGGGGGCGCGCTGTCCCGGGCGGTGCCGGTGTCGAGCCGGGCGGCCAGGTCGGCGCGCAGCAGGTCGGGGTCGGCGCCGCTGCGGGTCAGCAGGGTGCGGGTGGGCTCGACCGCGGCCAGCGCCCACAGCAGGTGGTCGGTGTCCAGGGCGGGCGCGCCCCAGCCGGCGGCCTGCCGGGTGGCCTCGGTGACGGCCTCGCGGGCCGGGTCGGTCAGCAGGGCGGTGACGTCGAAGCGACGACGGCGGGCGGCGGAGTCGGTGTCGAACGGAGTGGTCACGCGTGCACCTCTCGGGTGTCTGGGTGGCGCCGTCCCCGGCGCCCACGGACCGGTGTGTCCGCTGCCCTGTCCAGCACCGCGGTCGCCGTCGCGCTTCCTGCCGGCGCTACGCCGTCGGCGAACGACCCGTGACGGGCACCTACGCTGGGCGGGTGCCGGTCTCCTCAGCCGTCGTCAGTCGCGTCGCGCTCGCCAACCTCGTCGCCAACGGCCTCATCGTCGTCACCGGGGGTGCGGTCCGGCTCACCGGATCCGGCCTCGGCTGCCCCACGTGGCCCGAGTGCACCGACGGGTCCATCCGCCCCACCGCCGAGCTCGCCGGCCACGGGCTCATCGAGTTCGGCAACCGGCTGCTGACCTTCGTCGTCGCCGCGGTCGCCATCGCCACCGTCGTCGTGGTCTGGCGCTCGGCCCGCCGCGAGCTGCGCAAGTGGGCCGTCGGCAGCTTCCTGGGCATCCCGGCGCAGGCGCTCCTGGGCGGCGTCACCGTGCTGACCGGACTCAACCCGTGGACGGTCGCCGCGCACTTCCTCGTGTCGATGGTGCTGGTCGCGGTGGCCACGACCCTCTGGCTCCGCTCCCGGGAACCAGGCGTCGGGCAGCTGCTCGTCCGCCGTCCCTTCGCCCTGCTGGTCGCCGGCATCGCGGTCGCCGTCGCCGCCGTCCAGGTGCTGGGCACCGTGGTCACCGGCTCGGGCCCGCACTCCGGTGACCCTGAGGCCGGTCGCACAGGCCTGGACCCCGAGCTGATGAGCCAGCTGCACGCCGACGTCGTCTTCCTGCTCATCGGGCTCACCGTCGCGTTGCTGGTCGCCCTCTACGCCACCGACTCCCCCGGCCGGGTCCGCCGGGCCGCCCGGGACCTCCTCGTCGTCCAGCTCGCCCAGGGCGTCATCGGCTACGTGCAGTACTTCACCGGCCTGCCCGTCGTCCTGGTCCTGCTGCACATGGCCGGCGCGGTGCTCATCACCGCCTACACCGCCCGCCTGGTCTGGTCCGTCCGCGGCCCGGCCTCCGAGGTCCCCGTCGACGCCCCCGCCGACGCCTTCGCCTCCGCCCGCTGACCCCCGCCCCCGACGACAAGCGCCTCTGGATCCCAGAAACCGCGGTTTTTGGGATCCAGTGATGGCCGGGCCTGTGGACAACTCCGGTTCCGGGGCCGCGGCTCGACCATCCTCCCCGGGTGTCCACCCCACTCCGCCTGACCGAGGGCGTCTTCCTGGGCAGCGCCGCTGTCGCCGAGGGACTCGTCCGACCGGATGACCTTCGGCGTCGTCACCAGCGTCTCCTGCAGGGGGTGTATGCCACCCGCGGACTGCCGTTCGACCACGACACGAAGGCCCGCGGTGCGGCGCTCGTCCTGCCTCCCGGCTCCGCGATCGGCGGTCTGTCGGCCCTGGGCTGGTTCGGGGACGCGATGCTCGGCCCGGTCGACCGGGTCACGGTCATCGTCCCCTCCGGCTTGAAGTGGAGGGGCCCCCGCGAGCTGAGGGTGCACGCCAGTGACCTCGACTCCGACGACGTTCTCGTCGACCTGCGTGACGTCCCCGTCACCGATCCCTGGCGCACCGCGTGGGACATCGCCACATTGGAGCCCTTGCCCACCGCCGTCGCCGCCCTGGACATGCTCGCCCGCAGGGGGGCGCTCGACCTGGGGCGGTTCGGCACCTGGGTCGCCGACCGGGCCGGGGTCTGGGGCGTTACGCGGGTGCGTCTGGCCTTGGGGTTCACCGACGCGCGCGCCGAGTCGTTCCCCGAGTCCCGGGTGCGCGTCGCCTGTGTGCGGGACGGGCTGTCACCCGAGGTCCAGTACGTGGTTCGGGACGACGCGGGCGGGGAGATCGCCCGGGTGGACCTTGCCTTCCCGGGGCTCAAGATCGCCGTTGAGTACGACGGCGTCCACCACTTCCAGGACCAGCAGATCCCACTCGACGACGGACGGCTGGCCAGACTGCGCGCCGCCGGGTGGTCGGTGCTCCGGCTGGCCAATGCGGACCTCTACGACATGGCCGGGATCGTCCGGCGGATCCGCCAGCTGCTCGCCGAGCGTGCCCGCTGATCCCGGAAAGCGCGGATCCTGGGGGACCGCACGACCCGCCCGACCCCAGAAACCGCGGTTTTTGGAATCGGGTCAGAGGAGGACGTCGAGGACCAGGGCGACGGACAGCAGGGTCATGTAGGTGATCGACACCGAGAACAGGCGCATGGGGCGGTCGGGGCCCTCGCCCTTGATCCGGGTCAGCCAGGCGTGCGACTCGTAGACGTACCAGGCGCCCAGGGCGACGATCGGGACGGCGGAGAGGGCGCCCAGGCCGGGGGTGACCGGGACCATCAGCAAGGAGACGGCGAGGGTGCCCCAGGCCCACGCGACCGACTGCCGGCCCACGCTGACCGGTCCGGCGACGACGGAGAGCATCGGGACGCCGGCGCGGAAGTAGTCGTGCCGGTAACGGCTGGCCAGCGCCCAGAAGTGCGGCATCTGCCAGCAGAAGACGATCGCGAAGAAGACGACGGCCGGCCAGTCCAGCGAGCCGGTGACCGCAGCCCAGCCGATGAGCACCGGGGCGGCGCCGGGCAGGCCACCGAAGACGGTGTTGTGCCGGGTGCGGCGCTTGAGGACCATCGTGTAGGTGATCGAGTAGGCCAGCATCGCCACGGCGGTGAGGGCGGTGGCCAGCGGCGTGGTGAAGACCCCGAGGACGACGAGGGACACCCAGGCCAGGATCACGCCGAACAGCAGCGCCGACCGCGGGGCGATGACCCCGCTGGGGATGGGCCGGTTGCGGGTGCGGGACATCAGCCGGTCGATGTCGCGGTCGTACCAGCAGTTGATCGTGTTGGCGGCCCCCGCGGCGAGCATGCCGCCGACCAGGGTGGCGATCACCAGGCCGGTGCCGGGCCAGCCGCCGTCGGCCAGCATCATCGCCGGGAGCGTGGTGACCAGCAGCAGCTCGACGAGCTTGGGCTTGGTCAGCGAGACGTAGGCACCGACCAGGGCCAGCGGGGACGTGCGGGCCCGGGTGGTGCGGCGCTCGGCGACGGCGGTCACCGGCAGCTCGGACGGCAGGGCAGCACGGGGTATCCACACCACTTCGTCGAGGGGGCTGACGTTCACCCCATGGTATCCCTGCGGCACGTGGGGAATCCCCCGGTACCACTAGGGTTGATCACGTTGATGCTGCGCACGCAGTGGGTAGGCCCTCCGTCGACGACGACGGCGCGCCGGGCTCCCCGACGAGGGGCTCCCCGGCAGGCGGGAACACCGCTGCCACACGCACCGTCGTCCGTCCGGGTGAGCGGGGCAACCGCCACCGGGACGGGCTCGACGAACGACCGACCCGAGGAGCACCAGCCTGATGGCAGACAACAGCACCGAGTCCGAGGCACCGGCCGAGGCCGCCTCCGACAGCCCCACCGGCTCGCCTGCGCAGCCGAACCCCACGCTGCCCGAGGGCTTCACCGACCTCGACCGACGGGCCATCGACACCGCCCGCGTCCTGGCGATGGACGCGGTGCAGAAGACCGGCAACGGCCACCCCGGCACGGCGATGAGCCTGGCCCCGCTGGCCTACCTGCTGTTCCAGAAGTGGATCCAGCACGACCCGTCGGACCCCAACTGGGTCGCCCGTGACCGCTTCGTGCTCTCCCCCGGGCACACGGCGCTGACGCTCTACACCCAGCTCTACTTCTCCGGCTACGGCCTGGAGCTCGCCGACCTCGAGGCGCTGCGCACCTGGGGCTCGAAGACCCCGGGCCACCCCGAGGTCGGGCACACCACCGGCGTGGAGACCACCACCGGCCCGCTGGGCCAGGGTGTCGGCAACGCCGTGGGCATGGCGATGGCCGCCCGTCGCGAGCGGGGCCTCTACGAGCCCGACTCCGACCCGTCGGGTGAGAGCCTGTTCGACCACACCGTCTGGGCGATCGCCTCCGACGGTGACATGGAGGAGGGCATCTCCGGCGAGGCGTCCTCGCTGGCCGGCACCCAGCAGCTGGGCAACCTCGTGCTGGTCTACGACGACAACAAGATCTCGATCGAGGACGACACCACGATCGCGTTCACCGAGGACGTCGGCAAGCGCTACGAGGCCTACGGCTGGCACGTGCAGCACGTCGCGGACGGCGAGGACCTCGCGGCCTTGGACGCCGCGCTGGCCGCGGCCAAGGCCGAGACGTCGCGCCCGTCGCTGATCGTGCTGCGCACCGTCATCGCCTGGCCCTCCCCCAACAAGCAGAACACCGGTGCCGCGCACGGCTCGGCCCTCGGGGACGACGAGGTGAAGGCGACCAAGGAGGTCCTGGGCTTCGACCCGGAGCAGACCTTCGCCGTCGCCGACGAGGTGATCGCGCACACCCGCAAGGTGGTCGAGCGTGGACAGGCCGCGCACGCCGCCTGGCAGCCCCGCTTCGACGCCTGGCGCGAGAGCAACCCCGAGCAGGCCGCGCTCTACGACCGGATGCGCACCCGCACCCTGCCCGAGGGCTGGGCCGACACCCTGCCCAGCTGGGACGCCGACCCGAAGGGCCTGGCCACCCGCAAGGCCTCCGGTGAGGTGCTCGCCGCGCTCTACCCGGCGATCCCGGAGCTGTGGGGCGGCTCGGCCGACCTGGCCGAGTCCAACAACACCTCGGTCGAGGGGGCGCCGTCGTTCCTGCCGGCCAGCCGCCAGACCAAGATGTGGAGCGGGGGGCCCTACGGCCGCACGCTGCACTTCGGCATCCGCGAGCACGCCATGGGCTCGATCATGAACGGGATCGCCCTCCACGGCGGCACCCGTGTCTACGGCGGGACGTTCCTGACGTTCTCGGACTACATGCGCCCCGCCGTCCGGCTGGCCGCGCTCATGCAGCTGCCGGTCACCTACGTGTGGACGCACGACTCCATCGGCCTCGGCGAGGACGGCCCGACCCACCAGCCGATCGAGCACCTGGCCGCGCTGCGCGCCATCATCGGCCTGGACGTCGTCCGTCCCGCGGACGCCAACGAGACCGCCGTGGCCTGGCGCACGATCCTCGAGCACAACGACCGGCCGGCCGGGATCATCCTGTCCCGCCAGAACCTGCCGATCGTCGACCGCTCGGTCTTCGGCTCGGCCGAGGGCACCGCGAAGGGCGCCTACGTGCTGGCCGAGGCCAGCACCGGCACCCCTGAGGTCATCCTGATGAGCACCGGGTCCGAGGTGCAGATCGCCGTGGCCGCCCGTGAGCAGCTCGAGGCCGCGGGCACCCCGACGCGGGTCGTCTCGATCCCGTGCCAGGAGTGGTTCGCCGAGCAGGACGCGAGCTACCGCGACGAGGTCTTCCCGCCGTCGGTCAAGGCCCGGGTCAGCATCGAGGCCGCCATCGCCATGGGCTGGCGCGACTTCGTCGGCGACGCCGGCCGGATCATCGCGCTGGACCACTACGGCGCCAGCGCCCCGTACACCAAGCTCTACGAGGAGTTCGGCCTCACCGCCGAGGCGGTCGTCGCAGCCGCCCGCGAGAGCATCCAGGCCGTCGCTGCCGGCACCGGTCTCTCGACCGGTTCCGACGTCATCGGTGGCCTGCACACCCGCACCGCCGATCAGTGAAGGACGACGACATGACCCAGAACGAGAACCTGAAGGCACTGTCCGAGGCCGGCGTCAGCGTCTGGCTGGACGACCTGTCCCGCGACCTGATCCACGGCGGTGACCTGCAGCGGCTGGTCGACGAGCGCTCCGTCGTCGGCGTCACCACCAACCCGTCGATCTTCGCCGCGGCCATCAGCGGCTCGGACTCCTACGACGACCAGCTGCACGCCATGGCCGTCCGTGGGGTCACCGTCGAGGAGGCGCTGCGCACCATCACCGGTGCCGACGTCCGCGACGCCTGCGACCTGCTCGCCCCGGTCGCCGAGCGCACCGGCCGCGACGGCCGCGTCTCCCTCGAGGTCGCCCCCGGGCTGGCCCACGAGACCGACGCGACCGCCGCGGAGGCCGCCCACCTGTGGTGGCTGGTCGACCGGCCGAACCTGTTCATCAAGATCCCCGCCACCGTCGAGGGCCTGCCGGCCATCACCGAGACGATCGCCAACGGGATCAGCGTCAACGTCACGCTGATCTTCAGCCTCGACCGCTACAAGGCCGTGATGGAGGCCTACCTGGCCGGCCTGGAGAAGCGTGCCGAGGACCCCGATGCGAGCTTCGCGGGCCTGGAGAGCGTCGCGTCGTTCTTCGTGTCCCGCGTGGACACCGAGATCGACAAGCGCCTGGACGCCGCCGGTGCCGACGCCTCGCTCAAGGGCAAGGCCGGCGTCGCCAACGCCCAGCTGGCCTACCAGGCCTACGAGGAGGTCTTCTCCTCCGACCGCTGGAAGGCCCTCGAGGCCCGCGGTGCGGCCAAGCAGCGTCCGCTGTGGGCCTCCACCGGGGTCAAGAACCCCGACTACAGCGACACGATGTACCTCTCGGAGCTGGCCGCGCCCGACTCGGTGAACACCATGCCGGGCAAGACCATGGAGGCCTTCGCCGACCACGGTCGGGTGGGCAGCCCGGTCTCCGGGACCTACGCCGAGGCCGCCGCGGTGCTGCAGGCCGTGTCCGACGCGGGCATCGACCTGGACGACGTCTTCCGGGTGCTCGAGGACGAGGGCGTGCAGAAGTTCGCCGAGGCCTGGGACGAGCTCACCAGCTCGGTCCAGGAGCAGCTGCAGGACAAGAAGTGAGACCCGGGGGCCGGTGCACCGCCGCACCGGCCCCCAGCGCACCACCCCACACCCACGGCGACAGAGGGACCCATGCCCGCAAACCCGTTGCGTGACCCGAGGGACCGGCGGTTGCCCCGGGTCCCCGAACCCTGTGCGCTCGTCGTCTTCGGCATCACCGGCGACCTGGCCCGCAAGAAGCTCCTCCCCGCGGTCTACGACCTGGCGAACCGCGGCCTGCTCCCCACCAACTTCGCGCTGCTGGGCTTCGCCCGCCGCGACTGGGACGACGTCGACTTCGCCGAGCTGTCGCGGTCCGCCGCGCGGGAGCACGCCCGCACCCCGTGGCGCGAGGAGGTCTGGGAGCGGCTGGCCAACTCGGTCCGCTTCATCCAGGGCTCCTTCGACGACGACGACGCCTTCGACGAGCTGGCCCGCACGCTGGGCGAGCTCGAGGGCACGCACGGCATCGGCGGCAACGCCGCGTTCTACCTCTCCATCCCGCCCAGCCTGTTCCCGGTCGTGCTCAAGCAGATGGAGCGCACCGGGATGGCCGAGAGCACCGACGACCGCTGGCGCCGCGTCGTGGTGGAGAAGCCCTTCGGCCACGACCTGCCCTCCAGCCGCGAGCTCAACCAGCTGGTGGACTCGGTGTTCACCGCCGACGACGTCTTCCGCATCGACCACTACCTGGGCAAGGAGACCGTCCAGAACCTGCTGGCGCTGCGGTTCGCCAACACCCTGTTCGAGCCGGTCTGGAACAGCGCGCACGTCGACAGCGTCCAGATCACGATGGCCGAGGACGTCGGCATCGGCGGCCGGGCCGACTTCTACGAGCGCACGGGTGCCGCCCGCGACGTGCTGCAGAACCACCTGCTCCAGCTGCTGGCGCTCACCGCCATGGAGGAGCCGGTCGAGTTCTCCGCCGAGGAGATCCGCACCGAGAAGCTCAAGGTGCTGCGGGCCATCTCGTTGCCGGCGGACAAGGAGCGCTTCGCGGTCCGCGGGCAGTACGAGCAGGGCTGGCTGGCAGGCCAGCGGGCGACCGGCTACCGCCAGGAGGACGGCGTGGCCGACGACTCGGCCACGGAGACCTACGCCGCCGTCCGGCTGGGCGTGGAGACCCGCCGCTGGGCCGGGGTGCCGTTCTACCTGCGCACGGGCAAGCGGCTCCCCCGCCGGGTCACCGAGATCGCGCTGTCCTTCCGGCGGGCCCCGCACCTGCCCTTCGCCCCCACCGACACCGAGGAGCTGGGACACAACCAGCTCGTCGTCCGGGTGCAGCCCGACGAGGGCGTGACCCTGAAGTTCGGGTCGAAGGTGCCGGGCAGCGTCATGGAGGTCCGCGACGTGTCGATGGACTTCCTCTACGGCGAGCAGTTCACCGAGTCCTCCCCCGAGGCCTACGAGCGCCTGCTCCTCGACGTCCTGCTGGGCGATGCCACCCTGTTCCCGCGCAACGCCGAGGTCGAGGCCTCCTGGGCGGTCATCGACCCGCTGGAGGAGTACTGGGCGACGACGACGCCGTTCTCCTACCGGGCGGGCGAGTGGGGCCCCCGGGCCGCCGACGAGATGCTCGCCTCCGAGGGCCGCGCGTGGCGCCGACCGTGACCGCCGACCTCTCCCGGGAGAACCCCTCATGAGCACCCTGTGGGACACCAACGGCTCGGCCATCGTCAAGGAGCTCGCCGCCCAGCGACGCACCGGCGGGGCCGTGATGAGCGGGGTCGCCCTGACCCTCGTGGTCGTCGCCGACGAGGACCGCGTGCAGGAGGCCGAGGCCGCGGCCGCGGCGGCCGCGGAGGTCCACCCCTGCCGGCTGCTGATCGTCGTCCGACGACAGGTCGAGGCGCCCTCCCCCCGGTTGGACGCCGAGGTGCTCATCGGTGGGCGCCTCGGGCCCGGGGAGGCCGTGGTCATGCGGATGTACGGCCGCCTGGGGCTGCACGCCGAGTCCGTCGTGCTGCCGCTGCTGGCCGCGGACGCCCCGGTCGTCACCTGGTGGTTCGCCGCCCCGCCCGGCCGCATCGAGACCGACGCACTGGGCGTCATCGCCAACCGCCGCATCACCGACAGCTGGATGGCCGAGGACGGCATGGCCGCCCTGCAGCTGCGGGCCGAGGACTTCGCCCCCGGCGACACCGACCTGTCCTGGACCCGCAGCACGCCCTGGCGGGCCACGCTGGCCTCCACCCTGGACGCCGTCGTCGGCCGTCGCGGTGGGCCGGTGGCGGTGCTCGGCGGCCACGTGGTCGGCGACCCGGGCAACCCGACCGCCCAGCTCGTCGCCGGGTGGATCAGCGCCCGCTGCGGCTGCCCCGTCACCGTGGAGGCCGGCCAGCGCACCACCGGCTCCAAGGGCATCGACACCGTCGTGCTGACCCTGGACCAGGACGAGGAGGTCCGCCTCACCGACGACCGCAAGGGCGGCGCGGTGATCAGCCAGCCCTACCGACCCGACTCCACGGTGGCGCTCCCCAAGCGCTCCCTCGGCGAGCTGATCGGCGAGGAGATGAAGCGGCTGGACTCCGACGAGCCCTACCGCGAGGCGCTGGAGGCCGCCACCGGCGTGACCGGGCTGGCCGCCCGGCAGCCCGTGCGCGAGCACCGGTGGTTCGACCCGATGCGGCCGCTGCCGGCCTCGGCACCGACCGCCCCGGACGTGCCCGCCGACTCCGTCGAGGACGACGAGGTCGCCGCGACCGGCACCGACGGGGACGACGACGGTGGGGACGACTCCCCGCAGGAGGAGACGCCGTGACCGACGCCCGACCCACCCCCGACGTGGTCGTCGAGCCCGACGCCGACCGGCTCGCCCGGTCGGTCGCCTCGGCGCTGGTCGCCCGGCTGGCCGCCGCCCAGGCGGTGCACGGCACCGCCTCGGTGGTGCTCACCGGCGGCGGCATCGGGACGGCCGTGCTGGTCGAGGCCGCCCGGCTGGCCGCCGAGCCCGAGGCCGCCGTCGTCGACTGGACGCAGGTCGACGTCTGGTGGGGTGACGAGCGGTGGGTGCCCGGCGACGACCCCGAGCGGAACGAGAAGGGCGCCCGCGACGCGCTGCTGGACGCCGTGGGCGTGCCGGTCGACCGGGTGCACGCCATCCCGGCCTCCGACGCCGGGCACGCCGAGCCCGAGGACGCCGCCGCGGCCTACGCGGCCGAACTGGCCGCAGCCGGCGACGGCGGGGTGCCGCGGATCGACGTGCTGATGCTCGGGGTCGGCCCCGAGGGGCACGTGGCCTCGATCTTCCCGGACTCCCCCGCGATCAGCGACGACCGGACGGTGTTCGCCGTCCGGGACTGCCCGAAGCCGCCGCCGACCCGGGTCAGCCTCGGGTTCGCCACCATCAACGCCGCCGAGGAGGTCTGGCTGTTGGTGTCGGGCGAGGGCAAGGCCGAGGCGGTGGCCCGTGGGCTGTCGGGTACGGAGTCTCCGGTGGACCTGCCGGCGGCCGGGGTGCACGGCACCCGGGCGACCCGCTGGCTGCTGGACGCCGCCGCCGCCTCGCAGCTGCAGCGCTGACGCGACACCGGCCGGCACCCCCGAGGGGTGCCGGCCGGTGTCGCTCACGCGCCTCGGCGGGCCCGCAGGCGGGTCAGCGCCTCCTCGAGGAGGGCGTCCCCGTCGGCGTCGGTGCGGCGTTCCCGCACGTACGCCAGGTGGGTCTTGTACGGCTCGTTGCGCGGCGCGGGCGGCGGGTTCGCCTCGTCCTGACCGGCCGGCAGACCACAGCGCGGGCAGTCCCACGTCTCCGGCACCTCGACGTCGCTGGCGAAGGCGACGTTCGTGGCGTGCTTGTTGGCGCACCAGAACCCCACCCGGGTCCGCGGTGCGGCCTCGCCGCGTTCCCGCTCACCCATCGGACCTGCACCGACCCGGCTGCCCCGGATCGCGTTGCCACCTGCCACGAGCGCCCCCTGCCATCGAAAGACCGGACGCCGGGAGTCTAAGCGTTCTCAGCCCGTTCCCAGGTCACGATGTCGCGACATCCGTGCAGGTCAGACGCGTGGCGCACGACCGGATGGGGTGCTTCAGACCTTGAGGAGGATGCCGATCGCGACGATGCAGACCGTCCACACGGCGCCGGTGAAGACGGTCAGCCGGTTCAGGTTCTTCTCCACGACCGAGGACCCCGACAGCGACGACGACGCGGCGCCACCGAACATCGAGGACAGGCCGCCGCCCTTGCCGCGGTGCAGCAGGATGAGCACGATCAACAGCAGGCTGGTCAGCACCAGCAGCGAGTTGAGGACGATCTCGATCACGGTTGTCTCCTGTCCCGCGCACGGGGGCTCGGCTCGTCCCCTGGTCGGACGGGGCGTCGGGCCACCCGGCGGGCGGGGGCCACTCGACGCACCAGCCTAGACGACGACCCCGGTCAGTCCGTGCCGACTCCGGCCGTGGCGACGTCGTACCCGCCGTAGCCCTGCATGACCACCCCGTTGCGGAGCCGCTGACCGGCCAGCAGCTGCACCCGGTTCTCCGCCAGCGGCACGTAGGCATGGGTGTCCGCGGCGGCCTGGGCGACCTGGGCCCAGGCCGCGGTCTGCGCGGCCGGGTCGGGGGCGGCGCGGGCCGCGTCGACCAGGCCGTTGACCCCGGGGTCGGCCAGCGACGCGTAGTCGGTGTTGCCCGGTGTCCGGATGCTGCGCCCGTCGACGAGCGGCACCAGGAAGGACGCCGGCGTCGGGAAGTCCGCGGTGTAGGTGGCCAGCACCACCCCGTACCCGTTCGCGGCCACCGTCGCCGGGTCCCCGATCTCGGTGGCGTAGAAGCTGGCGGCGTCCAGCGGGCGGACCTCGGCGGCGATGCCGACCTGGGCCAGCTGGGCGGAGACCTCGGTGGCCACGTCCACCGCCATCGGCACGTCGGCGACCGCGAGCACGGTGCTGAACCCGTCGGGCCTCCCGCAGGCGGCCAGCGAGGCGCGCGCAGCGTCCAGGTCGGGAGCGGGGTCGGTGTCCTCGGGTCCCCCGGTCAGCGCGCGCGGCCAGAGCACCGACGTCCGGACGGCGTTGCCCGCCCCGTCGAGCTGGTCCTGGACGGCGCTGCGGTCCACCACGGCCGACACCGCGGCCCGGCAGTTCGCGTCGTCCATCGGCGCCACCGTGGTGGGCAGCGCCAGCATGCGCACCGCACCGGTGGTCACGTCGTCGATCCGGTCCAGCAGGTCCTCGTCGCCGTCCACCCGGTTCGTGGTCGCCACCTGCACCCCGGTGCCGGACAGGTCGAGGTCGGCCGACCCGGCGAGCAGGGCCTGGTCCCGGTCCAGCCCCGACATCCCGGTGCGCACGACGACCTGGTCGGGCAGAGCCGTGCGGACGTCGTCGGTGGCCGGGTCCCAGGCCTCGTTGCGGTCCAGCACGATCCCGGTCTCGTCGTCGACCGAGGTGATCGCGTAGGGCCCGGAGGAGACCGGGTCCAGACCGTAGTCGCCACGGGTGTCGCTCTCGGCGGGCACCGGGCTGGAGGACGGCAGCGCCAGCACGTACGGGAAGTCCGGCGTCGGGGTGGTCAGCGTGAAGGTGATGGTCCGGTCGTCGGGGGTGCTGACGGAGGCCAGCCCACCGCCCTCCTGCGACTCCGCGTCGTAGGGCCCGGCGTAGGGCAGCGCCGGGTCGTCGAGCAGGTCCAGCACGTAGCGGGGGCCACCGACGATGACCTCCGAGGCGAAGGACCGCTCGATGCCGTACCGGACGTCCTGGCTGGTGATCGGCCGGCCGCCCTCGAAGGCCACCCCCTCGCGGAGGGTGAAGGTCCAGGTGCGGCCGCCGTCGGGCGTGGTGCCCAGGTCGGTGGCCAGGTCGGGCACCAGCTGGTCGGTGCGGCCGGGCTCGCTGGAGTAGGTGACCAGCGTGCGCACGTAGAGCCGCATGAGGTTCCAGACCCCGGTCAGGTAGGACCGCTGGGGGTCCAGGCTGTCGATCTGGGAGGTCACCACGCGCAGCGTGCCGCCGGCCTCGGCCGAGGGCGCCCGCACCTCGCTGAGCCCGGCGTCGACGGTCCCGCCCTGCGTGGGCACCGCGGCGTCGGAGGCGTCCCCGCCGCTGCACCCGGCGAGCAGGGCCACCAGGAGCAGCAGGGTGACGGGCATCAGACGCCGACGGGGCGCCGCACGCCGGGTGGTCCGGGTGCGGCGCCCCGTCGGGGTGCTCGTGGTGCTGGGTGTCACGGGAACAGCGGTCCTCCGGGTGGCTGGCCGGCCTCCCGGTGAGGGGTCAGCGGCTCTCGGCGGCGTGGCGGCAGATCGAGGAGAACTCGTCGGCGTCCAGGCTCGCGCCGCCGACCAGTGCCCCGTCCACGTCCGGTCCGGCGAGGATGCCGACGGTGTTGCCCGCCTTCACCGAACCGCCGTAGAGGATACGGACCACGTCGGCGGTCTCCGGCCCGAAACGCTCGGCGAGCCGGGCCCGGATGGCCCCGCACACCTCCTGCGCGTCGTCGGGGGTGGCGACCTCGCCGGTGCCGATCGCCCACACCGGCTCGTAGGCGATCACGATGCCGGCCACCGTGGCGGCGTCGAGGCCCTCGAGGGCCGCGTCGACCTGGGCGGTGGTGTACGGGACGTGCTCGCCGGCCTTGCGGACGTCGAGCCCCTCCCCCGCGCACAGGATCGGGACCAGGCCGTGCCGCAGCGCCGCCTGGACCTTGCTCGCCACGACCTCGTCGGTCTCGGCGTGCATCGCCCGGCGCTCGGAGTGCCCGACCACCACGTAGGTGCAGCCCAGCGCGGCCAGCTGGGAGCCGCTGACCTCACCGGTGTAGGCGCCGGAGTCCTGCGCCGACACGTCCTGCGCGCCGAAGCCGATCTCGATCTTGTCGCCCTGGACCAGGGTCTGGACGCTGCGGATCGCGGTGAACGGCGGGACGACGACGACCTCGGCCGCCTCCAGCTCGGGCTCCTTGAGGGTGAAGGCGATCTTCTGCACCAGGCCGATGGCCTCCAGGTGCGTCAGGTGCATCTTCCAGTTGCCCGCGATGAGCGGACGACGCCCCTCGTAGACCCGGCCGGCCTTGTTCCGGGCCATCAGGCGGCCCCGCCCGCGAGCACGGCCAGACCCGGCAGCTCACGGCCCTCGAGGAACTCCAGGGACGCACCGCCCCCGGTGGAGATGTGGCCGTAGGCGTCCTCGTCCAGCCCGAGCTGCCGCACGGCGGCGGCGGAGTCGCCACCGCCGACGACCGACAGCCCGTCGACGGCGGCCACCGCGGTGGCCACCCCCCGGGTGCCGGCGGTGAACGGGGCGAGCTCGAACACGCCCATCGGGCCGTTCCAGAACACCGTGTGCGCCTCGGCGAGGTGCCCGGCGAACAGCTCGACGGTGCGCGGGCCCACGTCGAGGCCCTTGAGCCCCTCCGGGATGCCCTCGACCAGGGCGACCTTGACCTGCGCGTCGGCGACCAGCGCCTCGGCGCAGACCACGTCGACCGGCAGGACGATCTTGTCCCCGGCGGTCTCGAGCAGGCGGCGGCAGGTGTCCACCTGGTCCTGCTCGAGCAGCGAGTCGCCCACCCCGTGACCCTGGGCGGCGAGGAACGTGAAGCACATGCCGCCGCCGATCAGCAGCCGGTCGACCTTGGGCAGCATCGACTCGATGACGCCCAGCTTGTCGCTGACCTTGGACCCGCCGAGCACGACCACGTAGGGCCGCTGCGGGTCCTCGGTCAGCCGGGTGAGCACCTCCAGCTCGCGGGCGACCAGTCGGCCGGCCGCGTGCGGGAGCCTCGTGGCCAGGTCGTACACCGAGGCGTGCTTGCGGTGCACCGCCCCGAAGGCGTCGTCGACGTAGACGTCGGCCAGCGCGGCGAACCGGTCGGCGAGCGCACCGCGGGCGTCGTCGTCCTTGCTGGTCTCGGCCGCCTCGAAGCGGACGTTCTCCAGCAGCACCACGTCACCGTCACCGAGTGCGGCGACCGCGGCCTGCGCGCCCTCACCGGCGGTGTCCGGGGCCAGCGGCACCGTCACCCCCAGCAGCTCGGACAACCGGGCCGCGACCGGGGCCAGGGAGTACCGCGGGTCCGGGGCACCCTTCGGCCGACCCAGGTGCGCCGCGACGACGACGCGGGCGCCGGCCTCCCGGAGCGCCTGCAGCGTGGGCAGGCTGGCCTGGATCCGGCCGTCGTCGGTGATGATCGCGTCGCCCGTGCTGTCGTCGAGGGGAACGTTCAGGTCGGCGCGCAGGAACACGCGCTTCCCCTGGACGCCCTCGGCGATGAGCTCGTCGACGGTCCGCATGGGAGCCGCCATCAGAGCTTGGAGCCGACCAGCGCGGTCAGATCCACGAGGCGGTTGGAGTAGCCCCACTCGTTGTCGTACCAGCCGACGACCTTGACCTGGTTGCCGAACACCTTGGTCAGGCCCGAGTCGTAGATGCAGGACGCCGGGTCGGTGACGATGTCCGAGGACACGATCGGGGCGTCGGTGTAGACCAAGTACGGGGCCAGCGGACCGTCGGCCGCGGCCTTGTAGGCGGCGTTGACCTCCTCGACGGTGACCTCGCGGGACAGCGTGACGGTGAGGTCGGTGGCCGAGCCGGTCGGGACCGGGACGCGCAGGGCGTAGCCGTCGAGCTTGCCCTTGAGCTCGGGGAGGACCAGGCCGATGGCCTTGGCCGCACCGGTCGAGGTGGGGACGATGTTCAGCGCGGCGGCGCGGGCCCGACGGAGGTCCTTGTGCGGGCCGTCCTGCAGGTTCTGGTCGGCGGTATAGGCGTGGATCGTGGTCATCAGGCCACGCTCGATGCCGAAGGAGTCGTTGAGCACCTTGGCCAGCGGGGCCAGGCAGTTCGTGGTGCAGGAGGCGTTGCTGATGATCGTCTGCGAGCCGTCGTACAGCTCGTGGTTGGCGCCCATGACGATGGTGATGTCGTCGTCGGTGGCGGGCGCGGAGATGATGACCTTCTTGGCGCCGGCCTCGACGTGCTTGCGGGCGTCGGCGGCCTTGGTGAAGAAGCCGGTGGACTCGATGACCACGTCCACGCCCAGGTCGCCCCAGGGCAGGTTGGCCGGGTCGCGCTCGGCCAGCGCGGTGATCGTCTTGTCGCCGACGACGATGCCGTCGGCGGTCGCGTGGACCTCCTCGGGCAGCTTGCCGAGGACCGAGTCGTACTTGAGCAGGTGGGCGAGCACGTCGTTGCTGGTCAGGTCGTTGACCGCCACGATCTCGACGTCCTGGCCGCTGGCGGCGACCGCCCGGTAGAAGTTGCGGCCGATGCGGCCGAAGCCGTTGATGCCGACGCGAACCGTCACTGTGACCTCCGAGGTTGCTGTGGAGCCACTGCCTGGCTCCACGTGGGGCTCTGGCGGGAGGCCGCAGTGGTGGTCGCGACCTCGCTCGCGGTGAGCCTATCGGCCCCCACCGACAGCGCACCCGGCACCGTCCCGGCCCAGGTCAGCGCCCCGGTGGACGTCCGAGACGTCTCGTGGTCGGCGCACTCGTGGCGAGGCTCAGGGCCCGATCATGTCGTCGGTGACCACGGACTCGGTGTCCGGGATGCCGAGGTCCTTGGCCCGCTTGTCCGCCATCGCCAGCAGGCGGCGGATCCGGCCGGCGACGGCGTCCTTGGTCATCGGCGGGTCGGCGCGCTGGCCGAGCTCCTCCAGGGAGGCCTGGCCGTGCTCCAACCGCAGCCGGCCGGCGACCAGCAGGTGCTCGGGGGCGTCGTCGGCCAGGATCTCCAGGGCGCGCTCCACCCGCGCACTGGCCGCGACCGCGGCCCGGGCCGAGCGGCGCAGGTTGGCGTCGTCGAAGTTGGCCAGCCGGTTGGCGGTGGCCCGGACCTCGCGGCGCATCCGGCGGTCCTCCCAGGCGAGCACGGCCTCGTGGGCGCCCATCCGGGTGAGCAGGGCGCTGATCGCGTCGCCGTCGCGGACGACGACCCGGTCGGCACCGCGCACCTCGCGGGCCTTGGCGGCGATGCCCAGCCGGCGGGCCGCACCGACCAGGGCCATCGCGGCCTCCGGACCGGGGCAGGTGATCTCCAGCGAGGAGGACCGGCCCGGCTCGGTGAGCGAACCGTGCGCGAGGAAGGCCCCAC
The DNA here is from genome assembly GCA_014218215.1 of Geodermatophilaceae bacterium NBWT11. Classification (NCBI taxonomy): domain Bacteria; kingdom Bacillati; phylum Actinomycetota; class Actinomycetes; order Geodermatophilales; family Geodermatophilaceae; species Geodermatophilaceae bacterium NBWT11. The sequence continues at coordinate 195,580 of CP043652.1, forward strand.
GCCAGGCGGCCTCGGCGTCGTTGAGACCGCCGGAGACGACCGCCGGGGGCAGGCCGCGGACCGGCCGGCCCCGCTGGTCGACCAGCCCGGTCTGCCGGGCCAGGCCCTCGCCGTGCTTGGCGATGCGGACCAGGTAGCGGACCCCGCGCCGGATGTTGCCCCCGGCCAGGACGCTGACGCCGCTGGTGTAGCCGTAGACCTCGCTGATGTCGCGGCGCAGGCGGCGGGCCACCGAGCCGGTGTCCAGCTCGGCCTCGATGACCACCCGTCCGCCCACGATGTGCAGGCCGCCGGAGAACCGCAGCAGCGCGGTGACCTCGGCCTTGCGCTCGGAGGTCTTCGTGCACTCCACCCGGGAGAGCTCGTCCTTGACCATCGCCGTCATCGCCATGTGCGACCCCTCTCCCCCTCGACCCCTGACACCCGGTGCTGGTGGCGCACCCGGTGCGAGGTGCCGCACCGTCCCGTCCGATCCTGCCGCACCCCGTGCCCTGACGGACCGACCGGTCTCACCGGGCGGCCGCCCCGGAGGCGAGCACCGAGGTGAACGCCTCCGTCAGGCGCGCCGGGTCGTGCCGGGGCGCGCCGTCCGACGCAGCGACGGAGGTGAGGACCAGATCGGCCCCGCACTCCCGCGCCGCAGACAGCAGACCACGCCGGTCAACAACCGCTTCGGCATCGGCGATGACCGTGTGCAACGGCACGCCGCGCAGATGGGCCTGCAACACCCGCAGGTGCTCCTCCGGGGAGAACCCGTCCGTCTCCCCCACCTGGGCCTCCAGGTTGAGCACGACGACCACCCGGGCCGGTGTGGCGGCCAGCGCGGCCCGCAGCCGCGGCACCAGCAGGTGCGGCAGCACGGAGGTGTACCAGGAGCCGGGGCCGAGACACACGACGTCCGCCCGGGCGATGGCGGCGAGCACGTCGGCGTGCACCGGGGGGTCGGCCGGGCTGACCCGGATGTCACGGACCCGGCCCGGCGTGGTGGCGATGGCCACCTGCCCGCGGATCCGCCGGGTGCGCGCCGGGTCGTCGGGGTCGACGCTCTCCACGGTCGCCACGAGGTCCAGCGGGACGTCGGCCATCGGCAGCACCCGGCCGTGGGCACCGAGCAGCCCGCAGAGGGTGTCCAGGGCCCGCACGGTGTCCCCGCCGTGGATCTCGACCAGTCCGGTGAGCACCAGGTTGCCCACGGGGTGCCCGGCGAGCACGCCCGTGCCGCCGAGTCGGTGCTGCAGCAGCTCGGTCATCTCCCGGGTGCGCTCGCCGTCGCCGGCGAGCGCGGCCAGCGCCATTCGCAGGTCGCCGGGGGGCAGCACCGGCATCTCCCGCCGGATCCGGCCGGAGGAGCCGCCGTCGTCGGCGACGGTGACCACGGCGGTCAGCTCGCCGGCCAGTGGCCGCCAGGCCTCCAGCGTCACCGCCAGCCCGTGTCCGCCCCCCAGCGCCACCACCGACGGTGCGGTGGCCCCCTCGGGTGCTGCGTGGCCGGCCGGACCGTGCCCCGGCGCGGGCTCGGCCGCCCGACCCGGGGCCTCGTGCCGCCCGCTCACCGGCGGCTCACTCGCGGCCCAGGTCGCGGTGCCGGGCACTGGCGGTGACGCCCTCGGCGGACAGCCGTCGGGCGAACTCCTCGGCGATGGCCACCGAGCGGTGCTTGCCGCCGGTGCAGCCCACGGCGAGGGTCAGGTACCGCTTGCCCTCGCGCCGGTAGCCTGGCACCAGCAGCCGCAGCACCTGCAGGTAGCGCTCCAGGAACTCCCCCGCGTCTGCGGAGCCCAGCACGTGGTCGCGGACGGCGGCGTCCCGGCCGGTCTGCTCGCGCAGCTCGGGGATCCAGTGCGGGTTGGGCAGGAACCGGGCGTCGACGACGAGGTCGGCGTCCAGCGGCAGGCCGTACTTGAAGCCGAAGCTGAGCACGGTCGCGGTGAGCTCGGGGGTGGTGCCCTCGCGGACGAACGCCGACTCCAGCGTGGTGCGCAGCTGGTGCACGTTCAGGTCGGAGGTGTCGACCCACAGGTCGGCGTCCCCGGCGATGCCGGTGAGCAGGGCGCGCTCGGCGGCGATGCCGTCGGACAGCCGCCCGGACCCCTGCAGCGGGTGCTCCCGCCGGTTGGACTCGTAGCGGCGGACCAGCACCTCGTCGCGGGCGTGCACGTAGACCACCCGCGGCCGGTGCCCGGCGTCGGTGAGGCTGCGGATCGCCTCGGCGAGGTCGGAGGAGAACGCCCGGCTGCGGACGTCGACGACGGCGGCGAACCGGCGCAGGTCGCCCCGGGCGCCGAGCTCCACCATGGGGGCCAGCAGGGCCGGCGGGAGGTTGTCCACGACGTAGAAGCCCAGGTCCTCCAGGACCCGGCCGGCGCTGTTCTTGCCCGACCCGGAGAGCCCGGTGACCACGACGACCTCGAGCGGCCCCTGGTCGGGGGCCTCGTCGGCGGCGCTGCCGGTCGGGTCGGCAGGGGTGTCGAGCGGGGTGTCGGTCACGAGGCGGCTCCGGCGGGCTCGGCGGTCGTCGGGGACCCATCATCGCCGGGCAGGGGCTCGGCGTCGGCGGTCGGGTCCGCGGTCGGGTCGGTGATGGCCGCCAGCACCGCCTCCGCCGTCCGCTTGCCGATGCCCGGCACCCGGGTGAGCTCCTCGACCGACGCCGCGCGCAGCCGCTTCAGCGAGCCGAACTCCTTCATCAGCGCCTTGCGCCGGGTGTCCCCCAGGCCGGGGACGTCGTCCAGCATCGAGACGAGCATCCCGGCCGAGCGCTTCTGCCGGTGGTAGGTGATCGCGAAGCGGTGCGCCTCGTCGCGGACCCGCTGCAGCAGGTACAGCGCCTCGGAGGTGCGCGGCAGGATGACCGGGTCCGGGTCGTCGGGCAGCCACACCTCCTCCATCCGCTTGGCCAGCCCGCAGACGGCGACGTCGGTGATGCCCAGCTCGGACATGGAGCGGGCGGCCGCCGCGACCTGGGGCTGCCCGCCGTCGACGACGAGCAGGTTGGGCGGGTAGGCGAACCGGCGGGGCCGGCCCTCCTCGGCGGCCACGCCCTGCTCGTCGGCGCGGTCGGCCTCGTCCTTGAGGTGCCGGGCGAACCGGCGGCGCACCACCTCGGCCATGGCCGCGGTGTCGTCGGTGCCCTGGGCGACCTGGAAGCGCCGGTAGTCGGACTTCTTGGCCAGACCGTCCTCGAAGACCACCATGCTGGCCACCACGTTGGTGCCCTGCACGTGGCTGACGTCCATGCACTCGATGCGCAACGGGGCGTCGGGCAGGTCCAGGGCCTCCTGCAGCTCGGACAACGCCATGGACCGGGCGGTGAGGTCGCCGGCGCGCTTGACCCGGTGCCGGGCGAAGGCCTCCTTGGCGTTGCGCTCGACGGTCTCCATCAGCGCGCGCTTGTCCCCGCGCTGGGGCACCCGCAGCGACACCCGGGAGCCGCGCAGCTCGCTGAGCAGCTCGGCGTAGACGTCGGCCTCCTCGGGGAGCTCGGGCACCAGCACCTCGCGCGGCACCTGCTCGCCGGCCTCGCCGAGCCCGGTCTGGTCGTCCACCCCGCCGTAGACCTGCAGCAGGAACTGCTCGACCAGCTCCCCGGTGGACACCTCCTCGACCTTGTCGACGATCCAGCCGCGCTGGCCGCGCACCCGGCCGCCGCGCACGTGGAAGACCTGCACCGCGGCCTCGAGCTCGTCCTGGGCGAAGGCCACCACGTCGGCGTCGGTGCCGTCGGCGAGCACCACGGCCTGCTTCTCCAGCGCCCGGCGCAATGCGCCGAGGTCGTCGCGCAGCCGGGCGGCGCGCTCGTACTCCATGTCCTGGGCCGCCTGCGCCATCTGCTTCTCCAGGCGGCGGGTGATCTGCTCGGTCCGCCCGCCCATGAAGTCGCAGAAGTCGTCGACGATGTCGCGGTGCTCCTCGGCGGACACCTTGCCCACGCACGGGGCCGCGCACTTGCCGATGTAGCCCAGCAGGCAGGGCCGGCCGATCTGGCCGTGCCGCTTGAAGACGCCGGTGGAGCAGGTGCGCGCCGGGAACACCCGCGTCAGGGTGTCCAGCGTCTCGCGGATGGCCCAGGCGTGCGCGTAGGGCCCGAAGTACCGGACGCCCTTGCGCTTGGGGCCGCGCATGACCTGCAGCCGCGGGAACTCCTCGTTCAGCGTGACCGCGAGCGAGGGGTAGCTCTTGTCGTCCCGGTAGCGGACGTTGAACCGCGGGTCGAACTCCTTGATCCAGTTGTACTCGAGCTGGAGGGCCTCGACCTCGGTGCCCACCACGGTCCACTCGACGCTGGCCGCGGTGGTGACCATCTGGCGGGTGCGCGGGTGCAGGCCGCGGACGTCGGCGAAGTAGCTGTTCAGCCGCTGGCGGAGGCTCTTGGCCTTGCCGACGTAGACCACGCGACCGCTCGGGTCGCGGAACTTGTAGACCCCTGGGGACTCCGGGATGCTGCCGACCGCGGGGCGGTAGGAGGAGGGGTCGGGCATGCCTCCACAGTAGGTCGCGGGTCCGACAGTCCTAGGACCACCGCCGGGCCCTCACCCCGTGGTGCGGGCGTCCAGCCAGGTCAGCAGGTCGGCGGTCACGTCGTCCCGGTTCGTCTCGTTGAACACCTCGTGCCGGGCGTCGGGGTAGACGTGCTGCTCGACCGGGAGACCGCGGTCGGTGAGCATCCCGGCCAGAGCCGTGACCTGGGCGGCGTCCACCCCGCCGACCGGGTCGCGGGAGCCCGAGAGCAGCAGCACCGGCAGGTCTGCGGGCAGCTGCGCGACGGCGTCCGGGGTGGCCGCGGAGACGGCGGCGCCGAAGACACCGGCGGCGTAGGCGTAGGTCAGGGGCATCTCGTCCCCGGCCAGCGGGTCGGCGATGTAGGCGTCCACCTCGGCCTCGTCGCGGGACAGCCAGTCGAAAGGGGTGCGGGCCGGCTCGAAGGGCTGGTTGAAGGCCCCCAGGGCGTCCAGGGCGTGGTCGCCGATGCCTGCGGCCACGGCGCCCTCCAGGGCGGTCACCTGCTCGGCGAGCTGGGGTGCGGCCCCGATCGGGCCGGACAGCGCGAGCCCGGCCAGGCCCTCGCCGTCCCGCTCGGCCGACGCGAGCGCGACGATCGAGCCCATCGAGTGGCCCAGCAGCAGCCGGGGGACGTCGGGCTGCTCGTCGCGGGCCAGGAGGTGCAGGGCGACGACGTCGTCCAGCACCGCGGCGAACGACGGTGCCCCGAACCGGCCCACCCCGGTGGCCTCGGCGGTGTGCCCGTGGCCACGCAGGTCCATCGCGTAGACGGCGTAGCCCCGCTCGGCCAGCGCCCGACCGAGCCGGTCGTAGCGCCCGGAGTGCTCCGAGGCCCCGTGCACGACCTGCAGCACCGCCAGGACGTCACCGGCCGGCAGCCAGCGGCGGTAGCGCACCCGGGTGCCGTCGGCGGACGGCAGGTCGTGCAGCTCGCTGGGGACCGGGCCGTCGGCCGTCGTCGTCATGGTGGAGGGATACCGGCGCGGGGACGGGGGGTCAAGCCGTCCCCGCGCGGCGGGTCAGACCGTCCGGCCGGCGGGCACCGGGTCGGTGACGACGTCGGCGGCCGGCGCGGACGCGGCCACCTTCTTGCGCGGCTTCTTCTTCGCCGCGGCCTCCATCCGGGCCGGGTCGAGGATCTCGGCCAGGAACTTGCCGGTGTGGCTCTCCGGGATGCCGGCGATGAGCTCGGGCGTGCCCTCGCCGACGACCGTGCCGCCGCGGAACCCGCCCTCGGGGCCCATGTCGATCAGCCAGTCGGCGCTCTTGATCACGTCCAGGTTGTGCTCGATCACGATGACCGAGTTGCCCTTGTCGACCAGCCCCTGGATGACCAGCAGCAGCTTGCGGATGTCCTCGAAGTGCAGCCCGGTGGTGGGCTCGTCGAGGACGTAGATCGTCCGGCCGTTGGACCGCTTCTGCAGCTCGCTGGCCAGCTTCACCCGTTGCGCCTCACCACCGGACAGCGTGGTCGCCGGCTGGCCGAGCCGGACGTAGCCCAGGCCGACCTCGGTCAGCGTGGTCAGGTACCGGGCGATGCTGTTGATCGGGGCGAAGAACTCCGCGGCCTCCTCGATCGGCATGTCGAGGACCTCGGCCACCGTCTTGTTCTTGTACCGGACCTCGAGGGTCTCCCGGTTGAACCGGGCGCCCTTGCAGACCTCGCAGGGCACGTAGACGTCGGGCAGGAAGTTCATCTCGATCTTCAGCGTCCCGTCGCCGGAGCACGCCTCGCAGCGCCCGCCCTTGACGTTGAAGCTGAACCGGCCCGGCTGGTACCCGCGGACCTTCGCCTCCTCGGTGGACGCGAAGAGCTTGCGGATCGCGTCCCAGACACCGGTGTAGGTGGCCGGGTTGGACCGCGGCGTGCGGCCGATGGGCGACTGGTCGACGCCGACGACCTTGTCCAACTGGTCCAGGCCGGTGATGGTGCGGTGCCGGCCGGGCACCATCCGGGCACGGTTGAGCTGGTTGGCCAGCACCGTGTAGAGGATGTCGTTGACCAGGCTGGACTTGCCCGAGCCGGAGACGCCGGTGACCGCGACCAGCATGCCGAGCGGGAAGGTCACGTCGACCCCGCGCAGGTTGTGCTCACGGGCGCCCTTGACCACCAGCTCCCGCCCCGGGGTGCGGGGGCGGCGCTCGGCGGGGATGACGATCTCCTTGCGCCCGGACAGGTACTGACCGGTCAACGAGCGCTCGCTGGCCAGCAGGTCCTCGTAGGTGCCCGAGACCACGACCTCGCCACCGTGCTCACCGGCACCCGGGCCGATGTCGACGATCCAGTCGGCCTGCTTGATGGTGTCCTCGTCGTGCTCCACGACGATGAGCGTGTTGCCCATGTCGCGCAGCCGGACCAGGGTCTCGATGAGCCGGACGTTGTCCCGCTGGTGCAGCCCGATGGAGGGCTCGTCGAGGACGTAGAGCACCCCGACCAGCCCGGACCCGATCTGGGTGGCCAGCCGGATCCGCTGCGCCTCGCCACCGGCCAGCGTCGCCGCGGGGCGGTCCAGGGACAGGTAGTCCAGGCCGACGGAGACCAGGAAGGACAGCCGAGCCTGGATCTCCTTGAGGACCCGGTCCGCGATGGCCCGCTCGCGCTCGCCCAGGGTGAGCGCGTCCAGCCACTCCGACGCGTCGCCGATCGAGAGCCCGGTGACCTCGGCGATCGAGCGACCGTCGAGCTTGACGGCCAGGATCTCGGGCTTGAGCCGGGTGCCGTGGCAGACCGGGCAGGGCACGTCGCGCATGTAGCCCTCGTACTTGTCCCGCATGAACTCCGAGTCGGTGTCCTCGTGCCGACGCTCCAGGAACGGCAGCACGCCCTCGAAGGCGGCGTAGTAGCTGCGCTCGCGGCCGTAGCGGTTCTTGTAGCGGACGTGCACCTGGTCGGGCGAGCCGTGTAGCACGGCCTTCTGGATCTTGGCCGGCAGCTGCTCCCAGGGCGTCTTCATCGAGAAGCCGATCTGGTTGCCCAGCCCGGTCAGCAGCCGGGTGAAGTACTCGTTGCTCATCGAGCCGGCCCAGGGCGCGATGGCGCCCTCGCCCAGGCTCTTCTCCGGGTCGGGGACGACCAGCTCGGGGTCGACCTCCTTGCGGGTGCCGATGCCGGTGCACTCGGCGCAGGCGCCGAACGGGGAGTTGAAGGAGAACGACCGCGGCTCGAGGGCCTCGAAGCTCAGCCCGTCGTCGATGCAGGCCAGGTGCTCGGAGAAGGTGCGCTCCCGCTCGGGGTCGCCCTCCTCGAGGTCGACGAAGTCGAGCACCACGAGCCCGCCGGCCAGGCCCAGCGCGGTCTCGACCGAGTCGGTGAGCCGCCGCTTGGCGCTCTCCTTGACCGTCAGGCGGTCGACGATCACCTCGATCGTGTGCTTCTCCTGCTTCTTGAGCTTGGGCGGCTCGGTGAGCGAGTGGATGACGCCGTCGACCCGGACCCGGGAGAAGCCCTGGGTCTGCAGGGAGGAGAACAGGTCGACGTACTCGCCCTTGCGGGCCCGCACGACCGGCGCGAGGACCTGGAAGCGGGTGCCCTCGGTCATCTCCAGCACCTGGTCGACGATCTGCTGCGGGGTCTGCCGGGCGATCGGCTTGCCGCAGTTGGGGCAGTGCGGCTGGCCGGCGCGCGCGTAGAGCAGTCGGAGGTAGTCGTAGACCTCGGTGATCGTGCCGACGGTCGACCGCGGGTTGCGGTTGGTCGACTTCTGGTCGATCGACACAGCCGGGGACAGGCCCTCGATGAAGTCGACGTCGGGCTTGTCCATCTGGCCGAGGAACTGCCGGGCGTAGGCCGAGAGCGACTCGACGTAGCGGCGCTGGCCCTCGGCGAAGATGGTGTCGAAGGCCAGGCTGGACTTGCCCGACCCGGAGAGCCCGGTGAACACGATCATCGCGTCCCGCGGGAGGTCGAGGTGCACGTCCTTCAGGTTGTGCTCACGGGCGCCGCGAACGACGAGCCGATCCATCATGGGAGTCCCTGTCGATGAGTGCTGCACGGGTGCGGGAGGCGGCCGGGGCACGAGCCGGGGCTCGCGCGGCCTCAGCCGGTGGTGCTCGGGGTGGTGCCGGCGACGACCGGGTCGGCGCCGTGGGCAGTGGGGTCGAAGACGGGGGCGTACCTGCGCCAAGGGCGCTGGCGTTCGAGCTCCGCAGCCAGCCAGAGTAGTCGGGTCTCGGCCCCTGGGGGCCCGACGAACTGGACCGCGGTGGGCAGTCCGCCGGCCCGGTGGCCGACGGGGAGGACCAACGCCGGGAGGCCCGCGGTGTTCCACGCCGAGGTCCACGGGGCCCACCGGGCGTTGGCCGTCACGTTGGCGAGGAACCCCCGCTCGTGCCAGGGGCGGGCGGCCAGCGGGGGCCCGGTGGTGACCGGGGTGAGCAGCAGGTCGACGCCCGGGTCGGCGGTGGCCGCGGACCCGGCGAACCAGCCGGTCATCCGGGTGCGGAAACCCTCCGCGGTGCCCGGTCGGACCAGCCGGGCCCTGCGGACCAGCCGCCCCAGCCGGGCGTGCGTGCGGCTGCGCGGCTCCATCGCGTGCCGGTCGAGGCCCAGCGCCTCGGCGTCGGCGTCGGCACCGGCGAGCCAGCGGGCGACCGTGCCCAACGCCACACCCAGCGGCACCGGAGGGTCCTTCCGGACCACGGTGTGCCCGAGCTCGCGCAGCCCGGCGACGGTGGCCTCCACCGCGGCGCGTCCCTCGGCGTCCAGCCGCACCCCCGGGAGCGGCGACCGGGTGGACACCGCGATGGTCAGCGGGGTCGAGTCGCCGTCGCGTGGCTCGGCGGGCACCCCGTCGGCCAGCACGGCGTGCGCGACCGCGAGGTCGGCGACCGTGGTGGCCAGCGCACCGTTCTCCGCCATCCCGGACCAGTCGTCGGCGCCCAGGCCGGCGGGCACCACCCCGCGACCCGGCTTGAGCGAGACCAGCCCGCAGGCGGCGGCCGGCAACCGGAGCGACCCCATGCCGTCGTTGCCGTGCGCCAGCGGCACCCCGCCGGAGGCGACCGCCGCGGCGCTGCCGCCGGAGGAACCGGCCGGGGAGCGCGCGGTGTCCCAGGGGTTGCGGCTGACCGTGCCCGGGCCGTCGGTGGCGGCGTAGAGGCAGAGCTCGGGCACCCGGGAGATGCCGACGACCACGGCGCCGGCCGCCCGCAGCCGGGCGACGACCGGGTGGTCGACGGTCTGCGGGAGCGGGCGGTGGGCCCGGGACCCGTCGGTGAGGGTCTCCCCCGCCACCGCCACGTTGTCCTTGACCGCGACCGGGACGCCGGCCAGCGGCAGCCGAGCACGGTCGGGGTGGGCGTCCACGGCGGCCGCCTCGGCCAGCGCGGCCTCGGTGCGGACCACCCGGAAGGCACCCACCCGGGCCTCCACGGCGCCGATGTGGGCCAGGTGGGCGCGGACGACCTCGACGGCGCTCAGCTCGCCCCGCCGGACCCGCGCCGCGAGCTCCGTGGCGGGCAGGCCGACCAGCTGCGCCGAGCCGCCGACCGGGTCCGTGGCTAGGTTGGCGTCCATGCGGGCGAACCTATCCGGGGGGTCCGACACTTCTCAGATCGGAGCGGCTCGATGAGCGCGGACAGCAGCGGGTACACCGGCGACGTCGAGGTGGGCGGGCCCCCCGCGACCCGGGTCCTGCCGGGGCTGACGATCGCCAAGCTGGCGGTCAGCGAGATGGCCAACAACGCCTACCTGCTCACCGACGAGGCGACCGGCGACTCGGTGCTGGTCGACGCGGCCGCCGACCCCGCGGCGCTCCAGGCGTTCATCGGCGACGCGCGGGTCACCGCCGTCGTCACCACGCACGGGCACTGGGACCACCACCGGGCGCTGCCCGAGGTGGTCGCGGCCAGCGGCGCCGTGACGATGGCGCACCCGGCCGACGCCGCCGACCTGCCGGTCCCGGTGACCCACCCGGTCGAGCACGGCGACACCGTCGCCGTGGGCGACCAGGTGCTGGAGGTCGTGCACCTGCGGGGGCACACCCCCGGGTCGGTCGCCCTGGTCTGGCGGGGCGGCGAGGGTGCCGGCACGCACGTGTTCACCGGCGACAGCCTCTTCCCCGGCGGTGTGGGCAACACCCAGCAGGACCCCGAGCGCTTCGCCCAGCTCGTCGACGACGTCGAGGAGCGGCTGTTCGGCACGCTCCCCGACGACACCTGGGTCTACCCGGGGCACGGCTCGGACACCACCATCGGCGCCGAGCGCCCGCACCTCGCGGAGTGGCGCGCCCGCGGCTGGTGAGCCCGCCGCGGGCGCGCGCCATCCTCAGGCCCGGTGCTGCCGGTACCAGCCGATCAGCGCCTTCGTGGAGGAGTCCTGCGCCTGCAGGGCCTCGTCGTCCCCGGTGAGCGCCGGGGCGATCTGCAGCGCGAGCTGCTTGCCCAGCTCCACGCCCCACTGGTCGAAGCTGTCGATCCCCCAGACCGCGCCCTGGGTGAAGGTGACGTGCTCGTAGAGCGCGATGAGCTGGCCCAGCACCGACGGGGTCAGCGCCGCGGCCATGATCGAGGTCGTCGGCCGGTTGCCGGAGAACACCCGGGCCGCGACGACGTCCTCGGCCGTGCCCTCGGCCCGGACCTCCTCGGCGGTCTTGCCGAAGGCCAGCGCCTTGGTCTGGGCGAAGAAGTTGGCCAGGAAGAGGGCGTGCACGTCGGCGTCGCCGTCGACCAGCGGGTGCTCGGGGGTGGCGAAGGCGATGAAGTCGGCCGGGATCAGCCGGGTGCCCTGGTGGATCAGCTGGTAGAACGCGTGCTGGCCGTTGGTGCCGGGCTCGCCCCAGAACACCTCGCCGGTGTCGGTGGTGACCGCCTCGCCGTCCCAGCGCACGGACTTGCCGTTGGACTCCATCGTCAGCTGCTGCAGGTAGGCCGGGAACCGGTGCAGGTACTGGCTGTAGGGCAGCACGGCGTGGGTCTGGGACCCCAGGAAGTTGACGTACCAGACGTTGAGCAGCCCCATGAGCAGGGGCACGTTGCGCTCCAGCGGCGTCGTCCGGACGTGCTCGTCGACGGCGTGGAAGCCGGCCAGGAACTCGGCGAACCGCTCGGGGCCGATCGCGACGACCACCGAGGTGCCGATGGCGGAGTCCACCGAGTACCGGCCGCCGACCCAGTCCCAGAACCCGAACGCGTTGTCGGTGTCGATCCCGAAGTCGGCCACCTTCTCCAGTGCGGTGGAGACCGCGACGAAGTGCTTCGCGACGGCGGACCGGCGCTCGTCGTCGGAGTCCGGGACCGCGAGGCCGTCCCACAGCCACTGGCGCGCCAGCCGGGCGTTGGTGAGGGTCTCCAGGGTGCCGAAGGTCTTGGACGCGACGACGAACAGCGTCGTGGCGGGGTCGAGGTCCTTGGTCGTCTCGGCCAGGTCGGTGGGGTCGATGTTGGAGACGAACCGGCACTCCAGCCCGTCCTGCACGGACGCCTTGAGCGCCTCGTAGACCATCACCGGGCCGAGGTCCGAGCCCCCGATGCCGATGTTCACCACGGTGGCGATCGGCTGCCCCGTGACCCCGGTCCACTCCCCGGAGCGGACCTTGCGGGCGAACGCGTAGACCTTGGCGAGCTCGGCGTGCACGTCGGTGTCGACGTCCTGGCCGTCGACGACCAACGGGGGCTGCATGCCCTCGGGACGGCGCAGCGCGGTGTGCAGCACCGCGCGGTCCTCGGTCACGTTCACGTGCTCACCGGCGAAGGTCGCCTGCAGCCGGTCCAGCACGCCGGTCTGCTCGGCGAGCTCACGGAGGAGGCCCAGGGTCTCGTCGATGACCAGGTTCTTGGAGAGGTCGACGTGCAGGTCGGCGACGTCCAGGGTGAGCCGCTCGGCGCGGCCCGGGTCGTCGGCGAACCAGCCGCGCAGATCGGGGCTCTGCGCGTCCCGGTGGGCCTGCAGGGCCGACCAGGCGGCGGTCGTGGTCGGGTCGTGCGAGGCGGCAGCCACGTGGAGCTCCAGGGAGGTCGGGGATCGTCGTCCCCGACGCTAGGGCAGCCCCGGGTCAGCCGCGCGAGCGGCTGGAGCCGGTGGCCGTCCCGCGGGCGCCGGTGGCCGTGCGGAGGTCGCGCTGGATCTGCCGCAGCAGCCGGAGCTGCTCGTCGACGTCGGCGGCGAGCTCCTCTTGCTCCTCGTGGGTGAAGTCGTCGTGCGTGCGGATCACGACCGCGGCGATCCGGCCGACGATGACGCCGATCCCGATGATCCCGGCGAACATCGTCACCACGGCGATGACCCGGCCCGGCACCGTGGCCGGGGAGAGGTCGCCGTACCCCACCGTCGTGGTGGTGGTGAAGGCCCACCACACCGAGTCCCCGAAGCCCCAGCCCTCCACCCGGCTCACCCCGAGCGCGGAGGCGAGCACCGAGGTCAGGTAGACCCCGATCGCCAGCGGCGTGCGGTTGGCGCAGGCGATCAGCCCGTTCACGAACCTGCTCATCTCGTCACCCTCATCCCTGGTAGCCCTGCCGCATGTCCTCGACGATCCGGGGTCGGTCCAGCGTGCTGGGCTCCAGTCGCTGCGGCGCCCGGTCGGCGGGGAAGACCCCGGCGGCCTCCAGCACGGCGGCGTCGAGGAAGCGGGTCGGCGGGAGCCGGTCCGACAGCGCCAGCTCCGGCGCGACGTCCCCGGCCTGGGCGAGCACGAAGCCCCAGTCGCCGAAGCTGGGGACGTCGACGTGGAACGGGGTGCCGGTCAGCCCGGCGCTGTCCACGGTGCTCACCGTCCGCCAGTAGGCCGTCGGGGTGGAGTACGGGCTGCCGGCCTGCACGGTCACCAGCGCGCCCGGGGCCAGGACGCTGCCGACCAGGCCGTAGAACTCGGTCGAGTACAGCCGCCCGAGCGCCGGGGTGTCGGGGTCGGGCATGTCGACGACGACGGCGTCGAAGGGCTCCCCCGGAGCCTCGCGCAACCAGCTGAAGGCGTCCTCGACCACGACCTGCACCCGCGGGTCGTCCAGCGCGTGGGCGTTGAGGCCGGCCAGCCGGGTGCGGGCCAGCTCCAGGACGGCGGGGTCCAGCTCGACCTGCACGACCTCCTCGACCGAGGGCGCCCGCAGCACCTCACGGGCGGCCAGTCCGTCCCCACCGCCCAGGACCAGCACCCGCCGCGGGTCGCGGGCCAGCACCGGGTGCACCAGGGACTCGGTGTACCGGTGCTCGTCGACGCTGGAGAACTGCAGGTCGCCGTCCAGGTAGAGCCGGACGTCGTCGCCGCGCTGGGTGACCACGACGTCCTGGTACTGGGAGCGCTCGGCGGCGACCACCGGGTCGTCGTACAACCGCTGTCGTGCGCCGACCTCGATGTCCTCGGCCTGCCAGAGGAGCGCGCCGAGCAGGGTGGCCGCCGCGAGCAGGGCCCCGGTCGCCGTCCGGCGGGCCCGGGGGGTGAGCTGGTGGCGCAGGAGCACGGAGGCGACGACGGCGGCCGCGACGAGGTTGACCAGTCCGGTGAGCGCCGCCCCGCGCACCTGTCCGGCCAGCGGCAGCAGCAGGAACGGCCAGGCCAGGCCGCCGAGCAGCGCCCCGGCGTAGTCGGCGGCGTTGAGGTCGGCCAGCAGGCGTCCGCTGCCCTCGGCGTCCACCCCGTCGGCGTCGCGCTGGAGCAGGGTCATCAGCAGCGGCACCTCGGCGCCGACGAGCACGCCGATGACCGCGGTGCCCAGGACGAGCACCGCACCGCTGGCCCCGTAGAAGCTGAACGTCACGTAGAGGGTGACGGCGGACAGCCCGCCGACCACGCCCAGCAGGATCTCCACGGCCACGAAGGTCGCCGCGGCGTGCCCCAGCAACGGCTTGACCAGCAGCGCACCCACCCCGAGCGCGGCCACGAACCCGGCCACGATCAGCGAGGTCTGGGTGATCCCGCCCCCGGCCAGGCTGGCCGACAGGGTGAGCAGGACGAGCTCGTAGACCAGCCCGCAGGCGGCACAGACGGCGACGGCGGCCAGCAGCAGGGGCCGGTACCAGCGCACCGGCCGGACCGTCTCCCGCTCGAGCACCGCCACGGTCAGCTCAGGAGAGCGCGGCGGCGTTGACGACGCCGATGGCGAACAGGCTGGCCGCGACCGCCCAGGCCGCGCCGCTCATCCGCTCCTCGTCGACGATGGCCCGCAGGTGTCCGGGCACGAACGCGTCGAGCACCCGCAGCGCGACGGCCTGCAGCACCACCCCGAGGACGCCGTACACCGCGGAGTCGACCAGGCCCTGGAGCAGCTCGTCGGAGCTCGTCATGATCGAGGTGGTCACGATGACGGCCAGCGCCAGGTGGTTGGCCCCCAGCAGGATCGCCGCGTTGGGCTTGCGGTCGGTGTAGACCTGCTTGCGCAGGTTGCCCGGCGTCAGCAGGTCCAGGGCCAGGAAGCCCAGGCCGAGGACGGCGATGCCGACGACGAAGTAGAGCAGCGTGGCGACGACGCCGTCGCCGAGCTCGCTGCCGTCCAGGGATCCGAAGGTCACGGGGCGCTCCTGCTGTCGGGGGTGCGGTGGGTGGTCACTTGCCGTCTCCGGGGCCGCCGTCGCCGCCGCCGGAGGCCGGCGACCCCGGCCGGAAGCCCGAGCCCAGGAACGCGTAGTAGCCGCTGCTGTACCGGCCGTCGACGTCCTCGACCCGGACGGTGCTGCCGTCCGTGGCGGTGGAGACGATGACGATGTCGTCGTCGTAGCGCAGGTACTCCGCGCCGCCGTCGCTCTGTCGCGCCGCCGGTGGGGCCGCCTCGGCGATGTCGGCGGTGGTGGTGCCCACCGGGTCCGGGGAGGAGAAGCTCTCGCCGTCGGAGTCGCTGCCGGTGGACGTGTAGGTGTCCCGGATGAAGCTCTCCGGGCTGCCGCCGGACCCGCAGCCGGCCAGCACCAGGGCCGCGGTCAGGAGGGCTGCCGGGAGGACGCGTCGGGTGCTCATGCCGGGCTCCAGTCGCTGTGGGTGGTGACGACGTCGCTGGTCCCGGCGCCGGGGTACAGGTGCCAGGTCCGCCAGGTCCAGCCGGTCGCCGTCGCGGCACCGGTGAGGGCGGTGAGCGCGGCCGCGTGGCCGGGGAAGGCCGCGACCAGCCAGTCGGACCGGCCGGCCGCCCGGGTGCGGAGATCGGCCACCCGGTCGGCCAGCTCGGCGGTGGGCACCTGCTCCACGGTCGACGTGAAGCGGTACCCGCGGCGGTCGGCGCGGCCGGGCAGCGGGTCGCCGCCGTCGGCCACCGCGTCGCAGGAGACCTGCTCGGTGCGGGTGGCGCCGTCCCGGCGGGCGGTGACCACGTGCGAGGCGCCCAGCACGGTGAGCACCAGCTCCCCGCCCCGGCCGTCGGACAGCGTGGTCGACGCGAGCCCGGGCGGTGCCGGGGCGTCCAGCAGCAGCCCGAGCGCCGAAGCGGCGACGTCGCGGGTGGGGACGGCGAGGTCCAGCGCCGTCACGAGCCGGGCTGGGCGTGGTAGACGGTCAACTCGGCAGGCGTGACCCGGCGGCCGGTGGAGACCTCCCACGACTGGGTCGGCGCCCAGCGCTCGAAGGCGAGCAGACCGGTCTTGTCGCGGGTGGCGTAGTCGGCGTAGTCGACCGTGCCGGTGGGCGGCGTCCCGGTGGTGCCCTCCGAGCGGAAGGCGGCCTGGCCGCGCTCGACCTGCCGGTGCACGACGTCGTTGACGACCACGTCGCCCCCGGGCACCAGGTCGGTGCCCTCCACGCGCTGCCACAGGGTGAGCTCGAGGTCGCCCTCGTCGTCCTCCACGGTGAGCCAGCGGCGACCGGTGGAGCCGTCGAGCAGGTGCTCGTACCAGCTCACGCCGCCCTCGGTCATGGTGATCGTGCCGCGCACGACGTGGTCGATCCCGGCGTAGGTGATCACGTCGGCCACGCCGATCTTCATCGGGTCCCAGGTGTCGGGCTGGTCGGCCAGCGGGTCGACCCGGCCGGGCGCGGGACGACGGGTCCGCCGGCTGCGCAGCACCAGCACCGCGATGACGGCCACCGCCGCGATCAGCAGCACGACGAGCAGGAACTCGGTCACCGGGAGGTCCTCCAGCAGGTCGACGACGGGCCGACCGAGACCGTAGCGAACCCCAACAGCGGGCTCACAGCGGGTGCCCAGCCCGTCACCGGGTCAGAACTGCACCCCGCGGGTCAGGGCCCCGTCGACGACCAGGTTGGTCCCGGTGGTGAAGCTGGACACCGGGCTGGCCAGGAAGACCACGGCGGCGGCCATCTCCTGCGGGGTGCCCATCCGGCCGGTCGGGTTCAGTGCCAGGGAGCTGGCGTACAGGTCGGGCTGGCCCTCCTGGATCTGCTCCCACACGCCGCCCGGGAACCAGGTGTTGCCCGGCGAGACGGTGTTCGCCCGGATGCCCTCGCCGGCCAGCTGGAAGGCCAGGCCCTGTACGTAGTGCACGATCGCGGCCTTCATCACCCCGTAGGGCCCGGCCGTGAAGTCCACCTCGCGCCCGGAGACGCTGGAGATCGCCACCAGCGCCGCGGACGAGGAGGCCCGCAGGTGCGGCAGCGCCGCCGTGGCCAGCCGGACCGTGCCCATCAGGTCGGTCTGGAACGAGGCCTGCCAGTTCTCCTCGGTGTCGGGGATGGCCAGCGCGCTCACGTTGGCCACCACCACGTCGATGCCGCCCAGCCGGCCCGCGGCGGCCTCGACCCAGGCGGTGAGCGCCGGGCCGTCGGCGACGTCCAGCGGGGTGCCGGTGGCGCCCAGCTCGGCCGCGGTGGCCGCGACGACGGCGGCGTCCCGGGCGCAGAACTCCACCCGGGCCCCCTCGGCCAGGAAGGCCTCGACGACGGCGCGGCCGATGCCGCGGGTGCCGCCGGTGACGAGCACGCGGGAGCCGGTGAGCTGCAGGTCCACGGTGGTTCCTCTCGGGGTGGGGTCAGAGCCGGACCGCGCGGGCGCGCAGGTCGGCGTGCAGTCCGTCGTAGGCGCGGGCGGGCGGCAGCAGCGCCTTGGCCGCCTTGACCACCGAGGAGTAGTTGGCGTCCACGACGTTGGCGATCGGCGCCTCGGAGATCTGGGAGAGCAGCTGGTAGGCGTCCATCACGTCCAGGCCGAACAGCTCGACGAACCAGTGCACGAGCTGGCTCTGCCCGATCCGCCAGGCGTCCTCCAGCGGGCGGGAGGAGCCGATGGTCATCCAGTGCGTGTCGTCCTCGACCCGGGGCCAGGCGGGTCCGCCGGCCGAGGCCGCGCCCTTGACCAGCTCGACGATCACCGTGGTGGTCATCGCCCCCTCGACGGCGGTGCCGCAGGCCTCGCCCTCGCCCTGGCGGTAGTGCCCGTCCCCCAGGCTGAACAGCGCACCCGGCACGTTGACCCGCAGGTAGCAGGTGGCCCCGGCGCGCATCTGGGGCGTGTCGGTGTTGCCGCCGAAGGCGTCGGGCACCAGGGAGCTGCGCACCTCGCCCCCGGCCGGGGCCACCCCGACGGTGCCGAGCATCGTGTTCACCGGCAGCTCCACCCGGAAGTCGCCGCGCTTGGCCACGAAGCCCACCGTCCCGGCCGCCCGGTCCAGCTCGTACACCCAGGTCAGGTCGGGCAGCGGCGCCTGCAGCATGGCGGTGCGCTCGGTGGAGGTGAGCCCGCCGAAGAACGGCATGACGGCGCTGACGCCGAAGTCCCGGGCCGGCTCCATGGACACGAAGTGCAGCGCCAGGGTGTCCCCCGGCTCGGCGCCCTCGACCCAGAACGGACCGGTCTGCGGGTTGACCGCGGACAGGTCGACCTTCTCGCTGGAGACGTCGGTGCCGGCCCGCAGGGCGCCGGAGAACGCGTCGTCGGACCACAGCCGCAGCACCGTGCCCGGGGCGACCCGGGCCAACGGGGCGACCCCGCCGAAGGTGAAGGCGTACTGCTCGAACGACGGGGTGATCTCGACGACGTCCATGCCGGCACCGTAGGGCCGGGGTGTGACACCCGCGTTGCGGTGCCTCAGCGCACCCGGGTGGCCTCGACGGCCAGCGGCTCCCCCGGGTCCCGGGTGCTCCCTGCCGGCAGGGCCGCCGCCGAGGTGTTCTGCGACGTCGGCAGCCAGCGGCCCCACCAGCGCAGCACGTGCTCCAGGCGGGCCCGGCGGTGCGAGGGCCGCCCGCTGCGGGACAGCTCGTGCCCCTCACCGGGGAACAGCAGCAGCTCGGTGGGCACCCCGCGGCGCTTGAGCTCCACGAAGAGCCGGGTGCCCTGCTCGAGCGGGCAGCGCCAGTCCTCCTCGGAGTGCACGACCATCGTCGGGGTGGTGATCCGGTGGGCCCCGGCCATCGGGGACTGCGCCGCGATCCGCTCGGGGTCGGTGCCCACGTACTGGTCGGCGAAGAAGAACCCGATGTCCGACGAGCCGACGAAGCTCACTGGGTCGTTGAACGCCCGTTCGCTGATCGCGGCGGCGAAACGCTGGGTGCGCCCGATGAGCAGCGTGGTCATGAACCCGCCGTAGGAGCCGCCCATGACCCCCACCCGGCCGTCGTCCAGGTCGGGCTCCTGCAGCGCCTCGTCGAGGAAGGCGACCACGTCGTCGGCGTCCAGCTCCCCCATCCGCTCCTTGACCGCCCGGCCGTGCTCCTGGCCGTAGCCGGAGGAGCCGCGGGGGTTGCACTGCAGCACCGCGTAGCCGGCCTCGACGTAGGCCTGCGTCTCGTCGAACAGCGTCCAGCCGTACTGGCTGAACGGCCCGCCGTGCACGGTGAGCAGCACCGGGTGGGGGCCCGGCCCGGCCGGGGTGGTGATCCAGCCGTGCACCGGGTAGCCGTCGGGCGCGGTCGCGGTCTTCTCCCGCATCCGGTGCAGCCGCCCGGTGGCCTGCAGCTGCGCACCGAACCCGGTGAGCAGCCGGCGGCGGCCGGGGGTGATGGCCAGCAGCTCCCCCGCCGAGCGGTCGTGCCCCACGGTGGCGACGACGACGCGACCGCCCACCGCCACCCCGGACACCGTGAAGGGCCCGTCGACCAGCGGCTCGGGGTCACCGCCGGCCAGCGGCACCCGCAGCAGCTCGACCGCACCCTGCTTCTGGACGGCGACGAAGGCGGCCCCGTCGGCGACCACCACGCGGCCGAAGTCGTGGCCGAGGTCGTGCCACTCGGGGTCGAGCAGCGGCTCGGGGAACCCGCCGGCGGCGCTGACCTTGCACAGCGTGGTGTTCCGGCCGACGAAGTCCAGGCCGTCGGGGCCGAGGTCGGGCTGGGCGGCCAGGTAGAGCGTGCGGCCCTCGAGGTCGCCCGGGTCGTAGGTGGGCGCGGAGACCGACGACCGGCTCTCGGTGACCCGGCGCAGGTGGCTGCCGTCGGGGCGGACCGCGTAGACGTCGGTGACCAGGTCCCGGTCGGCGCGGGCGTGCCGGGCGGAGACGAAGACCAGCTCGGTGCCCGCCGGGTGCCAGGCCACGTCGCTGTCGTCGTGGTCGCCCGAGGTCACCTGCACCGGGGGGGCCGGCTCGACCGCGTCGTCGTCACCGTCTTGCGGCAGGTCGAGGACGAAGACGTGCTGGCGGCGGTCGGTGGTGAAACCCAGGTCGTCGGCCCGGTACTTCAACGTGGTGATCAGCCGGGGCGGCTCGGCCGCGGCGTCGACGCCGTCGGCGGTGCCGTAGCGACCCGCGGCGGGCACCCGGCAGGTGTAGGCGATGTGCCGGGAGTCCGGGGACCAGACCGGCGCGCCGGCACCGAGCGGGTGGTCGGTGAGCCGACGGGCCTCGCCGCCGCCGGTGGGCAGCACGTGCAGCTGGGGTCGGCCGCCGCTCTCGGCACCGAGGAAGGCCAGCCACCGGCCGTCCGGGGAGAACCGGGGCGCGGAGTCGCGGTGGCCGTGGGTCAGCGGGCGGGCCGGCGTGCCGCCGTCGGTGGCGACGGCCCACAGCTGACTGCGGTACTCGTCGGCGTCGAGGTCCAGCCGGGTGACGGCGACGACGGCGGTGGCACCGTCCGGGGACACGGTGGCCGTGCCGGGGGTGCGGAGCAGGGCGAGGTCGGACGGCCGCATGGCGCAGACGCTAACCCAGCAGGCAGGTGCTTAGCAGGGGTCAGGGTCCTATGGTCACCCCATGACGCGACGGGTGTTCACCGGTGGACTGGTCCTCGACGGCACGGGCTCCCCCGCCGCCCCCGCGGACGTCGCGGTGCAGGACGGCCGGGTGGTGGAGGTCGGCACCGGCCTGGACGGCGACGAGACCGTGGACTGCACCGGCGCGACCGTGCTGCCGGGCCTGTTCGACTGCCACGTGCACGTGCTGATGAGCGGTGTGGACACCCTGCGCCAGCTGCAGACCCCCTACAGCCAGGTGTACTTCGAGGCGGTCCGCAACCTGCGGCGCACCCTCGCGCTGGGCATCACCTCGGTGCGCGACGCCGCCGGGGCCGACCTCGGGGTGGCCGAGGCCGTCCGCACCGGGCTGGTGCGCGGTCCGCGGATGCAGATCTCGCTGGCCATGATCAGCCAGACCGGCGGGCACGCCGACGACTGGCACGTCTGCGGCGCCGAGACGCCGCTGCTGCCGCCCACCCCCGGCCGGCCGGACGGCGTCTGCGACGGGCCCGAGGAGGTGCGCCGCACGGTGCGGCTGCTGGTCCGTGCCGGGGCCGACGTGCTCAAGGTGGCCACCAGCGGCGGTGTGCTGTCCCCGCGGGACGACCCGCGGCACGCGCACTTCCGCCCGGCCGAGCTCGCCGTGCTGGTCGAGGAGGCCACCGCCGCGGGACTGGCGGTGATGGCGCACGCCCAGGGCGCCGACGGGATCAAGAACGCCGTCCGGGCCGGGATCCGCTCGATCGAGCACGGCATCTTCCTCGACGACGAGGCCATCGAGCTCATGCTCGAGCACGGCACCTGGCTGGTGCCCACGCTGTCGGCACCCCGCGCGGTGCTGGCCGCCGTCGCCGCCGGGGCGGCGCTGCCGCAGGCCGTGATCGACAAGGCCGTCGCGGTGCAGGCCACCCACGACGAGTCGGTGGCGCGTGCCCACGCCGCCGGGGTGCGCATCGCGATGGGCACCGACTCGGGGGTGGGTCAGCACGGGGACAACCTGGGCGAGCTGCAGCTCATGGCCGACCGCGGCATGACCACCGAGGAGGTCTGGCACGCCACCACGCTGTCGGCGGCCCGGCTGATGCGGGTCGACGACGAGCTGGGCTCGCTCGAGCCGGGCAAGCGGGCCGACGTCGTCGTCCTGGACGGCGACGCCGCGGACCTCACCGGCCTGGCCGGCCGGGTGCGTGAGGTGTGGCAGGACGGCGAGCGGGTGGTGCACGGCGGCCGGGTCGCCGACCCGGCCGCCTGAGCCGTTACTGCTGGTCGCGCGCCCGGGCCGCCCGGGACTCGGCCTCGGCGCGGGCGCTGTCCTCGCCGGGCTCACCGGTGGGCTGGCCCTCGGGGTCGACCCCGGTGCCCTCGGCGGGGGGCAGCTGGCCGCGGGTCTTGAGCAGGGAGGCGACGGTGGCGATGACCAGCACGCCGAGGATGACCGCCAGCGACAGCCAGATCGGGATCTCCGGGACCGCCTCGATCGGCTCGCCGCCGTTGATGAACGGCAGCGTGTTCTCGTGCACCGCCTCGAGGACCAGCTTGACCCCGATGAAGGCCAGGATCACCGCGAGGCCGTAGGACAGGTAGACCAGCCGCTTGAGCAGCCCGCCGAGCAGGAAGTACAGCTGCCGCAGGCCCATGAGGGCGAAGACGTTGGCGGTGAAGACGATGAACGCCTCGCGGGTCAACCCGAAGATGGCCGGGATGGAGTCCAGCGCGAAGAGCAGGTCCGTCGTCCCCAGCGCGAGGAAGACCACGATCATCGGGGTGAAGAGCTTCTTGCCGCCCTTCTCCACCCGGATCTTGTTGCCGTGGAAGTCCGCCGTCATCGGCAGGACCTTCTTCAGCCGCCGGATGAGGGCGTTCTCCTCGTAGTCCTCCTCCTCGCCGTGGTTCCGCACCAGGTTGATCGCGGTGTAGACCAGGAACGCGCCGAAGATGTAGAAGACCCAGGTGAACCGCTCGATCACCGCGGCGCCGAGCAGGATGAAGATCCCGCGCAGCACCAGGGCGATGATGATCCCGACCATCAGGACCTCTTGCTGCAGCTTCCTGGGCACCTTGAAGCGGGCCATGATGATCACGAAGACGAAGAGGTTGTCCACCGACAGCGAGTACTCGGTGAGCCAGCCCGCGTAGAACTGGGTCGCGAAGTCCCCGTTGGTGACCACCAGCAGCACCAGGCCGAACAGCAGGGCCAGGGCGATGTAGAACGTCACCCAGATGCTGGCCTCCCGCACCGAGGGTTCGTGCGGACGACGGGCAACGAGGGCGAGGTCGGCCAGCAGCAGGACGGTGAGTCCCACGAACGTGCCGATCTCGAACCAGACCGGGAGCTCCACGTCCGGGCACACTACGGCGCTCGTTGGCCGGTGCACCCGGTCCCCCCGTGACGTCTACGACCAGAAGTGCCCGGGACGCCGACAGGCCCGCCGGACGACGTCCGACGGGCCTGTGCTGGGTGGTGCGGGGGTCAGCGCTGGCTGCCGCCCCCGGTGACGTTCGCTCCGCGGGCGGAGGGCGGACCGTCGGCCGGGGTGGCGTCCGGGCTGCCGTCGCGGTCGCCCGGGCCCTGGACCTGGAGGCCGTCCTTCGTGGCCCCGGGGTCGCCGGCCGTCGTGGCGTGGCCCTTGCCGGCGGCCTCGTCCTTCTTGTTCTTCCGCAGGCTGAGCACCGTGGTGACGATCAGCGTGAGCAGGATGACCAGCAGGGAGAGCCAGGTCGGGATCTCCGGGATCACGGTGATGTGCTCGCCGCCGTTGATGAAGGGCAGCTCGTTGGTGTGCAGCGCGTGGATGACCAGCTTGATGCCGATGAACCCGAGGATGACGGCGAGGCCGTAGGCCAGGTACACGAGGCGGTCGAGCAGGCCGTCGATGAGGAAGAACAGCTGACGCAGGCCGAGCAGGGAGAACGCATTGGCCGCGAAGACCAGGTAGGTCTCCTGGGTCAGACCGAAGATGGCCGGGATCGAGTCGACGGCGAAGATGATGTCCGCGGTGCCGATGGCGATCAGCGCGATGAACAACGGCGTGATGTAGCGCTTGCCGTCGATCTTCGTGGTCATCCGGTCGGAGTGGTACTCCTCGGTCGTCGGCACGGCCTTGCGGACGAGCTTGAGGATCCCGTTCTCCTTGAACTCCTCCTCCTCGTCGTGGCCGCCGCTGCGGGCCTGCACGACGGCGGTGTAGATGAGGATCGCGCCGAAGAGGTAGAAGACCCAGCTGTAGTTCTCGATGGCCGCGGCACCGATGAAGATGAAGACGGTGCGCAGGACCAGCGCGAAGGCGATGCCGAACAGCAGCACCTTCTGCTGCAGTTCCCGTGGCACGCCGAAGCTGGCCATGATCAGCACGAAGACGAACAGGTTGTCGACGCTCAGTGCCTTCTCGGTGACGTACCCGGCGAAGTACTCACCGCCGAAGGTGCCGCCGGCGAAGACCAGGACGCCGAGACCGAACAGGATCGCGATGCCGACGTAGACGGCCGACCAGGTGGCCGACTCCTTGAGCGAGGGGGCGTGCGGGGTGCGTACGTGGCCGACGAAGTCGAAGACGATCATGCCGACGATCGCAGCGACGGTGACAGCCCACACCCAGATGGGGACGTCCAACGGTGGTTCCTCCGGTGAGTCTCAGAAGTGCACCGGAGGTCTCTCCCGCCGACCCGGGGGTCGACCGACAGCGCCGGAGGTCGATGGCGACCTCGTGTTGACGACAGCTGCCGCGGGGGATACTCCCCTCCACGTGAACCCGGGTATCGGCAGCAGGTGGCGCTTGCAAACGCCAACCAGTGCCCGTGCCGGACTCGAAGACGTGAACGACCCGGCCCCGCGCGGAGTTCCGGGTCAGGCGGTGGGCTGGCTCACCGGCAGGCGGAGCCGGAAGTGCGCCCCGGCGGTGGACGGCTCGCAGGTCACGTCCCCACCGTGTGCGCGGGCGTGCCCGCGGGCGATGGGGAGGCCCAGACCCGCTCCCCCGTCCCGGCTGCGCGCGGCGTCCAGCCGGACGAGCCGTTCGAACACCCGCTCGCGGTCGGCCTCGGGCACGCCCGGCCCGTCGTCGGTCACGTCGGCCACCGCGTCGGGACCCTCCCGGTGCACCGCGACCCGGACCCGCCCGTCCGGCCCGGCCGCCCGGACGGCGTTGCGCAGCAGGTTGTCCAGCACCTGGGCCACCCGGTCGGCATCGGCGGACAGCAGCACCGGGTGACCGGTGACCTGCACCGCTCCCCCGACCCGGCCGGCGACCGCCCGGGCCACGGCGGTCAGGTCGACGTCCTGCAGCGCGAGCTCGGGCGCGGCGCCGGCGTCCAGCCGGGCGACGTCGAGCAGGTCACCGACCAGCCGCGCGGACCGGCGCAGCTCCCGCACCGCCCCGGCCAGCAGCTCCTCCCGGCGTTCCCGGGGCGGGTCGCCGCGCAGCACGGTCTCCACCGAGGCCTGGACGGCGGCCAGCGGGGTGCGCAGCTCGTGGGCGGCGTCCCCGAGCAAGTCCCGCATGCCGGCCTCGGCCCGCCGGGCCTGCCGCTCGGCACCCTCCAGCTCGTCGAGCATGTCGTCGAAGGCGGCGGCGGTGCGGCCGAGCTCGGTGTGCGGCCGGTCCGGGCGCAGCCGACGGCCCCGGTCGCCCGAGGTGATCGACCGGGCCAGCCCGGTCATCCGCCCCAGCGGCCGCAGGCCCACCCCCACCGTGCCGCTGACCAGCGCCGCGGCCAGCAGCAGGGTCACAGCGGCGGCCACGGCCAGGACCCAGCGCAGCTGGGTGACCGCGTCGGTGATGGGACTCTGGTCGGCGACCAGGGTGATCCGGGCGCCGTCGGGCAGCTCCTCCTGGAGCACGTAGGCATCGCCGGTGTCCTGCACCTGGCCCGGGTCCGGGCGCGCCGCCGGTCCGCCGGGTCCCGGACCGCCGGCAGGACCGGCCGGCGGGTCGGGGATGCCGCCGACCTCCTCGCCGTCCGCGGTCTGCAGCAGGGCCTGGACGGTGTCCCCGGTGACCGCGGCGACGACCTGCTCGTCGGTGCGCCCCTGCTCGACCAGGGTGGCCGCGATCTCGGCCCGGTCGACCAGCCGGTCCCGCAGGTCGCTGCGCAGCTGGGCACCCAGCGCCAGGTCCACGGTCACCCCGAGGACGACCAGCAGCACCGCGAGCAGGGCCAGCACCAGCAGGCTCACCCGGCGGCGCAGCGACGCCGTCGCCAGTCCGTCCCCGCTCACGTCCGGACCGTGTAGCCCAGGCCGCGGACGGTGTGCACCACCCGCGGGCCGTGCGCCTCGAGCTTGCGGCGCAGGGCGCTCACGTGGACCTCGACCAGGTTGGGGTCGTAGTCCTCGTAGCCCCACACCTGGGTGAGGATCTGGGTCTTGCTCACCGTGCGGCCCCGGGCCCCCACCAGGTAGCCCAGCAACCGCAGCTCGGTGGCGGTCAGCTCGAGCCGGTGCCCGGCGCGGGTCGCCGTCCCGGCGGGCTCGTCGACCACCAGGTCGCCCACCTCGACGGCGCCGGGCCAGGCACCCCGGCGGTTGAGCACCGCGCGCACCCGGGCGACCAGCTCGGCCATCGCGAACGGCTTGACCAGGTAGTCGTCGGCTCCGGCGGCGAAGCCGGCCAGCCGGTCGGGCACCGCGTCCCGGGCGGTGAGGACGACGATGCCGGCGTCCCCCGCCGCCCGGACGTCTCCGGCCAGCGCCAGCCCGTCCCGCCCGGGCAGCATCACGTCGAGCACGACCAGGTCCGGGCGGAACCCGGCCAGGTCGGCGGCCAGCGTCGTCCCGTCGGCCCGCCCCTCGACCAGGCAGCCCTCCTCCGCCAGCGCGGTCACCACTCCCTCCCGGATCGCGGTCTCGTCCTCGACCACGAGCACCCGGGGTCGCGCTCTCTGCTCGGTCTGCACGGCAGCGATGGTGCCCCGCGCTCCCTGAAGGTGCGCTGAAGAACCGGTCCAGGGGCACTCGCTTCAGGGTGGGTTCAGGTCCGGCGCACACGGTGGGGACCAGCGCCGCTCCTCCGAGCGGCCCCCAGCACTGGAGGAACCGTGAACCGCTCCGCTCTCCCCACCACCCGCACCCGCCGCTGGACCGCCGGGGTCGTCGGCGGCGCCGTCGCCGGTGCGGTGCTGCTCGGCGGCGGGGTCGCCCTCGCCGACGGCGGCAGCTCCACCACCGAAGCCCCCACCACCGAAGCCCCCACCACCGAGGCGCCCGCCACCGACGCCCCGGCCGCCGGTGCCCCCGCTCCGGGTGACGGCCCCGTCGGCCCCGGTGCCGACGGCGAGCGACCCACCCCGCCGGCCGACGGCGAGGCCCCGACGCCCCCCGCCGACGGCGAGGCCCCCACACCCCCGGCCGACGGCGAGGCCCCCGCGGGCGGTCCGGCCGCCGGCGGCCCGGGCGCCGAGGGCGACCGGCTGGTCGGGACCGTCACGGCGGTCTCGGACTCCGCACTCACCCTGACCGACGACACCGGCGAGACCCACGAGCTCACCCTGACCGACGACACCCGCATCGGCGGCGGCCCCGGCGAGGAGGGGTCGGTCGCCGACCTCGCCACCGGCGACCGGGTCGAGGTCCGGGCCACCGACGGCACCGCCAGCGAGGTCCGCGAGGCCCTGGCCCACGTGGACGGCGTCGTCGTCTCCGTGGACGGCACCGACCTGACCGTGGTCACCACCCCCGGCCTGCACGTCGACGTGGACGCCGCGGCGCTGTCCGAGGTGCCCGCGGTGGGTGACGACGTGCACCTGAGCGGCACGGTCACCGACGACACCGTGGTCGCCACCGACACCGCCGTCGGGCCGCGATGACCGGCCCGCTCTGGGTCGACCTGGTCCTGCTGGCGCTCCTGGTCGCCGGCGCGGTCGCCGGCTGGCGGCGCGGGGGGCTGCGGCTGGCCGGGTCGGTGGCCGGGCTGGTCGTCGGCCTCGCCGTGGGGCTGGCCGTGGTGCCGGCACTCGCCGCCGACCTGACCGGCAGCACCGCCCGGCTCGTCGAGGTGGTCGGGGTCCTGCTGGTGGGCGCACTGGGCTCGGCACTGGGCCGTGGGCTCGGCGGCCTCCTGGCCACCGTGCTGGCCCGGCTCCACCTGTCGCTGCTGGACCGGGCGGCCGGCGCGGTCAGCGGGCTCGTGCTCGCCGCCGTGCTGGTGGGTGCCGGTCTGGCGCTGCTGTCCACCGGACCCGGCCCCGCCGGGGAGTGGCTGGCCACCGCCCGGGCCTCGCAGCTGGGGTCGGCGGCGACCGCGGTCGCGGACCAGGCGCTGACCCTGGTGCGGACGCAGGCACCGGGCCTCCCGGGCGGTGCCCGGTGACCTGGCGGGACGGCGACACCGCCGAGTTCCCCGCGGTGCCGGCCGGCCGGGAGCCCACCCACGTGGTGGGCCCCTGGGCGCTGGGCACCCGGGGCACCGACGACGACTGGGAGTACTGGCGCGACGCCGGCCCGGACCGGGACCCGGTGCGGGAGCCTGCGGCGCCGTCGGGGCGTCGGCGGCAACTGCTCGTCGGGTCGGCGATCGGCGCGGCCGCGCTGGCCCTGGTGGTGGGGGTCGCCGTCGGCGCCGGGGCCGCGATCAGCCCCGACGTCAGCAGCGCGGACCCCACGGTGAGCGTCTCGACGACCTCCCCCTCGGAGACGGACCCCACCGAGTCGGACCCCACCGAGTCGGACCCCACCGAGACGGACCCCACCGAGACGGACCCGGCTCCCGGGGACCCGGCGGACGACCCCGCCGCCGCGGACGAGGAGCGGCCCGGGCCGGGTGGTCCGGCCGACCCGGCGGACGGCCCTGAGGGTGGACCGCCGGCCGGCGGTCCGGCGGGTGGCCCCGCCGGTCCCGGCGGCTGACCCCGGACGCGACCGAGCCCCGGCCGGCACCCGTGGGTGCCGGCCGGGGCTCGTCCGTCGGGGTGTGCCCCGGCGTCAGGCGTGCGCCTGGTCGAACTGCCGCAGCTCCCGCTTCAGCTCGTTCAGCTCGTCGCGCAGGCGGGCGGCGACCTCGAACTGCAGCTCGCGGGCCGCGGAGAGCATCTGGTCGTTCATTTCGGTGATCATGTCGGCCAGCGCGGCCCGGGGCAGCCCCTCGACGTCGATCGACCCCGCCTTGGCCTTGCCCTTGGACTTCGAGGACAGCCCGGGGACCGGGGCCTTCCCCCGGGACTGCTGGCGACCGGACCCGCCGAACTGCTCGGTGGCGGCCTCGGCCTCCTCGCTGGCCTTGTAGATGCCGTCGAGGATGTCCACGATCTTCTTCCGCAGCGGCTGCGGGTCGACGCCGTGGGCGGTGTTGTAGGCGACCTGCTTCTCCCGGCGCCGCGAGGTCTCGTCGATCGCCTGGGCCATCGACGGGGTGATCTTGTCGGCGTACATGTGCACCTGGCCCGAGACATTGCGGGCGGCGCGGCCGATGGTCTGGATCAGCGAGGTGCCCGAGCGGAGGAAGCCCTCCTTGTCGGCGTCGAGGATCGCGACCAGGGACACCTCCGGGAGGTCGAGGCCCTCGCGGAGCAGGTTGATCCCGACCAGCACGTCGTACTCGCCCTGCCGCAGCTCGCGCAGCAGCTCGACCCGGCGCAGGGTGTCGACCTCCGAGTGCAGGTACCGCACCTTGATGCCCAGCTCGAGCAGGTAGTCGGTGAGGTCCTCGCTCATCTTCTTGGTCAGCGTGGTGACCAGGATCCGCTCGTCCTTCTCGGTGCGGGTGCGGATCTCGTGCACCAGGTCGTCGATCTGGCCCTTGGTCGGCTTGACCACGATCTCGGGGTCGACCAGGCCGGTGGGCCGGATGACCTGCTCGACGAACTCGCCCTGGGTGCGGCCCAGCTCGTACTTGCCCGGGGTGGCCGAGAGGTAGACGGCCTGACCGATGCGGTCGGTGAACTCCTCCCACTTCAGCGGGCGGTTGTCCATCGCCGAGGGCAGCCGGAAGCCGTGGTCGACCAGGGTGCGCTTGCGGCTCATGTCGCCCTCGTACATGCCGCCGATCTGCGGCACGGTCACGTGCGACTCGTCGATGACGAGCAGGAAGTCGTCCGGGAAGTAGTCGATGAGGCACGAGCCGGCGGTGCCGGCGCCACGGCCGTCGATGTGCCGGGAGTAGTTCTCGATCCCGGAGCAGAAGCCGACCTGGCGCATCATCTCGATGTCGTAGGTGGTGCGCATGCGCAGCCGCTGGGACTCCAGGAGCTTGCCCTGCTTGTCCAGCTCGGCCAGCCGCCCCTCGAGCTCGGCCTCGATGCCGCCGATGGCGCGTTCCATGCGCTCGGGGCCGGCGACGTAGTGCGTGGCCGGGAAGACGTAGAGCTCCTGGACCTCGCGGACGACCTCGCCGGTGAGCGGGTGCAGGTAGTACAGCCGCTCGACCTCGTCGCCGAACATCTCGATCCGGACCGCGAGCTCCTCGTAGACCGGGAACACCTCGATGGTGTCGCCGCGGACCCGGAACGTGCCGCGGGTGAAGGCCAGGTCGTTGCGGGTGTACTGCTCGGTGACCAGGGTGCGCAGCAGCTCGTCGCGGTCGCGCTCCTGGCCCAGGGAGATCTTCAGCGCCCGGTCGACGTACTCCTGCGGGGTGCCCAGGCCGTAGATGCAGGACACCGTGGAGACCACCACGACGTCGCGCCGGGTGAGCAGGCTCTGGGTGGCCGAGTGCCGCAACCGCTCCACCTCCTCGTTGATCGAGGAGTCCTTCTCGATGTAGGTGTCGGTCTGCGGGACGTACGCCTCGGGTTGGTAGTAGTCGTAGTAGGAGACGAAGTACTCCACCGCGTTGTTGGGCAGCAGTTCCTTGAACTCGTTGGCCAGCTGCGCGGCGAGGGTCTTGTTCGGCGCCATCACCAGGGTGGGCCGCTGCACCTGCTCGATCAGCCAGGCCGTGGTCGCCGACTTGCCCGTGCCGGTGGCACCCAGCAGCACGGTGTCCTTCTGGCCGGCGTTGACCGCGGTCGCCAGCTCCTTGATCGCCGTCGGCTGGTCACCCGAGGGCACGAACTCGCTGATCACCTCGAAGGTGCCCTGCGTGGGCTTCAGACCGGTCTTCGTCGTCACGCCCCGACGGTACGACGGGGGTACGACAGAAACCCGGCGACGACGTCCGGACCCCTCCCGGCACCCCTGGCCGGCACCCCGACGGGACGTCCCACCGACCCCAGGAGTGACGTGTGGGACGTAATTACACGGTTGTGACACACGGGGTGTGAAGACCCCGTCACAGGGGGTTGTGGGGCCGGGTGCCCAGCCCTAGCGTCGGTGGTGCAGGACGACGGGGACAGCGTCAGCCGCACCGAACGGCCCGGGCACGCACCGGGTACCGCGGGGCGACGACGAGATCCGGTACCACCCGGGACACCGGGCACGGCCGGACCCGCCCCTGCCCGACTCGAGGCCCTCCACGGACACCGTGGGGGGCCTCGTCGCGTCCCACCCGCAGACCGCCCGACCGGGCCGTGCGCGACGGCACGCACCGCACGCCCGGCGGACCGGGCCGGCTCTTGGCAGACTCCTCCCGACGACCGTGACCCGATCGTCGCGGCGGACGCGTGTCCCCCGCCTCGTCCGTGGGCACCGTCCGTGGGCACCGCAGCCCCGACCCGGTCACCGACCAGCCGCCCCCGGCGGCACCCCGCACGACCCGCAGGTCCCCGGACGTCCGGGAACCGCCCACAGCAGGAGGAACGCCACCACATGACCACCCAGGTCTGGCCCGGTACCGCCTACCCCCTCGGGGCGACGTTCGACGGCACCGGCACCAACTTCGCGATCTTCAGCGAGGTGGCCGAGAAGGTCGAGCTGTGCCTGTTCGACGACGACGGCACCGAGACCCGCATCCGCCTCCCCGAGATGGACGCCTTCGTCTGGCACGCCTTCCTGCCCGGCATCCAGGCCGGCCAGCGCTACGGCTACCGGGTGTACGGCCCGTACGACCCCGAGGCCGGGCTGCGCTGCAACCCGAACAAGCTGCTGCTGGACCCCTACGCCAAGGCGATCGACGGCGGCATCGACTGGGACCCCTCGGTCTTCGGCTACGACTTCGAGACCCAGGAGCGCAACGACGACGACTCCGCGGCGCACATGCCCAAGTCCGTCGTGGTCAGCCCCTACTTCGACTGGGGCACCGACCGCGCCCCGCGCACGCCCTACCACAAGAGCGTCATCTACGAGGCCCACGTCAAGGGCCTGACGATGACCCACCCGCGGGTCCCCGAGGAGCTGCGCGGCACCTACGCCGGCATCGCGCACCCGGCGGTCATCGAGCACCTCACCGACCTCGGCGTGACCGCGATCGAGCTCATGCCGGTGCACCAGTTCGTGCAGGACGACACCCTGCAGCAGAAGGGCCTGCGCAACTACTGGGGCTACAACTCCATCGGCTTCTTCGCCCCGCACGACGAGTACGCCAGCAACACCGACAACGGCATGCAGGTGCAGGAGTTCAAGGGGATGGTCCGCACCCTGCACGAGGCGGGGATCGAGGTGATCCTCGACGTGGTCTACAACCACACCGCCGAGGGCAACCACAACGGCCCGACGCTGTCGTTCAAGGGCATCGACAACCAGGCGTACTACCGCCTCGTCGAGGGCGACGAGCAGTTCTACATGGACTACACCGGCACCGGGAACTCCCTCAACGTGCGCCAGCCGCAGTCGCTGCAGCTGATCATGGACTCGCTGCGCTACTGGGTGACCGAGATGCACGTCGACGGCTTCCGCTTCGACCTGGCCTCGACCCTGGCCCGCGAACTGCACGACGTGGACAAGCTGTCGGCGTTCTTCGACCTGGTCCACCAGGACCCGATCGTCAGCCAGGTCAAGCTCATCGCCGAGCCCTGGGACGTCGGCGACGGCGGCTACCAGGTCGGCAACTTCCCCTCGCTGTGGACCGAGTGGAACGGCAAGTACCGCGACACCGTGCGCGACTTCTGGCGCGGCGAGGACGCCACGGTCGGTGAGTTCGCCAGCCGGATCACCGGTTCGGCCGACCTCTACCAGCACTCGGGACGTCGTCCGGTCGCCAGCATCAACTTCGTGACCGCCCACGACGGCTTCACCATCAACGACCTGGTCTCCTACAACGACAAGCACAACGAGGCCAACGGCGAGGGCAACAACGACGGCGAGAGCCACAACCGCAGCTGGAACTGCGGCGTCGAGGGCGAGACCGACGACGCCGAGATCCTCGCCCTGCGCGCCCAGCAGCGCCGCAACTTCATCGCCACCCTGATGCTCTCCCAGGGCGTCCCGATGCTGCTGCACGGCGACGAGCTGGGTCGCAGCCAGGGCGGCAACAACAACGGCTACTGCCAGGACTCCGAGCTGACCTGGATCGACTGGTCCGACGTCGACGAGGGCCTGGTCGAGTTCACCAAGCTGGTCACCCACCTGCGGCACGCGCACCCGACGTTCCGCCGTCGCCGGTTCTTCAACGGCCGTCCGGTCGGTCGCGGCGAGGGCGACCCGGTCCCCGACATCGCGTGGCTGACCCCGTCCGGTGAGCTGATGAGCGAGGAGGACTGGGACGCCCACTACGCCAAGAGCGTCGCGGTCTACCTCAACGGCAACGGCATCCGCTCGACCGACGAGCGCGGCGAGGCCGTGGTGGACGACTGCTTCATCCTGGCGTTCAACGCCTGGCACGAGGACATCGAGTTCACCCTGCCCTCCGACGAGTACGCCCCGACCTGGTCGGTCGTCGTGGACACCGCCGAGTTCGGCCCGGTGGACCCCAACGAGCACTCCGCCGGCGACGTCGTCACGGTCAAGGGCCGGGCCATGGTCGTCCTGCGCAGCGTCTCGTGACCACGGCCACGGGGGCACGGGAGCAGACCCGGGAGCACAGCCGGGGGGTGCCCTCGGGCACCTACCGGCTGCAGTTCCACGCCGACTTCACCCTGGACGCCGGCGCGGCGCTGGCCGGTTACCTGGCCGACCTCGGCGTCAGCCACGCCTACGCCTCGCCGCTGCTGCGCTCGGCCGAGGGGTCCAACCACGGCTACGACACCACCGACCACGCGCACGTCGACGAGGCGCGCGGTGGCCGGGAGGCCCTCGACCGGTTCGTCGCCGCACTGCACGAGCACGGTCTGGGCCTGGTGCTGGACCTGGTGCCCAACCACATGGGCGTGGACGACGCCCACGCCTCCCAGTGGTGGTGGTCGCTGCTCGAGCTGGGCCAGGACAGCCCGCACGCGCACGCCTTCGACGTCGACTGGGAGTTCGGCGGCGGTCGGGTCCGGGTGCCCGTCCTGGGCAGTGCCGACGACGTGGCGCAGCTGAAGGTCGAGGACGGCGAGCTCCGCTACTACGAGCACCGCTTCCCGATCGCTCCCGGCACCGGCGAGGGCACCCCGCAGGAGGTGCACGACCGGCAGCACTACGAGTTGGTCGACTGGCGCCGGGCCGACGGCGACCTCAACTACCGCCGGTTCTTCGCCATCAACACCCTGGCCGGGCTGCGGGTGGAGGACCAGCGGGTCTTCGACGCCACCCACGAGCTGGCGGTGTCGCTGGTGTCCGAGGGCCTGGTCGACGGGCTGCGGATCGACCACCCGGACGGGCTGGCCGACCCGCAGCAGTACCTGGACCGGCTCGCCGAGGCCAGCGGCCGCCGCTGGACCGTGGTGGAGAAGATCCTGGAGCCCGGCGAGCAGCTCCCCGACGACTGGGCCACCGCGGGCACCACCGGGTACGACGCGCTGTCCGAGGTCGACGGCGTGCTCGTCGACCCGGCCGGCGAGGCCGCGTTGACCGCGCTGGACACCGAGCTGGTGGGCCACGAGGTCGACTACGCCGAGCTGGTGCACGGCACCAAGCGCGAGGTCACCGACGGCATCCTCGGCTCCGAGGTCGCCCGGCTGGCCCGGCTGGTCGGCGACCTCCCCGGGGTCCCGGCCGAGCAGGTCGTCGAGGGGCTCGCCGAGCTGCTCGCCTCCTTCCCGGTGTACCGCACCTACCTGCCCGAGGGCCGGTCGCACCTGGACGCCACCGTCGCAGCCGTCCGGGAGCGTCGACCCGACCTCACCGCCGCGGTCGACGGGCTGCACCCGCTGCTGGCCACCCCGCACACCGAGCTGGCCACCCGCTTCGAGCAGACCTCGGGCCCGGTCATGGCCAAGGGCGTGGAGGACAGCGCCTACTACCGGTGGGCCCGGTTCGTGATGCTCAACGAGGTGGGCGGCGACCCCGCGCACTTCGGCATCTCGGTCGCGGACTTCCACGCCGCCCAGGAGCACCGGGCGGCCGAGCGGTCGGTCTCCATGACCACGCTGTCCACCCACGACACCAAGCGCAGCGAGGACGTGCGGGCCCGGCTCGCCGTGCTCGCCGAGCTGCCCGAGGAGTGGGCCGGGCTGGTGCGGGGCTGGCTGGCCCGGCACCCGCTGGCCGACCGTCCGCTGGCGCACCTGGTGTGGCAGAACCTGGTCGGGGCCTGGCCGTTGTCCCGCGAGCGGGCGCAGGCCTACGTGGAGAAGGCCGCCCGCGAGGCCGGCACGTCGACCACGTACACCGCACCCGACGAGGAGTTCGAGGCAGCCCTGCACGCGATGGTCGACGCGGCGTTCGACGACCCGACCACCCGGTCGGAGATCGACGCCTTCGTCGCGCGGATCACCCCGCCCGGCTGGTCGAACTCGCTGACCCAGAAGCTGCTGCAGCTCACCATCGCCGGGGTCCCGGACGTCTACCAGGGCACCGAGCTGTGGGACTTCAGCCTGGTCGACCCGGACAACCGCCGTCCGGTGGACTACCGGGCCCGGCGGGAGCTGCTCGCCGGTCTGGACGACGGCGCCGTCCCGGCCGTGGACGCCTCGGGCGCGGCCAAGCTGCTGGTGGTCTCCCGGGTGCTCCGGCACCGGCGCGACTCCCCCGGGTCGTTCTCCCGCTACGAGCCGGTCGGCGTGACCGGGTCGGCGGCCGACCACGCGGTGGCCTTCGACCGGGGCGGCGTCGTGACCGTCGCGACCCGGCTGCCGGTCGGCCTGGCCGCCACCGGGTGGGGCGACACCGCCCTCGAGCTGTCCCACGGCGGCTGGCGCGACCTGCTCACCGGCACCCGCGTCGTCTCCGACGCGCACGGCGTCTCGGTGGCCGAGCTGCTCACGGCCCTCCCGGTCGCGCTGCTGGTCAAGGACTGACGAAGGACTTCCTCGCCCCCCTACGAGCACGTCGGGGGCGAGGAGGTCCTCGCTCAGAAGCGGATGGCGTCGATGACCTTGACGCGCACCGCCAGCAGCGCGGGGAGCAGGCCGGCCAGCGCTCCGACGCCGGCGGCGGCGACCAGGCCCTCGAGGGCGGCCTGCACCGGGAAGCCCGGTTCGTCGGCGATCGGCACCCCGCCGTTGAACCACTGCTCGATCGGCAGGTTCGCCACCACCACCACGGCGAGTCCCACGGCGGCCAGTCCGGCGAGCAGGGTGGCGACCACCGACTCGAGCATGATCGCGCCGAAGACCCGGGACGACGTCGCCCCGAAGCTGCGCCGGATGCCGATCTCCCGCACCCGCTGGCGGACGGCCATCATCCCGACGTTGAAGACCCCGAGCCCGCCCAGCAGCAGGACGACGGCCCCGGCCCCGCGGATGGCCAACCGCAGCACGTCCAGGCTGTCGGCGACCCCGGGTGAGTCCATCCGGTAGGCGTCGACCTGCAGGCCGGGCAGCACCAGCGACAGGTCGTTGCCCACCGCGGCGACCACTGCGTCGGCCTGCTCCGGCGGCACCCACAGCTCCAGCGTGGTGGGCCCGAACCCGTAGCTGCTGGAGACGGTCGTGTCGGCCACCCCGAGCCCCGAGCGGTCGACGCGGTACACCAGCGGGTACTCCCCGCCGTCGTTCTTCAGCACCCCCACCACGGTCGCGGTGACCGGCCGGGCGCCGCCGAGGACGACGCTGCGGGGCCCGGTGAACTCCCCGCCGCCCATCTGGGCCAGCACGAACTCGTTGACCACGAGCGCCGGGGACAGCGAGTCCCGGTCGGCGTCGACCAGCCACCGCCCGGCGACCGGCTCGATCCGGTGCAGCTCCCCGTAGGACGGCGACACCTCCATCGTCGGCAGCTCCTGGGTGCCGGCCGGCAGCCGGAACAGCGCGCTGCTGCTGCGGAAGGTGGCGAACTCCGACACCCCGTACCGGTCCAGCAGGTCCCCGGTCGCGGCGTCCCACTCCGCGGCGGCCGGCGGCAGGCCGGTCATCGGGTCGTAGCCACTGACGGAGATGGTCGCCGGCCGGCCGCCGTACCGCTCCGCCTGCTCCTGCTGCACCTGGGCCACGATCAGCCCCAGCGCGGTCACCGCGGTCATCGCGAACACGGCGAGGAAGACCCCGACCAGGGAGAGCACCACCCGGGCCTTGTGCACCCGGACCTCGCTCCAGGCCTCCGCGAGCACCCCGAGCAGCCCGGTCACGAGGTCGCCGCCGCGGTCTCGGCGGCCGTCATCGGTGTCAGCCGGCCGGCCTCGAGGCGCAGCTGGCGGTCGGCCAGCGCGGCGACCGCGAGGTCGTGGGTGATCGTCACCAGGGCCGCACCCTGCTCGGCGGCGGCCTCGGCGAGCAGGGCCATCACCGCCCGGCCGGTCTCGACGTCCAGCGCGCCGGTGGGCTCGTCGGCCAGCACCACGCGGGGACGGCGGACCAGCGCCCGGGCGATGGCCACCCGCTGCTGCTCGCCGCCGGACAGCCGCTCGGGCACCTGGTCGGCGCGGTCGCCCAGCCCGACCCGGTCGAGCACCTCCCGGGCGGTCCGGCCGCGGCGGAGGAAGTCCTTCCCGCGGGCGTAGAGCAGCGGGGCGGCGACGTTCTCCGCCGCCGTGCGCCGGGGCAGCAGGTTGAACTGCTGGAACACGAACCCGAAGCACTCCCCGCGCAGCCGGGCCCGCCGCCGGCCACGCAGCCGGGCGGTGTCCTGGCCGTCGAGCAGGTACTCCCCCGCCGTGGGGCTGTCCAGCAGCCCGAGCACGTTGAGCAGGGTCGACTTCCCCGATCCGGAGCGGCCCACGATCGAGACGTGCTCGCCGGCGGCCACGGTGAGGTCGACGCCGGTGAGGATCGGCAGCACGCCGCCGTCGGGCAGCCGGACGTCGCGGCCCACCCCGGTGAGCTGGAGCTGGCTCACCCGCCGTACCCGAAGCCCGTCCCGGCGTCGACCGGGGTGTCGTCGGCGACGGGGACGTACTCCAGCACCAGCTGGCCCTCGGTGACGCCGCCGGTGACCTCGACCAGGAGGCCGTCGGTGAGCCCGAGGGTGACCGGGGTCGACACGGGTTCGCCGTCGGTTCCCACGACCCAGACGTTGCCGGCCTGCACCGAGCCCTGGACGGCGGTGACCGGCAGGGTGAGGACGTCGGCCGCGGTGCCGGCCTGGACCGCCACGGAGGCGGCCATCCCGGCGAACACCGGGGTCCCCGCGGGGACCGCGCACCGGGCGGTGGTCCCGGTGGTGGTGGCCCCGGTGGTCGGGTCGAACCCGCCCGTCGTCCCCGTGCCGTCGCCGGTGGACGCCGGCGGGGCACCCAGGGTCAGCCCGGAACAGGTGAACGGCGCCGGCCCGCCCTGGACGGTGACGTCGGCCGCGGCCGGCGGGGTGAGCAGCCGGAACTGGTCGTCCTGGGTGAGGGGCGCACTGATCGACAGCGTGCCGGGGCTGATCTGCCCCACGACGTCCCCGACGGCCACCACCTGCTCCACCAGGACGTCGAGCGAGGTGACCGTGCCGGCTGCGGTCGCGGTGACCGTGGAGACGGTGACCAGCGGCTCCCGCGGCGTGACCGTCTCGGTGCCCTCGGCGTCGGTCGTGGTCACCGGGTCGCGCTCGGTGGTGACGGTGATCGTGAGCAGACCGTCGCCGGCGGCGACCACCGCGCCCGGGGCGACGAGCAGCCGACGCACCTCCCCGATCGCCGTCGCCTTGACCGGCACCGCGGGGTCGGCGACGACGGTGCCGGTGACGGTCACGGTGTTCTGCACCGTCCCGAGGGAGACGGGCACCTGAGGGCTCTCCAGGTCCACCGCGGGTGGGGTGGTGGCACCGTCCGCGGAGGCCTCGCCGGCGCCGGAGCCCCGGAAGGCCAGCACGACCAGGGCCACCGCGATCACCGCCCACACCAGCAACCTCAGACCGGGGAAGACCAGGGTGCGCAGGACCCTCATGGCGGCTCGTCTCGTACGTCGGTGGGGCTGTGACCAGCAAGGTAGCGGCGCCGAGTCGGTTGCGGATCCTCCCCCGGACCGATCCGGTGCCGTGTCGTGTCACCCCCCGGGAGGACGCCAGACCGCGGCCAGGGCAGCCGGCCACGCCGGGTCCCGGGTGTGGTCGGTGTGCCCGCGCCGGCCGGGCCACGACCGCTCCTGCGGGTCCACCACCGCGGGGTCGGGCAGCCGCCACTCGGTACCGGACACCCGCACGCCGTCGGCACCGACGACGTCGTCGCCGTCGTCCTGGCCGTCGGCGGTCAGCCGGGTCGAGGTCAGCAGGCCCCCGTCGGGGCTGCGGTCCCACGCCAAGACCGGCCCGCCGAACGGGTCGGTCGCCCGGAACAGGCTCGACCACCGCCCGTCCAGCACCCCGAGCGTCCAGCGCAGCAGCGCCACCGGCACCGCCCGCGGGAACACCCGGGCGTAGACCAGCCGGAGCTGGGAGGCGTGGGTGACCAGCGCGACCCGGGGCCGCAGCCCGGGTGGCACCTGCAGCAGGGCGGCCAGGCAGATCAGGCTGCCCTGGCTGTAGCCGACCAGCGTCACCCGGTCGGCCCCGCCCCGGGTCAGCAGCCACCCCACCCGGGTGGCCACGTCGCCGACCGCCCGCCGCGAGTAGGGCGGCGGGACGACGGGGTGCACCTCGCGGGGCCAGAACGCGACGACGTCCCAGAGCACGTTGACCCCTCGGCGGACCGCGGGGTGCAGCACCGCGCCCCGACCCGCCAGCAGCAGCCCGACCGCGAAGCCCACCAGGGCCACCGTGCCGACCCCGACCAGCACCCGGCCGACGGGTCCGGCGTCGGGCAGCGGCACCCCGGCCAGCCCGGCCAGCAGGACCCCGGCCGCCAGCACGGTCAGCGCCGCCAGCCCGACCAGCACGCCGGGCGCCCAGGACCGGAGCCCGGCCAGCCACAGCCCGGTCGCGGCGCTCTCGACCACCCGCCCGTCGGTTCCCGGTGGGTAGGAGGCCGCGGCCCTCGAGCGCCGGCCGGGCGCCGACCGGGCCCGGGCCACCAGCACGGCGACACCGACCGCGGCCAGACCCACGACCGCGACACCCCAGCCGGCCGCGGTGGCCCGGTAGACCCCGGCGACCTCACCGCCCAGCACCCGCCGGGTGGCCCAGACCAGCCCGGCGGTGAACCCCAGGCCCAGGGCGGCGGCGACCACGGCCACCACCCAGGCCGACAGACCCGCCGCGAGCGGGCGGAACGGCGCCGGCACCGGCGCGGCACCGCGCCGGCCGAGGAGCACCGCGCCGAGCAGCACCACCAGGCACGCCGCCCCGGTGACGACGAGCGTGGTCAGCGCACCACCGAGCCCCACGAGCCGGTCGCCCGTGTCACCGACCAGCAGTCGACCACCGACCGTCGCCAGCACCGCGCCCGCGCCGACACCCACGGCGGCGAGGACCGCCACCGGCCGCCGGGCGACCGGGCCGGCCCGACGCCACCACCGGCCCGGCGTCCGTGGGTCGCCCAGCCCGAGCACCACCGCCCCCGTGACCGCCGCCGCCGCGGCAGGCACCCAGGCCAGCCCTGCCGCCGTCCACCCGGGCACGGCCAGGACCAGCAACCCCACCAGCACGTGCAACCGGCGGAGCACCGGCACGTCGGGGTCACCGGCGCCGAAGCCGGGGTCGGCCAGCACCGTGCGCGGCACGTCGGGGGCCACCACGGCCTGCGGACCCGGTGGCGGTGCCGGGACCCGCCCGCGGCCCAGGAGCGCGACGACGGCCAGCACCCCGACCACCACGGCGAGCCCGGTGACGACGGCCCAGGGCCGGCCCCGGCCCGGACCCTGCACCGCGACGAGGTCGACGAGCACGGTCAGCGCGCCCAGCGCGAGCGTCGCGGTCAGCGCGGCACCCAGCAGCCGGAGGGCGGCCAGCGCGACGACGCGCTCCGGGCCAGTCCGCCCGGCCGGGAGGGCGTGCGCGGCCAGGTTCGCCAGCCCCAAGGGCAGCAGCAGGAACCACAGCCCCTGCCGCCAGCTCCCGGAGGTGAACAGCGCCCAGTGGTAGCCCTCCAGCACCGTCCCGTCGGCCCGCGGGGCGACCGGGCGGAAGAACCGGCCCAAGCCGTCGCCGGCGACCTGGGTGACGACCGGCTCGCCGAGCAGGTCCTCCGGGGAGGTGCCGCTGACCCCGTGCACCCGCAGCTCCACGGTGCGACCGGTCACCTCGACACCGGGGCGGGGTTGCGTGGGGTCCACACGGGCATAGTCGTCCCGGCCACCGACAGTCCCACCCCCTTGGAGGATCCACTCCCATGTCGTCCCCGGACCAGCCCGTCGAGTTCACCGTCTGGGCGCCGGTGCCCGAGCGGGTCCGCCTCCAACTGGGGGCCGGCCCCGATGCCGCCGTGCACGACATGACCCGGGACGACGAGGGCTGGTGGCGGGTGACCGTGCCGGCCCCGGCCGAGGCCGACTACGGGTTCCTGCTGGACGACACCACCCCGGCCCGGCCCGACCCGCGCTCGCGCCGTCAGCCCGACGGGGTGCACGGTCTGTCCCGCCGCTTCGACCCGGCCGCGTACCGATGGGTGGACCGCACCTGGACCGGCCGCCCGCTGGCCGGCGGTGTGGTCTACGAGCTCCACGTGGGCACCTTCACCGAGGCCGGCACCTTCGACGCCGCGATCGCCCGGCTGGACCACCTGGTCGAGCTGGGGGTCAGCTTCGTGGAGCTGTTGCCGGTGAACGGGTTCAACGGCACGCACAACTGGGGCTACGACGGCGTCGCCTGGTACGCCGTCCACGAAGGCTACGGCGGGCCGGCGGGCTACCAGCGTTTCGTCGACGCCTGCCACCAGCGCGGGCTGGCCGTCATCCAGGACGTCGTCTACAACCACCTGGGCCCGTCGGGGAACTACCTGCCCGAGT
Source organism: Geodermatophilaceae bacterium NBWT11 (assembly GCA_014218215.1). Classification (NCBI taxonomy): domain Bacteria; kingdom Bacillati; phylum Actinomycetota; class Actinomycetes; order Geodermatophilales; family Geodermatophilaceae; species Geodermatophilaceae bacterium NBWT11. Next base: position 237,130 of record CP043652.1, read on the forward strand.
TCTTCCCGGTGTTCAGCGAGGGCGGGGCCAACACCTGGGGCGACTCGGTGAACCTGTCCGGCCCGGACTCCGACGAGGTGCGCCGCTACGTCATCGACAACGCGGTCATGTGGCTGCGCGACATGCACGTCGACGGGCTCCGGCTGGACGCCGTGCACGCCCTGGTCGACGAGCGGGCCACCCACGTGCTGGAGGAGATGGCCGCCGAGGTCGACGCGCTGAGCGTCGCCGAGGGCCGCCCGCTGACCCTGATCGCCGAGAGCGACCTCAACGACCCGCGCATGGTCACCCCCCGGGTCGCCGGCGGGATCGGGCTCACCGCGCAGTGGTCCGACGACTTCCACCACTCCCTGCACGCGGTGCTGACCGGCGAGGGCCAGGGCTACTACCGGGACTTCGCCGAGGCCGGCCTGGGCGGGCTCGCCAAGGTGCTCACCGGGGCGTTCTTCCACGACGGTGCGTGGTCGTCCTTCCGCCGCCGGCACCACGGCCGGCCGGTGGACACCCAGGCGCTGCCGGGCTGGAAGTTCCTGGCCTACCTGCAGGACCACGACCAGATCGGCAACCGCGCCGTCGGTGACCGGGTCTCGGCCGACCTCTCCCCCGCGCTGCTCGCCGTCGGCGCCACCATCACGCTGACCAGCCCGTTCACCCCGATGCTGTTCATGGGCGAGGAGTGGGGCGCCAGCACCCCGTGGCAGTTCTTCACCAGCCACCCGGAGCCCGAGCTGGGCAAGGCCACCGCCGAGGGACGGATCGGGGAGTTCGCCGCGCACGGCTGGGACGCCGCGGTCGTGCCGGACCCGCAGGACGAGGAGACCTTCCTGCGCTCCAAGCTGGACTGGTCGGAGCTGGAGCAGCAGCCGCACGCCGACCTGCTGCGGGTGCACCGCGCGCTGCTCGCGCTGCGGTCCACGCACCCCGACCTGGTCGACCCGCACCTGGCCCAGGTGCAGGTGCAGTGGGACGACGCCGACCGCTGGCTGGTCGTCCACCGCGGGTCGCTCCGGGTGGCGGTGAACCTGGCCGACGAGCCGCGCGAGGTCGACCTGGACGTCGAGGCCACCGGGGTGCTGTTCGCCACCGGGGAGCTCCCCGGGGTCGACGGGCACGCGGTCACCCTGCCGGCGCAGTCCGCGGCCGTGCTGAGCACCCGCTGATGCGGGCCCTGCTGCCACCGGCGGCAGGGCTGCTGGACGCTGCCACGCTCGCCGAGACCTACCGCCCCCCGCCCGGCCGACACGTCCGGGCGGGGTTCGTGGCGGCCCTGGACGGCGCCACGAGCGTCGACGGGCTCAGCAGCGGGCTGGGCTCGGCCGCGGACAAGGCGGTCTTCCGGGTGCTGCGGGCCTGGGCGGACGCCGTCCTGGTCGGCCGGGGCACCGCGGCCGCCGAGGGCTACCGGCCGCTCACCCCCGACTCCCCGGTCGGCCGCATCCGCGCCGAGCTGGGCCGGTCGGCGACGGCCCCCGTGGTCGTGGTGTCGAGGCACGCCTCGCTGCTGCCGACCGACCGGCTGGTGACCGACGCCGTCTCCCCCACCCACCTGGTCACCTGCGCCGCGAGCGACCCCGGCCGACGGGCCGTGCTGACGGCGGCCGGGGTGCAGGTGCTGGTCTGCGGCGACGACGACGTCGACCTGCCCGCCGCCCTGGACGCCCTCGCCGAACGCGGCCTCACCCACGTGCTCTGCGAGGGCGGCCCCACGCTGTTCGGTTCCGCCGTGGCCGCCGGCGTGGTCGACGAGCTGTGCCTGACGATCGCCCCCCTGTTGGTCGGCGGCGCCCCTGGGCTGCTGGGCGGGCACGGGCTGCCCGACCCGGCCCGAGCCCAGCTGATCCACCTCCTGGAGGAGGACGGCGCCGTCTTCGGGCGGTACGTGTTGAACAGCTGAGATGGTCAACGGGCGGCCATACGAGCCCCGGCCGCCCGTTGACGTTCCTCAGACGCTGGTGTCCTGCGTGAGCTCGAAGTCGAAACGAAGCTGGATCGAGTCGCTCTGCACCAGGTTGTTCGTCGCTCCCAGTTCGGGGAGGGTCACGGTGATGACTGAGCAGACCGTCGTTCCCGCTGCGATGGGAGCAAGGCCAGAGCCGGCACTCACCAGCTGCAGGAGGGTCCCCCTGAAGGTGGTGTCGATGGTGGGGGTGTCCTCGTCACACGTCTCGCCGGCCGCGAGGACGCGGTAACCGCTGGTTGCCTGCAGCTGTCCAGCCAGCTCCCCTGCTCCGGTACCCGCGCACGAGGTGTCGGCACCGATCTCCGGCCCGACGCAGCTGTTTTCCTCGTTGCCCTGGAGAACGAGGGTCCCCTTGAGGATGCCGTCGAGATTGCCTGCGTTCTGCACGGGCGTGGCGAACGTGACCGTCTGGGTCGGGACGATCTGGGACACGTCACCATCTGACGACGCGGACTGTCCGGCGGCGTTCAGGTAAAGCGTGCCGGCTGAAGCCTCGGGGAGCACGGACGACTCCTGGTCCGAAAATGCGGCGAACGTGCCGCTGGCGCCGAATGCGACCAGCGCAGCGCCGCCCATGGCGGCCGAGGCGAGAACGATCTTCTTCACGGTGTGTCTCCTGACGTGTTCGTCGCTCCGCGACGCCTTCTCGCCGGCCCCTGCCTGGCGAACACGAGGAGGCTCTCCGAAGGCGGAGGGGCCCCACATCGTCACTTCTGTTGATCTGCGACAGACGTGGCCGCGTGTCGTGACGGAACCGTTCAGTTTCGTGACTCTCAGGTCATGGACTGACACCCGTTCGTGTGATGTCGTCACTGGCGACCACGGGGGGTCACTCGATGCACGTACGTCAGGGGTCGGTCGTCGGCTCCCAGCAGTCCACGCGACACCAGGTCCTCGACCGGTTCGGCCGGGTCCTGTCCAGCCCCGCCACTGGGTTCGTGGCTCTCGGCGTCGTCGTCGTGGTCGTCTCGCCGGGGACCGACCGCCACCAGCTGCTCGAGGTCGCTGCCGCGCTGGCCTTCCTGGCCGCTGGCGCCGGCCACCTCCTTCGCGGTCGGGTCACCGGGAACCTGACCAGCACGCGGCTCGGCCTGGCGCTGGCGACGCTCGGGCTGCAGCTGCCTGCCTCGTTCGCGGTGCTCGTCCTGCTCGACGCACAGGGTGCCGTCCTGGCACGAGGTGTGCACGCTGCCGCCTACGCCACGGCCGCCGTCCTCGCCCTGCGCGCCGCCGTCCCCCACGTCCGGCGCTGGCTGGCCCGGACACTGGTGGGCTCGGTGGTGGCGGCGGGGACCGTCCTCACCGGACTGCTGGCTGCCCCGGACCCGGCCACGGTGCGCGCGGCTCTCGCCCTCGGCTTCCTGGGCGCCTCGGGGCTGTGGGCCGGTGTGGCTGTGGTCGCCGCGAGGGTCGACCCGCTCGGCGACCGGGGCCGCGCGTCATCGAGGGCCATCGCCGCCATGGCCGCCCTCGTCGCTGCGTCCACGACCGGCGCGGCGGTCGCACAGCTCGGGGACGGCGGTGGGGCGGTGCCCGCCGGTCTCGTGGACGGCGCTCTCCTGACTGCCGGCGTCATCGCAGCTGTCGGCGCTGCCCGCCGCATCACCGACTCCCTGGACGGACAGGAGCGGTACGTCGCCGCGCTCATCGAGCAGCTGGCCCACCACGAGCTGCAGCTGCAGCAGACGCGGGGTTGCCTGCACGACGCCCGAGCGGCCCTCGCCGGGATCCAGGCGGGGGCCTCGGCCGCCCACCACCCCAGCGTGCGGGCGGACCCGGTCCGGCGCGAGCAGTTGGAGCGTGCGACGACGGCCGAGATGGCCCGACTGCAACGCCTGCTGCGCATGCCCGAGCGGACGCCGGTCATCGCCGACGTCGATCTCGACGTCCTCTTGGACAGCCTCGTGGCCGTCCACCGGGAACGCGGCCTCCGCATCCGGTGGAGTGGGACCGGCCAGACGCCCGTCCGCGCCGACGGGGACGCGCTCGCCGTCATCGTGGGCAACCTGCTGGGCAACGCCCTCGTCCACGCCGCGGACAGCGTCGTCGACCTCGAGGTCACCGTCGGAAACGAGCTGACCGTCTCGGTCACCGACGACGGCCCCGGGTTGAGCGACCTGCAGCGGCACAGTGTCTTCGAGGCCGGGGCACGCCGGGACGGGAGCCCGGGTGAGGGCATCGGCCTCGCTCTCTCCCGCGACCTGGCCCGGCGACACGGCGGGGACCTCGTCGCCCGACCCGCGGCGGAGGGTGCCCACTTCCGTCTGACCCTGCCGGTCACGCCCGTCGCACCGTGCGACGTCCGGTCTCCCGGCTCCGAGGGCTCCTCACCGCTGCACGGTCTCCGGCTCGCCGGGTGAACGGTGCGGTCCTCGTGGTGGACGACCACGTCCTCTTCGCGCAGGCCGTGGCCCTGGCACTCGAGTCCCGCGGGTCCTCTCCGGTGCTCGTGTCGCCGCGGTCCGCCGCGCAGGTGGTGGACGCCTGCGGTCGAGCAGCCCCGGCCGTCGTCCTGTTGGACCTGCGCTTGGGCACGGGTGAGGACGGCGAGCACCTGGACGGTCTGGACCTGGTCGCAGAGGTGGCGTCCACCGGGTGTCGGGTGATCGTCCTGACCGGTGAGCAGGGGGACCACGTCTGGGGCACGGCCCTCGAACGAGGGGCGGTCGCCGTCCTGCCCAAGGACGTCGACCTCGACGTCCTCGCCGCGACCGTCGAAATGGTTCAGCGGGGCGACGTCGTCACCGACCCCGGTCGACGACACCAGCTCATCGCGGCCGCCCGACGGGTGAGGGGTGATCGGGCCGCTCAGCTGGCCGCGTTCAGCCAGCTGAGCCCGAGGGAGGCCCAGGTGCTCCGGTTGCTCGCCGCCGGCCAGGCCGCCGGCTCGATAGCGAGGACGGCGCACGTCAGCGAGGCGACGGTCCGCACGCAGATCCGGGCAGTGCTCACCAAGCTGGGCGTGCAGTCCCAGTTGCAGGCGGTGGCCGTGGCTCGTCGCGCAGGTTGGCTGGAGGACACGGGTCCCTGACCATCAGCCGCCGGCCGGGAGCGTGGTGGCTCCGGACTCCGTGCTGATCGGCGCGTCCGTGGGGGGTCCGTCGGACGACGGCGCCTCGGCGGGGACCGGTGTCGAGGCCGCCGGGGCCGCGGGCGCCACGGTGGGTGGAGCAGGTGTGCTCGTCGTGGCCGACGGGCTGCTGGCGGTGGGTGAGGCGGTGGCGGGCGCCTCCGCCACAGGCTCCGCAGGCTCCTGGGTCGAGGGGTCCTCGTCCTCCACGACGGACGTGGGCGGCAGCTCGGTCTGCGGCAGCACCACCGGACCCCCGGCCGGAGGCGGGAGGAGTGCCGGGGGGAGCACCCCGACGGGGACGTCCAAGCGGCCGGAGAAGCCCCCGCCCTCCTGGGTCACCACCAGCTGGACCCGGCCCTCCCAGGCGGCTCCGTCAGAGGCTCCGGCCCACCGCACCACGACGGTCGACACCGCCGCGCCGGTGCCCCGCGCGATCGGGGCCTCGGAACCGCACGCCGCCACCGTGCGGGATGCAGCCCCGCTGGCCTCGATGGAGAGGCTGTTCCCGGCCAGGGGCCCGCAGTCGGCATCCGTGTCCCCGACCGGGAGCACCCGGGCAGTCAGCACCCACGACGTCTCGCGTGAGGTCGAGATGCTCACCAGCACCTCGGCACCGGCGTCGGGCCCGACGAGGGCCACCGGGTCCTGCGACTCCCCCGGGGGGAGGACCCTCGTCAACCACAGGGTCCCCGCCCCCGCATCGGCGGTGACGGCCGCACTGTCACTGAGCAGGGCGAACGTACCCAGATGACCGGAACCAGCCCCGGCCCAACCACCACACAGCGCGCACGCCAGGACGGCCACCAGCACGGAGCGACGCCTGGTCATCGGACCTGGTCCTGACGCCGGCGCCGGACCAGGACGAACAAGGCCCAGAACAGGACAGATGCGCCCACGAAGATTGCTCCCAGGGCGAGTGGGGCGTCGAACACCGATCCGGCCGCCGTGGCCCGCACAACACCGTCATCGCCGCCGACAGCCACGTCGACCGTCGCGGTCCCCACGGTGTCCGGCCCCGGGGCCACCAGCGCGGCGGCGTCGGCAGGGCGCGCCGTCGACGAGCCGCGGTCCACCCCCTGGGTGCCGGCTGCCACCGGAGCGGCACCCAGGTCGACCTGCGAGGTGGTCCCGCCGGCCCCGGCTGCCACGTCCGGTCGGTCGCTCTCCGCCGGCAGCGACTCCCCACCCAGCGCGCCACCGGGGCCCGAGGCGACCAGCCCGAGGCTGAGAGCCAACGTGTCCGACTGCGCGAGGTCGTCGTCCTCGCCGTCGGGGAAGGCGAACGTGAGGACGAGACACTCGGGACCGGCGACATCGACGCGCGCGACCCGTCCGCCACCGAGGTCCAGGGCGGCGGGATCGGACAGGGCCCGGCACGAGCCTGCCTCGTACCGCCCCGCCTCCGCGGTGACCTCCACCTGGGCGGCCAGCTCGCCGCCGTCCGCGGTGCACGTGGTGTCGCCGGCGGCCACCTCCGGCGCCAGACAGCCGTTCTCGCCCTGGTCCAGGGCGAGCACGGTCACCCCCAGGCGGTCGGCCTGCCCGGCCCACGACGCGGGCAGTGACACCGTGGTCGACCAGCTGCCCCCGGGTGCGAGCCCGTCCTCGGCATGCGCGACTCCCACCGGGAGACCCGCGACTGCAGCGGCGAGCGCCAGGCCACCCAGGGCACGGCTCACGGGGGGTCGGCGCACCCCGTCATCGTGCGGGCGCCCGAGGGGGCCGGGCATCGTCTGTTCTGATGATGCCGCGGGGGTGACGGCGTCCCCAGGATGGGCGGGTGCCCACTCTCGTGCGCAGGATCCGCCAGTTCACCGCCTGGTCGTTGGGGCTCGTCCTCCTCGGCACCACGGCCGTGGCTCTGACGGTCGCGCTGTTCCCGCGGGTCACCGACGGTCAGGCTCTCGCCGTGTTGAGCGGGAGCATGACCCCGGCCATGCCGGTGGGGGCCATGGTCTTCACCCAGCCGGTCGACACCGATGACGTGTCCGTGGGGGACGTGCTCACGTTCGTACGACCGGGCGGCTCGGGTGAGCTGGTCACCCACCGGGTCATCGCCGTGGACACGTCGGGTCGCGAACCGCTCTTCAGCACGCAGGGCGACGCGAACGACGTCGCCGATCTGGACCCGGTGCCGGCGGCAGCCGTGGTGGGGGAACCACGGTGGGTCGTCCCCGAGTTGGGCCGTTGGGCAGCCGTCCTGCACAGTCCTCGTGGCCTGGGGGCCCTCGTCCTCATGGTCTGCGCCGTCGTGGCGACGGCACCTTCCTCACGAGTGGATGCGCGAGGGCCGGAAGCACGGGGAGACGTGGACCCACCCTCCGGTGTCGAGCCCGTCGAGGCTGATGCGGGCGGATCCCGCACCCTGCGCCCTGTCTGAGCTCCGCCACCTCTGACCACGGCGGTCCTCGTGTCCCACGGGAACCGGGCACCGGTGCTGGCTGGACCTGCGGCGGCCAGCGAGCTGTGCGACCCAACACGGCGCTGCTCGACGGCCTCGCCGTCGGCCGGCCTACCGCCCGACCTGAACCGGACTCATCGCCACGCCCCCGGGGCCGACATCAGGCCCACCGGAGTCCCCACCCCAGCAGGTCGCCGAGCACACCGCGTCAGGGGCCCTCCACCGGGTCGAGGTCCACCGGAGCCGATGTCTCCGCGGGTGGGGGTGTCGTCGGCGGCGTCTCCGTCTCGGTGGGCGGCTCGGACGACGACGGAGGGGACGTCGCCGGGGGCGATGTCGGGGGTCGCGTCGTGGGCGCGGGGCTGGACGGGACGCCGGTCGAGCCCCCGGTCGACGACCCCCCTGCCGTCGGCCCACCGCCGGTCGGAGACGACGGCCGCTGGGTCGAACCGGTCGGGACGGGACCCCCGCCGGACGGGCGCGCCGTCGTCGCCGGGGAGTCCGTGGTTCCGGACGAAGGCGGCCGGGACGTGGTGGTCGTGCGGTCAGCCGACGGTGCGGTCGCGGTCACGGCACTCGAGGGCGGCAGCAGCACGGTCGGGTCCTCCACCACGACGCTCCCCTCGCCGGTCAGCGACATCGCCACGTCCTGCGCCACGGCGCCGGCACCCGCGCCGAGCGTCAGGACCATGCGGCCGGTCCACTGCGCGGGCCCGGTCTGACCCGCGGCCGGGACCGCGCTGAGGGTGAAGGAGGCGACGGGCTCGTCGGGGCTGAGCTCGGCCACCTCCCAGTCGTCGGTCGCCGCGGCGCAGGCCGACGCGCTGCGGGGCACGGCGCCGGCCGAGCCGGTGGTGACGACCAGGTCCACCGCGGGCAGCTCCGCGCAGGGTGCCTCCAGGCCGATGGAGAGCACGCCGGCTGCCTCACCCTCCAGCCGGACGACGAAGGGGGCACCGGTCTGCGCGCTGCCGACCGCTGCCACGCCCGCGCCGCTGAGCGCGGTGGACGTCACGACCAGGCGAGGTGCGTCGGTGGAGTCGGAGGAGGGCGCGGTGACGAGGAAGAGGACACCGACGGCACCGACGACGACGGCCGGGACGATGAGCACGGGGATGGTCCGGCGGAAGCCGAGGCCCCGGATGCCGTCCACGACGCGACCGGGGAGGCTGCGGCTGCGGTCCACCGGTCGGGGTCCGACGAGCGGGCGCCGCGCCGGCTCGGCGGCCGAGGGGTCCCAGGCAGCCCAGTGTTCGTCTGTCATCGTCGTGTCCCCGTCCGCACCGGCTGTTCGTCTGCTACGCCGTACGGGCGTCCCTCCCGAGAGTGACACGCCGCAGCCCTCTGGTGGTGGTCAGGGCTCCTCCCACCTGTGGACGGGCACGCACAGACGGCAGGCCGCCACCCAGGGTGAGATTCCCGGTGACCCCCCGTGCCGACCGGCGCACTGCCAGACTGGGCCGGTGGACCTGCCCGTCGCTCCCCCGGTCAAGCCGATGCTCGCCAAGGCCGCGAAGACCATCCCCACCGGGGAGGGCTGGTTCTACGAGCCCAAGTGGGACGGGTTCCGCTGCATCGTGTTCAAGGACGGCGACGAGGTCGAGCTGGGCAGCCGCAACGAGAAGCCGCTGACCCGGTACTTCCCCGACGTCGTCGAGGCCGCCCGCGCCCAGCTGCCGGACAAGTGCGTGGTGGACGGGGAGATCGTCGTGCCCCGCGGCGACCGGCTGCACTTCGAGTCCCTGCTGCAGCGCATCCACCCCGCCGCGTCCCGGGTGACGAAGCTGGCCGCGGAGACCCCGGCGTCCTTCGTGGCCTTCGACCTGCTCGCCCTGGGCGAGGAGTCGCTGCTGGCCACCCCGTTCGCCGACCGGCAGGCCCGCCTCCGCGAGGCACTGGCCGAGACCCAGGCGCCGGTCTACGTCTCCACGATCACCTCCGACGCCGAGGTCGCCCAGCGTTGGTTCGAGGAGTTCGAGGGCGCCGGCCTCGACGGCGTCGTCGCCAAGCGCGGGGACCAGGCCTACGAACCCGACCAGCGGCTGATGACCAAGGTCAAGCACGTCCGGACGGCGGACTGCGTGGTGGCCGGGTTCCGCTGGCACAAGACGACCACGCCCGAGCACCCGCTGGTCGGCTCGCTGCTGCTGGGGCTGTACGACGGCGACGGCCGGCTGCAGCACATCGGAGTGGCCGCCTCCTTCACCACCAAGCGCCGTGGCGAGCTGGTCGCCGAGCTCGACCCGTACCGCGCCGACGCACTCTCCGGGCACCCCTGGCAGGACTGGGCGAACGCCCAGGTGGAGGCCGACGGCGAGCGCCGGATGCCGGGGGCCACCAGCCGCTGGAACAGCGGGAAGGACCTGTCCTGGGTGCCGCTGCGCCCGGAGCTCGTGGTGGAGATCCGCTACGACCAGCTCGAGGGCAGCCGACTGCGGCACACCGGTCAGTTCCAGCGCTGGCGGCCGGACAAGGACGCCGCCGACTGCACCTACGACCAGCTCGACACCCCGGTCCGGTACGACCTGGGCGAGGTCCTCGGGGGCTGAACCGCAGGCCTCTGGGGCGGGTGTGACGGGCGGGACACAGGTGACCCTCCTACGCTGGACGACCGTGACTGCTCCCGCGCGCCGCCCCGCCGTCCTCCTGGCGGTGCTCGCCGCCGCCCTCATGGTGCTGTCGGCCTGCACCTCCGGCGAGGAGACCGACGCCGCCGCGACCGCCACCAGCACCTCCGCGACACCCACCGAGGCCCCGGTCGAGCCGGTCGCGTGGGAGGACTGCACCAGCCAGATCGCCCCGATCATCGCCGGGCGACCCGGTGCCGACCGGCCGCTGACCTTCTCCTGCGGGCAGATCGCGGTCCCGCTCAGCTACGACGACCCGACCGGCCCGAGCCTGTCGCTGTTCGCCGTCCGCGCGGTGTCGGGCACCCAGGCCGACCGGATCGGCTCGCTGGTGGTCAACCCCGGCGGCCCCGGCCTCTCGGCCACCGACGCCGCCGTCCAGTCGGCGCTGACGCTGCCCGACGCGGTGCTCGGCCGCTTCGACGTCGTCGGCGTGGACCCGCGCGGGGTCGGGCTCTCCCAGCCCGTGGAGTGCATCTCCGACGAGACCAAGGACGAGCTCACCGCGTCCGAACCGCGGCCGACCACCGCGGCCCAGCTCGACGACGCCTTCGCCCTGGCCGACGACGTCGCCGCCGGCTGCGCCGAGGAGTACGGCGAGGGCCTGGGCGCCTTCTCCACCGTGGACTCCGCCCGCGACCTCGACGTCGTCCGGCAGGCCGTCGGCGACGAGCAGCTGACCTACCTGGGCTACAGCTACGGCACCACGCTGGGCTCCACCTACGCCGAGCTGTTCCCCGAGGACGTCCGGGCCATGGTGCTCGACGGCGCGGTCGACCCCGACGCCGACCGCGAGGAGGCCGCCGAGGCCCAGGCCGCCGGCTTCGAGACCGCATTCGACGCCTTCGCCGCCAACTGCGTGGCCCTGGTGAGCGGCTGCCCGGTGGGCGCCGACCCGCGCACGTTCGTCAACGACCTGCTGACCCAGGCCGGTACGACGCCGATCGCGAGCAGCCGGGAGGGCGAGACCCGTCAGGCCACCCCGGGGCTGGTGCTGGCCGCCGTCCGCTCGGCGCTGTACACCCCGGCCGCGTGGCCGCAGCTGGCCCAGTCGCTGGCCGCCGCGCAGGCCGGGGACGCCGCCGGCGTGCTGACCCTGGCCGACACCTTCACCGGTCGCGGCGAGGACGGCACGTACACCAACACCATCGACGCGAACCTCACCGTGAGCTGCTCGGACACCGAGGAGAGCCACGATGCCGACGAGGTGCGGGCCCTGGTCGCGGAGTGGAACACCACCTACCCGCTGTTCGGCGCCGACGCCGCCCTGGGCCTCTACACCTGCACGCCGTGGGAGGCCCCGCGCACCCCGCTGCCCGACCGCACCGCCGAGGGCGCCGCCCCGATCCTGGTGGTCGGCACCCAGGGCGACCCGGTGACCCCGCTGCCCGGCGCCGTCGACATGGCCGAGGACCTCACCTCCGGGGTGCTGCTGACCTGGCAGGGGTCCGGGCACACCGCCTACCCGCAGACCCAGTGCGTGACCGACGCGGTGAACAGCTACCTCGTCGACCTGGTCGCCCCGCTCGACGGGCTGACCTGCCCCGCCTGACCGCCTAGGGTCTCCGGTCGTGGCCAGCAGCAAGGACGCCGTCGTCCTGACCGTCGACGGGCACGAGGTCCGGGTGTCCAGCCCGGGCCGGGTGGTCTACGACGCCACCGACAGCACCCCGGCGGTCACCAAGCTGGCCGTCTGCGAGTACCTGGTCGCCGTCGGCGAGCCGATGCTGCGCGCGCTGGGCGACCGCCCGACGGCCATGGAGCGCTGGCCCGACGGCTGGCACGAGGGCATGCGCCTGGCCACCGGACCCCGGGACCCCGATGCCGACGGCTTCTACCAGAAGCGGCTGCCCAAGGGCGCCCCCGACTGGATCGAGACCGCGCGCATCACCTTCCCCAGCGGCCGGACGGCGGACGAGCTCTGCCCCACCTCGACCGCCCACCTGGTGTGGGCCGCCCAGATGGGCACCCTGACCTTCCACCCGTGGCCGGTGCGCCGGCCCGACGTCGACCACCCCGACGAGCTGCGCATCGACCTGGACCCCCAGCCGGGCTGCACCTTCGCCGACGTCCGCCGGGTCGCCGAGACCACCCGGGAGCTGCTCGCCGAGCTCGGGATGCGCGGGTACGCCAAGACCAGCGGCAACCGGGGCGTGCACGTCTACGTCCGGATCCGCCCCGAGCACCCCTTCGAGGACGTCCGGCACGCCGCCATCGGGCTGGGCCGTGAACTCGAGCGCCGGGACGACGGCGTGACCACCGCGTGGTGGAAGGAGGAGCGCGGCGAGCGGGTGTTCGTGGACTTCAACCAGAACAACCGGGACCGCACCATCGCCGGGGCCTGGAGCCTGCGGGCCCGCCCCGGCGCCCCGGTCAGCACGCCGCTGACCTGGGCCGACCTGGCCGAGCTGTCCGACCCGGCGACGCTGAACCTGACGACGGTGCCCGACCGGCTGGCCGACGGCGACCCCTGGGCCGATGTGGACGAGGTGGCCCACGACCTGGCCCCGCTGCTGGAGCTGTGGGAGACCCTGCCCGGCGGTGAGCTGCCCTTCCCGCCGGACTACCCGAAGATGCCCGGCGAGCCGATGCGGGTGCAGCCCTCGCGGGCCAAGAAGCAGGAGTGACCCGCCGGTTCCTCCCGCTGGCCCTCACGTCGGTCGCCCTGCTGGTCTGGGGCGTGCTGGTGGTGCCGCGGCTGCCCCCGGCGCCGGGCGTGCGGACGACGGCGAACCTGCTGGCCGTCGCCGTGCTGCTCGCGGTGACCCGGCTCTCCCGCACCGAGCTGGGGCTGCGCCGGGAGCGGGCCGGGTCAGGCCTGCGCTGGGGCGGACTCGTGCTGGGCGTGGTCGGTGCGGCCTACGTCGTCGCCCTGCTGGTCCCGCCGCTGCATGAGCTGCTGGACGACGCGGCAGGAACCGAGACCACCGCCGAGCTGCTGCTGCGGGTGCTGGTGTTCATCCCGCTGGGCACCGTGCTGGCCGAGGAGCTCGCCTTCCGCGGCGTGCTGCTGGGCCTGGCGCTGCGGGTGCTCGGCCCGGTGCGCGCCGTCCTGGTCACCTCGGTGGTGTTCGGGCTGTGGCACCTGGCGACCGCCCGGACCCCGGACGCCGCGGTGCAGGACCCCGTGCTGAGCGCGGTGGCCGTGCTGGGCGTGGTCGCTGCGACCGCCGGCGCCGGGGTCGTCTTCGCGTTCCTCCGGCTGCGCAGCGGCAGCCTGCTCGCCCCGGTGGCCGCCCACCTGGCCACCAATGTGCTGGGCCTGCTGGCGGTGGCGATCGCCGTCCGCAGCGGGGGTTGACCGACGCTGGACACCCCGGATCTGGGTGCGGTGCTTTCGGAGTTGGCACGGTGTGGTTAGGGTTGAGGCGTCGGGAAGGCTCTGTAAGTGGCAGGACCCCGACGCACGACCTCAGCTAGGAGCGAGCAATGCCCGAAGGAACAGTGAAGTGGTTCAACGCCGAGAAGGGGTTTGGCTTTGCCACCCCCGATGGCGGCGGCCCGGACGTCTTCGTCCACTACTCGGCGATTCAGACCAGCGGGTACCGCTCGCTCGATGAGGGCCAGCGCATCTCGTTCGACGTCGAGCAGGGCCAGAAGGGCCCGCAGGCTGCGAACGTCAACCCGGTCTGATCTCCCGACCGGGCGGCTGACTCCAGCCACCTGAACCACCGGCAACGCCCCTCGACCTCCGGGTCGGGGGGCGTTGCTGTGTCTGCCCTCAGTGCGCCCGCGGCACGTACCCGCCGATGAGCGCGGACATGAGCAGTGCCCCGGCATCCGGGCCGACTGCGGCGGTGGCGTCGGCCAGCGCCTGCCAGCGGGCCCGCTCGACGTCGGTCGCGGCGTTCGCAGCACGGGCGCCCACCTGCTCGGTGAGCCGCTCCCACTCCGTCTGCGGGGTGGGCCAGAGCCCGGTGAGCCGGCGGGCCTCCCCCGAGATGCCGGTGACCCGGACGACCTCGCCGGCGTGGTTGGTCAGCGCGGCGACGTACCCGGTGTCGACCAGCCCGCGGATCGCGGCGACCACCTGGGGCCGCGGCAACCCGCTCGCCGGGACCACCTGGCCGAGGTAGGGGGCCCCGCCGTGCTCCGGGCTGTCGACCAGCCGGGCCACCGCCCGCAGCACCGGGAGGTCGCGGGTGAACCAGGAGTCGGACAGCGGGTCGGTCATGGGGTCCTCTCGGGCACGGGCTCCCGGCCGGGTGCGGCCGAGCCCGTCCACGGTACGCAGTGCCCGGTGCGGGGCGGTGGTGGTGAGCGGAGGTCATGAGCACGGGGAAAGAGGTAACCCGTTGTTCATCGACACTCGCACAGCGCACTGACAGGATCGACCGGTCCCCCGCACCGGAACGGCCGCCCCCGCGGTCGTGAGGAGAACCGTGTCGACACCCCGCACCGCACGACCCGCCGTCCTCGGCCTGACGGTCGCCGCCGTCGTCGCCGGCGGCCTGGTCACCGCCGCCGCCCCCGCTGCCGCCGTCTCCCCCGACGTCGTCATCGCCGAGGTCTACGGCGGTGGTGGCAACAACGGCGCCACGCTGACCACCGACTTCATCGAGCTCCGCAATGACGCCGGCACGGCCGTCGACCTGACCGGGTGGTCGGTGCAGTACGCCTCGGCCGCCGGCACCACGTGGCAGACCACCCCGCTGACCGGCTCGATCGCCCCCGGCGGCCGCTACCTCGTCGCCGAGGCCAGCGGGTCCGGCGGCACCGTCCCGCTGGCCGGCGTGGACACCACCGGCACCATCGCGATGAGCGGCACCGCGGGCAAGGTGGCGCTGGTCCCCTCGGCCACCGCGCTGACCTGCGGCACCGGCTGCGCCGGCACGCCCGCCGTGCGCGACCTGGTCGGCTGGGGGTCGACCGCGGTCGGCGGAGAGGGCGCCCCGGCCCCGGGCACGTCCAACGCCACCTCGGTCTCCCGCACCGGCCCGGACACCGACGTGAACGCCGCCGACTTCACCGCCGGCGCGCCCACCCCCCAGGGGTCCGGCGCCGCCCCGGAGCCGGAACCCGAGCCGCAGCCCGAGCCCACGCTGCCGACCTGTGCCACCACCGCCGTCCCGATCGGGAGCGTGCAGGGCACCGGGGAGACCTCCCCGGCCGCCGGCACCACCGTCACCGTCCGCGGCACGGTGGTCGGTGACCTGCAGACCGGTGGCTTCGGCGGGTTCCACGTCCAGGACGCCGGGGACGGCGACCCGGCCACCTCCGACGGCGTGTTCGCCTACGCCCCCGGTGGGCCCGAGGTCGCCCTGGGCGACGTCGTCACCGTGACCGGCACGGCCACCGAGTTCAACGGCACCACCCAGCTCAGCGGCGCCCTCTACACCGTCTGCGGCACTGCCGAGCTCCCCGCCGCCACCGCGCTGCCGCTGCCCTCGAGCACCGAGCAGCGCGAGTCCCTCGAGGGCATGCTCGTCGCTCCCCCGGCCGACCTCACGGTCACCGAGGTCTACGGACTGAACACGTTCGGCGAGCTGCTGCTGGCCACCGGTGGGCGCACGCTGTCCCCCACCGAGGCCGCCGAGCCCGGCCCGGCCGCCCAGGCCGTCGCCGCGGACAACGCCGCCCGCTCCATCACCCTGGACGACGGGGTGAGCACGAACCTGGCCACCAGCGGCCAGGCGCCGCCCTTCCTCGCCCCGGGCGACCCGGTGCGGGTGGGTGACACCGCGGTGCTGGACCAGGCGTTCGTGCTCGGCTACGGCTTCGGCGAGTACCGCCTCCAGCCGGCCGACGGCACCGCGGCGGGCTCGACGTTCACCCCGACCAACCCGCGCACCGACGCCCCCGCGCCGGTCGGCGGTGACCTGCGGGTCGCCGACTACAACGTGCTGAACTACTTCGTCACCTTCGGCGGCCAGGCGCGCGGCGCCACCACGCCGGCCGAGCTCGCCCAGCAGCAGGCCAAGATCGTCGCCGGCCTCACCGCGCTGGACGCCGACGTGATCACCCTGCACGAGATCGAGAACTCCTCGGTCACGACCCCGGCCACCCCGTACGCCGCGGTGGAGACCCTGCTCGCCGCGCTCGAGGCCGCCGACGGCAACAGCTGGGCCTACGTCCCGGCCAGCGAGGACAGCGACGTCATCACCAACGCGATCGTCTACCGCACCGACGTCGTCACCGCGGTCGGCGCCCCCCGGGTGCCGGCCGACCTGAGCGCCTTCGACAACGCCCGCACCCCGATCGCCCAGACGTTCGAGCACGACGGCGAGCAGTTCACGGTGGTGTCGAACCACCTCAAGTCCAAGGGCAGCGGCTACGGGGCCGGCAACACCGACACCGGGGACGGGCAGGGCGCCTCCAACGCCGACCGGGTGGCCCAGGCCCAGGCACTGGTGGCCTTCGCTGCCGAGCTCTCGGCCATCGACCCGGACGTGCTGCTGACCGGTGACTTCAACTCCTACCGGTTCGAGGACCCGCTGGACGTGATCCGCGACGCCGGGTTCACCGACATGGGCCCGGTGCTGGCCGAGGGCCAGTACAGCTACGTCTTCGACGGCGGCTCGGGCTCCCTGGACCACGTGTTCGCCTCGCCCTCGATGGTCGGCCAGCTCACCGGGCTGACCGTCTGGGACACCAACGCGACCGAGTCCTACGCCTACCAGTACGACGGCTACGAGCCGCTGTACGCCGCCGACCCCTACCGGGCCAGCGACCACAACCCCACGGTCCTGGGCCTGTCCCTGGGCGAGGCCGACACCGCGGCCACCGCCACGGTCGGCACGGCGCGTCCCTTCCGGGGTGACCGGCTGACCGTCACCGGCACCGACTTCGCCGCCGGTGAGCGGGTCACGGTCACCATCGGCGGCCGCCCGGTCGGTTCCGGGACGGCGGACGACGCCGGCACGGTCACCCTCACCCCGCGGGTGCCGGTCCTGCTGGGCGCCGGCGAGCAGGCCGTCGTCCTCACCGGGTCCTCCGGGGAGACCGCGACCACGTCGATCACGCTGCGCTCGGTCTGGCAGGAGCTGATCGACCGGCTGCGCGGCCTCTTCGGCTGAGCCGACCGCACCACCGACCGGCCCGTCACCGGCGTCCCGACCAAGGGCGCCGGTGGCGGGCCGGTCGTATCGTCGGGTGCATGAGCCAGCACGTCGAGAACACACCCGCGGTGACCAAGACCGACGCCGAGTGGCGCACCCAGCTGTCCCCCGAGGAGTACGCCGTCCTGCGCCAGGCCGGCACCGAGCGGCCCTGGACCGGGGAGTACGTCGACACGAAGACCGTCGGCGTCTACCACTGCCGGGCCTGCGGGGCCGAGCTCTTCCGGTCGGAGACCAAGTTCGACAGCCACTGCGGCTGGCCGTCGTTCTACGAACCGTCCTCCCGGGACAACGTGGTGCTGCTGGAGGACCGCAGCCTGGGCATGCGCCGGGTCGAGGTGCAGTGCGGCACCTGCCACAGCCACCTGGGCCACGTCTTCGAGGACGCGCCGCAGACCCCCACCGGGGACCGCTACTGCATCAACAGCGTGAGCATCGCCCTGGCCCCCGCCGAGGGCTGACCATCGCATCACGGAGGGGCACCCGGGCGACCTGCCCGGGTGCCCCTCCGTCGTGTGTGCGGCAGGGTGGGCGGATGACCGAGGCCCCGACCCGCAGCCCCGTGGCGCGCATCCTGGGCTGGGTGACCGGTGCGGTCGTCGCCCTCCCCGCGCTGGCCGCCGCACCGTGGCTGGTCATCGGCCTCGCCTGGGGGTGGAGCGGCACCGACGGCAGCGGCACGACGACCGGTGAGACCGACTGGGGTCAGGTGCTCGGCTGCGCGGGTCTGCTCCTGGCCTCGGTCGCGGTTCCGGTGCTCGCCGGGATCGGGGTGTTCCGCGGCCTGGACTGGCTGATCCGGCAGTCGAGCACCGACCCGGACTGACCGGTCAGGCCAGCCCGGCCACCAGCTCCGCCGCCGTCCGCCGGCTCCCGGTGTAGAACGGGATCTCCTCGCGCACGTGCCGCCGGGCGCGGCTGGCCCGCAGGTCGCGCATGAGGTCCACGATCCGGAACAGCTCGTCGGCCTCGAAGGCCAGCATCCACTCGTAGTCGCCCAGCCCGAACGAGGCCACCGTGTTGGCCCGCACGTCGGGGTAGGGCCGGGCCTGCATGCCGTGCTCCTTGAGCATGTCCCGGCGCTCCTCGTCGGGGAGCAGGTACCACTCGTAGGAGCGGACGAACGGGTAGACGCAGACCCAGGCCCGCGGCTCCTCGTCGGCCAGGAACGCCGGGATGTGCGAGCGGTTGAACTCGGCCGGGCGGTGCAGGGCCATCTGCGACCAGACCGGCTCCAGCCGCTGCCCCAGCGCTGTCCGACGCAGCCGGGTGTAGGCACCCTGCAGGGCCTCGGCGGTCTCGGCGTGCCACCACACCATCACGTCGGCGTCGGCGCGCAGACCGGCCACGTCGTACAGCCCGCGGACGACGACGTCCTGTCCGGCCAGCTCCTCGACCAGGGCCGCGACCTCCGCCGCGGCCTCGTCTCGGGGCTCGTCGCCGAAGGGGCGGGCGAGCCGGAACACCGACCACATCGTGTAGCGGATCTGGGCGTTGAGCTCGTTGGCCCGCTTGCCGATGCTCTTCTGCTCGGGCTCCTCAGTCATGCCCGCCATTCTCCACCGGCGTCGGTGGGCACCTCAGGTGAGGCTGGCCACCGCCCGGCGGGCGTCCCGGATGCAGGCGGGCACGCCGACGCCGCGGTAGGCGGCGCCCGCCACGGCCAGGCCCGGGACGGCGGCGACCGCGGCGTCCACCGCGGCCACCCGCGCGGGGTGGCCGACCAGGTACTGCGGGAGTCCCCCGCCCCAGCGCACCAGGTGGGTCTCCACCGGCTCGGGACGCTCCAGGGCCAGCAGGTCGGCGACGTCGGCCACGACGGCGGCGGTGAGGTCGTCGTCCGCGCGCTGGAGCTGGTCCTCCTCCAGGTAGCGGCCCACCGAGGAGCGCACCCGCAGCAGACCGTCCTCGGACAGGTGCGGCCACTTCTGCGAGGACACCGTGACCCCCTTGACCAGCCGGCCGCTGACCGGCGGCACCAGCAGACCCGACCCCGAGGCGAGCTGCTGGCCGGGGAAGGCCATCGCGACCACGGCCATCGAGGCGTACGGGATGCCCTGCAGCGGCTCCACGGCGTCCGGGGCGACGTCGGCGAGCAGCCGGGCGGCCTTGCCGGCCGGCACGGTGACGACGACCGAGTCAGCGGTGAGCACCTCGCGGTCGGCGCCGACGGTGAGCTCGAACCCGGCACCGACCCGGCGCAGGCCGTGCGCCGGCGTCTTCAGCCGGAGGACCGCGCCGGAGGCGGCGACCAGCGCGTCGGGCAGCGAGCCGATCCCCTCGGCGACGGTGGCGAAGACGGGGGCGTCGGCGGTGGCGCCCTCGCGGCTGCGTGCACCGGCGTCCCGGGCGGCCGCGGCGGCGGCCAGCACGGTGCCGTGCCGGGGCAGGTGGGCGGCCAGCGCTGGCATCGTGGCGGCCAGGGACAGCCGGTCGGCCTGCCCGGCGTAGACCCCGCCCAGCAGCGGCTCGACCAGCCGGTCGACCACCTCGTCACCCAGCCGGTCGCGCAGCAGGGCACCCACCGGGGCGTCGTCGACGAAGTGCAGTGGCTGTAACGAGGCCTCGGCGCGCACCCGCGCGACGCCCTCGGGTGACAGCAGCGTCCCCAGGCCCTCGGCCGACGTGGGCACCCCGAGCAGGGTGCCGGCGGGCAGCGGGTGGCGGCCGTCGGGCAGCACGACGGCGGCCTGGGTGGTGCTGGGGGCGATCGCGGTCAGGCCCAGCTCCGCGATCAGCTCCAGCGCCTCGGGCACCCGGGCCAGCACCGCCTCGGGACCGGTGTCGTACCAGGCGCCGGCCAGCCGGACCCGGCCCAGCTTGCCCCCGACCCGGTCGCCGGCCTCCAGCACGACCACCTCGTCGTCCGGGCGGGTGCGGGACCAGGCGTACGCCGCGGTGAGCCCGGTGATGCCGGCCCCGACCACCACGACCCGGCCCATCAGCGGGTGGTGAGCTCGTGCACCAGCTCGACGGCGTGGGTGATCGCGCCCGGGTCGGTGTCGGGCAGCACGCCGTGGCCCAGGTTGAACACGTGGCCCCGGGCTGCGCGGCCCTGCTCGACGATCCGGCGCACCTCGCGGTCCAGGGTCTCCCGGTCGGCCAGCAGCACGGCCGGGTCGAGGTTGCCCTGCAGGGAGTACCCGGGACCGACCCGGCGGGCGGCCTCGTCCAGCGGCACCCGCCAGTCGACGCCCACGACGTCGGCGCCGGCGTCCCCGATCAGCGGCAGCAGCTCACCGGTGCCCACCCCGAAGTGGATGCGGGGCACGTCGCGCACCCCGGCGGCCCGGTCGCCCAGGCCGTCGAAGACCGCCCGGGAGTGCGGCAGCACCCGGGTGGCGTAGTCGGACGCCGAGAGCACGCCGGCCCAGGAGTCGAACAGCTGCACGGCCGAGGCCCCGGCGTCGACCTGGGTGCGCAGGAAGACCGATGCGGAGACCGAGAGCTTGGCCAGCAGCCGCTCCCAGGCCTGCGGCTCGGCGTACATGAAGGCCTTGGTGCGAGCGTGCTCCTTGGAGGGCCCGCCCTCGATCAGGTAGGTGGCGAGGGTGAAGGGGGCGCCGGCGAAGCCGATCAGCGGGGTGTGGCCCAGCTCGGCGGTCAGCCGGGACACCGCGGTGGCCAGGAAGCCCAGCGCCTCGGGCTCCAGGTCGGGCAACGCGTCGACGTCGGCGACGCTGCGCACCGGGTTCGCGATGACCGGGCCGACACCGGGCTTGATGTCGATGTCGATGCCGGCGACCACCAGCGGCAGCACGATGTCGGAGAACAGGATCGCGGCGTCCACCCCGTGCCGGCGGACCGGCTGCAGGGTGATCTCGGTGACCAGGTCGGGGTCCTGGCAGGCCGCCAGCATCGCGGTGCCGGCGCGCAGCGCGCGGTACTCCGGCAGCGACCGGCCGGCCTGGCGCATGAACCACACCGGGGTGCGGCGGACCTCCCGACCGAGTGCTGCGCGCACCAGGTCGGAGTCGGCCGGTCCGGTCGTCTCGGTCGGGGTCCCGGGTGTCGCAGCTGTGCCCACGACCGGCCATCCTCCCAGACCCCGGGGCGTCCGGCGTGCGGGCATGATCACCCGGGCGGCGCGTCGGGAGGGGTGGGCCCGTGAGCACCGGCCTACATTGCGGACGTGGAGCAGCAGCGCAGTCCGGACGACGCGGCCGGGACCCCCGCTCCCCCCGCCGACTTCCAGGCGGCCCTGGACTCCCTGGCCACCGTGCGCTCCCGGCCGGAGATCGTGCTCGAGCACATCCCGGCCCCGCAGCGGCTGGCCCCCTGGTCGCACGCGGTGGGCGCCCGGGTCGCCGAGCCCGGCGAGATCGCCGGCGAGGACGAGGTCGAGATCGCCAGCGGCCGCTTCATCGTGCTCTTCGACCCGGCCGGTCACGAGGCCTGGGACGGCACCACCCGCTGCGTCGGCTACGTCTCGGCGGTGACCGATGAGACCATGGTCGACGACCAGATGTTCTCCGAGGTCGCCTGGAGCTGGCTCACCGAGGCCCTGGTCGACCACGACGCCGGGCACCACTCCGTGGGCGGCACCGTCACCCGCACCGCCTCGACCCGGTTCGGCGACATCG
This sequence comes from Geodermatophilaceae bacterium NBWT11, assembly GCA_014218215.1. Lineage (NCBI taxonomy): Bacteria > Bacillati > Actinomycetota > Actinomycetes > Geodermatophilales > Geodermatophilaceae > Geodermatophilaceae bacterium NBWT11. The sequence continues at coordinate 258,832 of CP043652.1, forward strand.
CCGGCCCCGAGCACTCCGTCGACGTGGAGATCCGGGCGTCCTGGACCGCCAGCGACACCGACCTCGACCGGCACCTCGACGCCTGGCTCGAGGTGCTGGGCAACGCCGCCGGCCTGCCCCCGCCCGGGGTGCACCTGATCAACCGGGCGACCGGCGGCAGCGGCTCGTAGACTCGCCGCCGTTGCTCCATCCGGAGCAACGGCCGCTGGGCCGAACGACCGCCGCACCGCACGTGGAGACATGCCCGATCACCTGAGGACCCCCCGGGGACCCGCCCGCCCGGACGGTGCGGTGCTGCCCCCGGACGCCACCGCGCTCGTCGTGGACCCCGCGCCGCTGGTGCGCGAGGCCCTGGCGGCCCGGTTGCGTGACCTGGGGGCCCGGGAGGTCGAGGAGGCCGCCTCGCTGGAGGAGGCCCGGGTGCGGGCGCACGTCTCGGGGCCGCGGGCCCTGTGCGTGCTGGACGTCGACCTGCCCGAGGTGGGCCGGGACGCCGGTCCCGAGGGCAACCGCGGTACCGACGGGCCCCGCGACCCCGGCCGCGGCCTGGAGCTGCTGCCCACGCTGCAGGCCGACGGCTGGCCGGTCACGGTCGTGCTCACCGCGGTCACCGACCCCGCTGTCGTCCGGGCGGCCTTCCTGGCCGGCGTGGCCGGGTACCTGCTCAAGTCCTCGCCCCTGACCACCCTCACCGAGGGGCTGCGCTGCGCGCTGTCCGGTGAGGTCTACGCCGACCCCGGCATCGCCAGCAGCCTCGCGCTGGGGCTCACCCGGGCCGGCCCCGACGACGGGACCGGCGAGCTGTCGGTCCGCGAACGCGACATCCTCCGGCTCGTCGCCGAAGGACACACGAACAAGGAGATCGGTGCCCTGGTGGACCTGTCCGCACTCACCGTGAAGAGCCACCTGTCCCGCATCGCCCGCAAGCTGGGCACCGGCGACCGGGCGCACATGGTCGCCCTCGGGATCCGCAGCGGGGTGATCGCGTGAGCGAGGAGACGGTGACCCCCGTCGAGGAGCCCGAGTCCACCGCCGTCCCCCTGCTGGCCCCCCGCGACGGGCTGACCCCGGTGATCGAGACCTCCACCGCGCTGGTCGGCTACGCCGGGGCGCTGGCCGCCGGCAGCGGGCCGGTGGCCGTCGACGCCGAGCGGGCCTCGGGCTACCGGTACGGGCAGAAGGCCTACCTGGTGCAGCTGCGCCGTGCCGGGGCCGGGACGGGGCTGATCGACCCGGTGCCGCTGCCCGACCTGAGCCCGGTGCAGCAGGCCATCGGGGACGCCGAGTGGGTGCTGCACGCCGCCAACCAGGACCTGCCCTGCCTGGCCGAGATCGGCCTGGTGCCCACCCGGCTGTTCGACACCGAGCTCGCCGCCCGGCTCACCGGTCAGCCCCGGGTGGGGCTGGGCGCGGTCGTGGAGTCCCTGCTCGGGTTCAGCCTGCAGAAGGGCCACTCCGCCGCCGACTGGTCGACCCGTCCGCTGCCGGCCGACTGGCTGGTCTACGCCGCCCTCGACGTCGAGGTGCTCGTCGACCTGCGGGACGCCCTCGCCTCCATCCTCGAGGAGCAGGGCAAGACCGAGTGGGCCCGGCAGGAGTTCGCGGCCATCCTCGCCGCCGGACCGGCTGCCCCGCGGGTCGACCCGTGGCGGCGCACCTCGGGCATGCACGGGCTGCGCAGCCGACGGCAGCTCGCCGTCCTCCGGGCCCTGTGGGAGGCCCGTGACCTGCTGGCCCGCCGCCGGGACGTGGCGCCGGGCCGGGTGCTGCCGGACTCGGCGATCGTGGCCGCGGTCGCGGCGGACCCCAAGAGCGACGCCGAGCTGTCGGACCTGCCGGTCTTCCGCGGCCGGGCCAACCGCAAGCTCGCCTCGACCTGGTACGCCGCGCTGCAGAAGGGCCGCGCCGTCCCCGACGGCGACCTGCCGCCGCACAGCCTGCCCGGCGACGGCCCGCCGCCGGTGAACCGCTGGGCCGACCGCGACCCCGCGGCGCACAAGCGGCTGCAGGCCGCCCGCGCCGGGCTGGCCGCGCTCGCCGAGCAGTGGACGGTGCCGGTGGAGAACCTGCTGACCCCGGACCTGGTGCGCCGGCTGATGTGGAGCCCGCCCGCCGAGGTGACCCCGGAGGCGGTCGCTGCGTTCCTGCGCGAGGGCGGCGCCCGACCCTGGCAGGTCGAGCTGACCGTCGACCCCCTGACCGAGGCCGCCGCCACCGCCTGACGAGGAGGGCCGCTCCTCGTCCGGCGGTCAGCGGAACTTGTGGGTCAGGGAGTCCATGGTGCGGGCGACCTGGGCGATCTTGACGTGGCTGATGCCGCCGGTGGCCCCGGCGGCCAGCATCGCCTCGTGTGCGGCTCGCAGGGTGGCCCACACGTCGTCGGCCGGGCCCTCGAGGGTGGTGCCGAGGGCGCCCACCTCGTAGCGCAGCCCGGACGCCTGGACCACCGCGATGGCGGCCTCGACGTGGGCGTGCGGGTCCTCCGGCGTCCCGGGCGGGGACGGCGCGACCTGGATCTCGGCGATCACGGTGTCGCTCACTGCTGCTCCCCCACCGGCACGGAGACGTCGTCGCGGTCGACGATCTTGGACGCCCACTCGACGATCCGCCGGGCGAGGTCCTGCTCGGTGAGGCCGTGCTCGGCGAGCACCTCGCTGCGGCTGCCGTGCTCGAGGAACTGCTGGGGCAGGCCCACGGTGCGCAGCGGGACGTCGCACTCGGCGTCGCGCAGCGCGGTGGCCAGGGTGTCCCCCACGCCGCCGGAGCGTCCGCCGTCCTCGACGGTGACGACCAGCCGGTGCTCGGCGGCCATCGCGACCAGCTCGGGCGAGGCGGGCAGCACCCAGCGCGGGTCGACGACGGTGACGTCGATGCCCTGCCGGGCGGCCCGCTCGGCGGCAGCCAGGCCCATCGGCACCAGCGACCCGCAGGCCACCAGCAGCACCTCCCGGGCCTCGGAGCGGCGCAGCACGTCGACCGGGCCGCGGCGCTCCAGCGAGGGGATGTCCGGCGGGACGGCGCCCTTGGGGAAGCGCAGCACGGTGGGCCCGTCGGCGACCGCGAGGGCCTCGCGCAGTGCCTCGGTGAGGGTGGCCTCGTCGCGCGGCATGGCCATCCGCAACCCGGGGACGACCGCGCAGATCGAGGTGTCCCACATGCCGTTGTGCGAGGCGCCGTCGGTGCCGGTGACCCCGGCCCGGTCGAGCACGACGGTGACCGGCTGGCGGTGCAGCGCGACGTCCATCAGCAGCTGGTCGAAGGCCCGGTTGAGGAACGTCGAGTAGATCGCCACGACCGGGTGCAGGCCGGCCATCGCCAGTCCGGCGGCCGAGGTCAGCGCGTGCTGCTCGGCGATGCCGACGTCGAAGGTCCGCTCGGGGAACCGCTCGGCGAAGGGGGCCAGCCCGGTGGGGTGCAGCATCGCCGCGGTGATCGCGACGACGTCGGAGCGCTCCCCGCCGATCTCCACCAGCTCGTCGGAGAACGCCGAGGTCCAGTCGCGGCCGGCCGCGGCGGAGGAGACCCCGCTGTCGGGGTCGAAGACGCCGGTGGCGTGCCAGGCGTCGATGAGGTCGGTCTCGGCCGGGGCGTACCCGAAGCCCTTGGTGGTCACCGCGTGCACGATCACCGGACCACCGAAGGCCCGCGCCCGGCGCAGCGCGGACTCCATGCCGGCGACGTCGTGGCCGTCGACCGGGCCGACGTACTTCATGCCCAGGTCCTCGAACATGCCCTGCGGGCTCAGGACGTCCTTGAGGCCCTTCTTGATCGCGTGCAGCGCGTCGTAGAGAGTGCTGCCGACGACCGGGGCCTTGGTGAGGGTCTGCCGGACGGCGTCGAGCACCTGCTCGTAGCCCGGCCGCAGCCGCAGGGTGGCCAGCGCGTCGGCCACCCCGCCGATCGTCGGGGAGTAGGAGCGGCCGTTGTCGTTGACCACGATCACCACCGGCCGGTCCTGCGCGGCGGCGATGTTGTTCAGCGCCTCCCAGGCCATGCCACCGGTCAGCGCGCCGTCGCCGATCACGGCCACCACGGGCCGGACGTCGCCCCGGACGGCGAAGGCCTTGGCCAGCCCGTCGGCGTAGGACAGCGAGGTCGAGGCGTGGCTGTTCTCGACCCAGTCGTGCTCGCTCTCGGCCCGGGAGGGGTACCCGGACATGCCACCGCGCTGGCGGAGGCCGGTGAAGCCCTCGAGCCGGCCGGTGAGCAGCTTGTGCACGTAGGCCTGGTGGCCGGTGTCGAAGACCACCGGTTCGCGCGGGGAGTCGAAGACCCGGTGGATGGCGATGGTCAGCTCGACGGTGCCCAGGTTGGGGCCCAGGTGTCCGCCGGTCTTGGCCACGTTGGTCACCAGGGCGTCACGGATCTCGGCGGCGAGCACCGGGAGCTGGTCGGGCGCCAGTGCCCGCACGTCGGCGGGCCCGGTCACGGAACGGAGCAACGACACGGCGGGAACGGGTCCTTCCAGAGGGGGTGGAGCGAGATCGACTGTAGCCGCGGGGGCCGGACCGAGCCGGGTGGTCAGAGGCGGGGCACCCACCGCTCCCCCCGCAGCGCGCCCCCCACCATCTCCACGCCACGGGCCGCCGCGGCCAACCGGGCGCCCTCCCGCTCGTACGCCGAGACGGCCGCCTCCATGGCCTCCGGGGGCAGGTCGTCGGCCAGCTCCACCCGCACCGTGCGCCAGCCGGCGCGGGCCGCCTCGAGCCCGGCGGTCACGTGGTCCCCGGCGAAGCGGGCCAGCAGCACCGGGTAGCGGCGCAGCACCTCGTGGGCGCGGTACTCCGGGGGCACCAGGTCGTACAGCCAGGCGATGGCGGTGCGCTCCCAGTCCGGGGCACCCGGCGGGCGGACCTCCGCGGGCCAGCCGGGCGGGGCGGTGCCGTCCCGGCCCAGCCCCTGGCGGGAGGGCTCGGCGCGGCCGGTCGACGTCACCACCCGAGTGTGCACCGGCGGTCCGACACCGGTCAGGACAGCAGCGCCGTCCGGAGGTCCTCCCCCACCGACCGGGCCGCCGGACCCGACGGGTGCACGCCGTCGTCGCTGTCGCCGGGGGCGTACCCGCCGTCCGGGGCCCGGACGGCGGTCATCGGGTCCACCCACTGCCAGCCCTGCTCCCGGGCGAGGCGCTGCAGCCGGCGGTCCAGCGCGCGCACCTCCGGGCCCCGGCCGTCCTCCGGCGCGACCGCCGAGAGCAGCACCCGCGGCACCCCGGCGGTCCCGGCGATCGCCACCAGGTGGTCGAGCACCTCGTCGGTGGGCACGTCGAGGTCGACGTCGTTGTTCCCGGCCATCAGCACCAGCACGTCGGCGTCCATCGGCTGCACGCCCGCGGCCATGTCCGCCGTGGTGGCCCCCGCGTGCGCCCAGCCGCCGAGCACGTCCACGCCGTCCCCGGTCGCCCACCAGGCCCAGGAGTCCTCGCCGATCTGCCCGGTGTCGAAGTCCGGGCTGTCCGCCTCGGTGATCGAGTCGCCCACGGCCACCACCCGCAGCACCGGGGACGACGCCGGCACCGCCCGCGGCGTCGCGACCGGCGCGGCACACCCGGCGAGCACCAGCACCCCGCCGACCAGGGCCGCCGCCCGCCTCACCGGGCACCGGACCCGGCGTGCTCGCGGACCGGCGCGGAGGCGGCCGGGCGGGCCCGCCGTCCGGCCAGCACGGCGCGGACCAGCCGCACTGCCTGGGCCGGCCCCAGGTACGGCAGGTAGGCCCGGGAGACCGCGCGGGCGATCCGCGGCAGGTCGGCCGGCCCGGGGTAGACCAGCCACAGCGCACGGTGCCGGGGCTGGAACTTGGCCTTGAACGCCAGCAGGGAGCGGAACCCGTAGACCGGCTCCATCCACCGCCCGGTGGTCTCCAGCAGTCGGGCCAGCAGGGCCGCCTCCGGCTCGCCCCCGGGCAGCGCCAGCGGGGCGCCGGACAGGCTGCACCACAGCGCACCCTCGGCCTGGAAGGCCAGCGCCGCGGTGCCGACGAGGAACTCCGTCGTCCCGGGCGGGCAGCCCGGTGCCCGCCGCATCAGGTCCAGCGTCCAGCCGACCGGCACGCCGTCGCGGTGCGCGGGCAGCCAGCTGGTCACCCCGTGCACCCGCCCGTCCGGGGCGAGGGCCAGCAGGCACCGGACGGCGGGGTCGGCGAGCTCGTCCAGCCCGCCCAGGGTGAACCCCATCTCGGGGAGCCCCTTGCCGGCCAGCCACTCCTCCGACGCGCGGGCCACCTGCTCGCGCAGTGCCAGCGGTGCGCTCGCCCAGGTCACCCACCGGGCCTCGACGCCGTCCCGGGCGGCCCGGTTGACCGCCGTCCGCACGTCCTGCCAGCGCTTGCCCACGAAGGCCAGCTCGCCCAGCGGCAGCCAGGTCTCCGACGCCACCTGCACCCGGTGCGCCCCGGGCAGGGAGGTGGTGACGGCGTCGGCGGTGTCGCCGGTCACCGAGTACCAGCACGGCGTCCAGCCCCGGGCGGTGCACCAGGCGGTGAACCCGGCGACCGCCTCGACCCGGGCCGCGGGCGGGCCGACCGGGTCCCCGGTGGTCAGCGCGACCCCGCCGACCACCCGGAACGCGACGGCCGCGGACCCGTCGGGGGTGAACCACCAGCGGTTGCCCACCCAGGTGGTCATGAACGACAACGGGCCGTCGCCGTGCCGGTCGACCAGGGCGCGGGCCCGGGCGGCGTCCCCCCGGGGCACCGCCGGGCGCACGACGGCCCACGCGGTGCCCAGCAGCACCGCCCAGCAGGCCACCCCCGTCCAGTCGGCCAGCACCCGGGCGGGCCCGTGCAGCGGGACCAGCCGGGGTGCCACCTCGCCCAGCCACCCCGGGGGCAGCAGCCGGGCGGGGAGGTCCAGCAGGAGCCGGCCCACCCCGGGCGGGTGCGCCCAGTCCCCCGCCAGCAGCGCCCCGGTGGCCAGGTACCCGGCCACGACCGCGGCGAGCCCGGCACCGGCCAGCACCGACCACCGGCGGGCGGTCCCCGGGGCGGCCGGGACGGCGAACCGCGACCGGGTCGACAGCAGGAGCCCCAGCACCGCGCCGGGCGCGACCACCGGAGCCCACAGCGACACCGCCGGCAGGCTGGAGCGGTCGGCGCCCAGCGCGGTGAGCGCGTCGGCGGGGTGGCCGAGCACCGCGACCACGACGACGACGCCGACCAGCGCGAGGGCGGCGGAGAACAGCACCGCACCGACCCAGGCCGCCCGTCGTCCGCGCCGGAGCCCCTCGGCGAGCACCAGCTGCACCACCACCGGCAGCACCGAGAGCAGGGCGGGCCCGGGGCCCGCCAGGTGCGCCCGGGCCAGCAGCACCCGGCAGGCTGCCCGGTCACCGCCGCCGGCGCAGACCCGGTGCAGCACCTCCGCGGACGGGCGTCCGGAGACGAAGAGGTGGGAGACCACCGCCCACGGGCCCTCCGGGGTCCGCGACAGCGCGGCGAGCAGCGGACCGACCGCCGCGGCCGCCACGATGAGCGCGACCAGGGCCCGGGACTCCCGGCGGCTCACCGGGCCGCGGTCGGGTGACCGGCCCCGCCGCCGGGCCAGCACGACCCCACCGACCAGCCCGAGCGCGGCGCCGGCAGCGCGGTGCACGTCGCCCGCCGTGCCGGAGTAGAGCACCAGCATCGAGAGCACCACCCCCAGGCCCAGGCGCAGCCGGCGGCGGCCCAGCGGCGAGGCCCACGCTGAGGCCGCCGCGACGGCGGCCAGCACCCCGGGCAACGGCCCGGTCACGCCGGCCCCGGCGAGCAGGCCACCCCACCGGTCCCCCGTCCCGGCGAGGGCGGCCACCACCCCGGTGCCCACCAGCCCGGCCCCCACCTGCCCCGCGACGAGGGCGAGGCCGGTGCACCGGGTGCCCCAGCGGTGCTCGACGGGGCCCAGGAGTGCCACCACCACCAGCGCCGTCCCCAGCGCGGTGCGCGGGGTGGCCGCGGTGGGCAGTGCGGTCAGCAGCGTCCACCAGCGACCGGCGGACAACGGGCCGACGCCGGTGGCCCAGGAGGCCGGCGAGCCGAGCACCGCGCCGGCCAGCAGGGTGCCCACCAGCCCGGCGGTGAGCGGCACCCGGCGCAGCACCCCGGTCACGACGGCAGACCGGTGTGCGCCGCCAGCCAGGGGAGGGCCTGCTGGAAGCCCGGGCCCCACACGTCCCAGGAGTGCCCGCCCGGGATCTCCGTGCTGGTGACGTCGACCCCGGCGGCCCGCAGCGCAGCGGTCACCTGACGGGCCTGCGGGCGGTACTCGTCGTCCCCGGCGCCGACGGTGAGGTACGCCGAGAGCTCCGGGTACCGCCGGGCGGCGAGTTCGTGCAGCGGGTCGACGGCGTCGAAGGCCGCGGTGTCGCCGCCGAAGGTGGCGGCCACCGTGGCGGTGGCATCGCCCAGGGTGGGGCCGGCCTGGCCCGAGGCGTCGAAGAAGGTCGGGAACAGGCCGGGGTGGGCAACGGCGAGCTGCAGGGCGCAGGTGCCGCCGTAGGAGAACCCGCCGACCGCCCAGTGCGCACGGTCGGGGTCCACCTGCAGCGTGTGGGTGATCCAGGCCGGCACGTCCTGGCTGAGGTAGGTGTCGGCCTTCCCCAGCGCGGAGTCCAGGCACAGCGGGTTGGTGACCTCCCCGCCCAGGTCGTCGGGCATCACCACCACCGGTGCGAGGCCGTGGTGGGCGTCGGCCCAGGCGTCCAGCCGCTGGGCGATGCCGCCGCCGTCGATCCAGTCCCGGGGGCTGCCCGGCTGGCCGCCGAGCACCACCCACACCGGCAGCAGCGGCCGGTGCGCGGTGAGGTACGCCGGCGGCAGGTAGACCCAGGCGGCCCGGGCCGGGAAGCCCGAGGCGGTCGCCGGGATCGTCACCTGGGACAGCGCCCCGGTCGTCGGCACGTCCCCCGGCGGGGTCCAGTCCGCCGGGGTCACCGGTGCGGCGGTGTCGCCGGTGAGCACCTCCTGGGCGTCCACCTCGTCGTAGGGCGGCAGCTGCAGGGCTGCGGCCACGGTGGGGTACGGCTGGTAGACCCGGTTGACCCCGTTGGCGGCGCCGAGCACCACGGCGAGGACGGCGACCACGGTCAGCGCCCGCCGCCACCAGCGCTGCCCGGGCCAGGACACCACGGCCAGCGCGAGACCGAGCAGGCCCAGGCCGATCCACAGGAAGACCAGCCACGGCAGCCCGTCCGGGAACGGCTTCAGCACCCGGAGCAGCACCCACACCAGACCCAGGCCCAGGCCCGCGACCAGCACCGCGAGCGGCACCCGGCGGGTGAGCCACCGACGGCTGCGGTGCGAGGTGACGAGCACGAGCAGCCCGACCACGACCGCCAGCACCAGCGCGGTCGCCAGCGGACCGGTCACCAGGTGCAGCCCGGTGAACCAGCGCCACGCCCGTCCGGCCACCGGGTCCTCCTCCCGTGCGGGTGGTCCGGTCGACCGCCCGGCAGGAAGGTCGGCCGCGGTGCTGGGGGGTCCCTGCACGCCGGTGGTGAGCTGGCTGCGGGTCGGGGTCCCCAGCGAGGGTGCAGCCGGTCCCCAGCCGCACGCCAGCCCGGCGGCCCACCTTGCGGCCCGTGACCCTCGTTGACGTCCGGCCGCCCGCGCCGGTGCCCGCCCCACCGCGGGCCCGCCGCCGGGCGCGTCCCGACCGGGTGGCGCTGGGCCTGCTGCTGGCCGGGACGACCGCGCTGTACACGGTGGCGCTGCCCCGGTCGGGCTGGGGCAACGCGTTCTACGCCGGGGCAGCCCAGGCCGGGGCGGCGAGCTGGCGCGCCTGGTTCTACGGCGCCTCGGACGCCCCGGGCTCGATCACCGTGGACAAGCCCCCGGCCGCGCTGTGGGTCATGGGCCTGTCGGTGCGGCTGTTCGGGCTCTCGAGCTGGTCGCTGCTGGTGCCCGAGGCGCTGATGGGCGTGGCTGCGGTGGCGGTGCTGGCGGCCACCGTGCGCCGGCTGCTGGGCCCGTGGCCGGGGGTGCTGGCCGGCCTGCTGCTCGCCCTCACCCCGGTGGTCACCCTGGTCTTCCGGTACGACAACCCCGATGCGCTGCTGACCCTGCTGCTCGTGCTGGCCGGGTGGGCCACCAGCCGGGCGCTGGAGGACGGCCGGACCCGCTGGCTGCTGTTGGCCGGGGTGGTCGTCGGGTTCGGGTTCCTGACCAAGTCGCTGCAGGCGTTCCTGGTGCTGCCCGGGCTGGCCGGTGCGTACCTGGTCGCCGGTCCGCCGCGGCTGCGTCGTCGGCTGGGTCAGCTGGTGCTCGCCGGGGTGGCCCTGGTCGTCGCGGCCGGGTGGTGGCTGCTGGTGGTCGCGCTGGTCCCCCGGGCCGACCGGCCGTGGGTGGGCGGCACCGCCGACGACAGCCCGCTCGGCCTGGCCCTCGGCTACAACGGGCTGGGCCGGCTCGACGGCGACGAGTCCGCCGGCGGCGCCGGGCTGCACCACGGGCCCAGCACCCTGGGCCGGTTGTTCGGCAGCGCCGGCGACCAGGCCGGGTGGCTGCTGCCCACCGCGCTGCTGGCCCTCGTCGCCGGGCTCTGGCTGGTCCGCCGGGCCCCGCGCACCGACCGGGTGCGGGCCGCGCTGCTGCTCTGGGGCGGGTGGCTGCTGGTCAGCGCCGTGGTCCTCGGGCTGATGAAGGGCATCGAGCACAGCTACTACGCGGTGGTGCTCGGTCCCGCGGTCGCCGCGCTGGTCGCCGTCACCGGCACCCTCCTGTGGCGCCGACGCGACCGCACCGCCCGGGTGCTGCTGGCCCTCGGCGTGCTGACCGCGGTCGCCTGGGCCGCCACCCTCGTCGTGCTGCGGATCGGTGGGTCGCTCGGGCTGGTCCTCGCGATCGCCGCGACCGGCGGGCCGGCCGTCGTCGGGCTGCTGGGGCGGCGGCGCACGTGGGTGGCCGGACTCGCCGTCCTGGCGGTGTCCCTGGGGCCGCTGGCCTGGTCGGTGGGCACCGCCGCCCGGGCGCACACCGGCAGCAACGTGGTCGCCGAGCCTCCCCCGCGGACGGCAGCCGGCTGGTCGGCCCCCCGCCGGGACGGCGCGGGCATCAGCGAGCGCGCACTGCGGCTGATCGAGCAGGGCGCCGAGGGCTGGACCTGGGCCGCGGCGACCACCGGGCACCACGGCGCCTCGATCCAGCTCGCCGCCGGCGTCCCGGTGATGGACGTCGGCGGCTTCGCCGGCCAGGACCCCTCCCCCACGTTCGACCAGTTCGTCGCCGACGTCACCGCGCACCGGGTGCACTGGTGGGTGGCCGGGCTCTCCGGCGGCCCCGACGCCCTGCGGATCCAGACCTGGGTCGCCGCGCACGCCACCCGGGTCCCGGCCGGGGAGACCACCCTGTACGACCTGTCCGCCCTGGCGACGGGCTGATCGCAGGGGTCAGGGACGGAGCGGCTCCAGCAGCGCCACGCACTCCACGTGCGCGGTCATCGGGAAGGCATCAAAGGCCCGCAGGCCGGTGACCGACCAGCCGGCCTCGGCGAACACGGCCACGTCGCGGGCCAGGGACGCCGGGTCGCAGGCCACGTAGACGACGGCCCGGGCGCCGGAGTCGGCGAGCACGGCGCTGACCTCCCTGCCGGCACCGGCGCGCGGCGGATCGAGGACGACGACGTCGGGCGGGCCGTCGAGCTCGGCCAGCAGCCCGGTCAGCCCCTCGGCGTCCACCGCCCCCTGCCAGACCTCGGCCTGGGGCAGGTCGGACAGGTTGTCCGCAGCCGCGGCGCAGGCCCCGGCGTCGTACTCGACGCAGACCACCTGCCCCCCGACCCCGACACCGGGGGCCAGCGAGCCGCCGAACAGGCCGGCGCCGGCGTAGAGGTCCAGCACCCGCTCGCCCTCGACGACGGCGGCGTACCCGGCGACCGCCCCCATCAGGGCGTCGGCCGCGGCCGGGTGCACCTGCCAGAAGCCGGTGCCCTCGACCTGCCAGTCGCGGTCCCAGGCACGGCGTTCGGCCCGCTGCCCGTCCGCGGCGGCGGCCGCGGGCGGCCGGACCACCTTCGTGGACTGGGCGTGGCCGCGACGGTCCAGCCGGGTGGTGGTGACGCCGCCGACCGAGTCGACGGCGACGTCGACCGCCCCGGCGCCGCCCCAGGTGCGGCCCAGCACCGCCGCGACCGCCGGCTCGACGGTGATCGGACAGTCGCTGAGCACGTGCACGTCCCGTGAGCGGTGCGGCCGCAGGCCGGGGCGCCCCTCGCGGTCGACGGCGAACCGGGCCCGGGAGCGCCAGCGCAGCGCGCCACCGGGCAGCTCCTCGACGTCCAGCGACACGTCCATGCCGGCGAGGCGGGCGAACTGCTCGGCGATCACGTCGCCCTTGAGGCGGCGCTGGGCGACCGGGTCGACGTGCTGCCAGTCGCACCCGCCGCACCGGCCGGGGCCGGACTCCGGGCAGGGTCGCTCGACCCGGTCCGGGGAGGCCTCGAGCACCTCGACGGCGTCGGCGCGGCAGTAACCCGGGTGCCGGTCCTCGGTGACCGCGACGACGACGCGCTCGCCGGGCAGCGCGTGCCGGACGAAGACCACCCGGCCCTCGTGCCGGGCCACGCAGTGTCCGCCGTGCGCGACCGGCCCCACGGTGACCTCGAACCGCTCCCCCAGCCAGGAAGGCCCCTGGTCCCTCACGCGCTGTCCGGGTCGTCCACGATGCCGCGCCGCAGGTCGCCCGGGGCGGGGCCGGCGTTGCGCTGGAGCTCCTCGTCGCGGTCCCGCGACCCCTCCAGCTGCCAGGGCACCGTCGTGATCATCACGCCGGGCTGGAACTGGAGCCGGGAGCGCAGCCGCAGCGCGCTCTGGTTGTGCAGCACGTTCTCCCACCAGTGGCCGACCACGTACTGCGGCACGAAGACGACGACGAGCTCGCGCGGGCTGTCCCGGCGGATGTCCTTGACGAAGTCGACGACCGGGCGGGTGATCTCCCGGTAGGGCGACTCCAGCACCGTCAGCGGGATCGGGATGTCGTAGCGGTCCCAGTCGGCCTGCAGCGACCGGGTGTCGGCGTCGTCCACGTTGACCGTCAGCGCGGTGAGCTGGTCGGGGCGGGTGGCCCGGGCGAACGCCAGCGCCCGCAGCGTCGGCTTGTGCACCTTGTTGACCAGCACGACCGCGTGCACCTTGGAGGGCAGGGTGCGGGAGTCTCCGCTGGGCACGAGCTGGTCGGCGACGTGGGTGTAGTGCCGGTTGATCTGGCGCATGAGCAGGTAGATGAACGGCATCACCAGGATGACCAGCCACGCGCCCCGGGTGAACTTGGTGAGCACGATGATGACCAGCACGACGGTGGTGAGCGACCCGCCGATGGTGTTGATCACCTGGGAGCGGCGCATCTGCTTGCGCTCGGCGCCCTCGGCGGTCTTCATCTCCCGGTTCCAGTGCCGGACCATGCCCCACTGGCCGATGGTGAAGCTGGTGAACACCCCGATGATGTAGAGCTGGATCAGCCGGGTGGAGTCGGCCTGGAAGGCCACGATCAGCAACGCGGCGAACCCGGCCAGCAGCAGGATGCCGTTGCTGTACACCAGCTTGTCGCCGCGGGTGTGCAGCTGCTTGGGCATGTAGCGGTCCTGGGCCAGCACCGAGCCCAGCAGCGGGAAGCCGTTGAACGCGGTGTTCGCGGCCAGGATCAGCACCAGCGCGGTGGCCGCCTGGATGTAGAAGAACCCGATCGAGGTGTCCCCGCCGAAGACGGCGCTGGCGACCTGGGCGATGACCGTGCGCTGCGGCTCGGTCTCGCAGTTCGTGAACCCCTCGAGGTCGCAGGGGAACTCGGCGTACTTGACCCCGGAGAACAGCGCGAGCGCGGTCACGCCGGCGAACATCGTGGCGGCGATCCCGCCCATCAGCGCCAGCGTGGTGGCCGCGTTCTTCGACTTCGGGGGCTTGAAGGCCGGCACCCCGTTGGCGATCGCCTCGACCCCGGTCAGCGCGGTGCAGCCCGAGGCGAAGGCGCGCAGCGCGAAGAACAGCAGGGCGACGCCGGTGAGGTTGTCGAAGCCCGGCTCCGGCGTGATCGTGTACGCCGCGCTCTCGGCGACCAGGGAGGCGTCCCGGAAGAAGTACTCGATGAACCCGGTGACGATCATGACCATGATCCCGGCCACGAACAGGTACGTGGGGACGGCGAAGCTCTTGCCCGACTCCCGCAGGCCCCGCAGGTTCGCCGCGGCCAGGAACCCGACCAGGACGACGGCGATCAGCACGCGGTGCTGGGCCAGCTGCGGGAACGCCGAGATGATGTTGTCGGTGCCGGCGCTGACCGACACGGCCACGGTGAGCACGTAGTCGGTGAGCAGCGCGCTGGCGACCACCAGCGAGGCGAACCGGCCGTGGTTCTTGGCCGCGACCTCGTAGTCCCCGCCGCCGGAGGGGTAGGCGTGCACCACCTGGCGGTAGGACAGCACCACCACGACCAGCAGCAGGACGACGGCGACGGCCAGCCAGGGCGCCAGGAACAGGAACGCCGTCCCCGCGAGGGTCAGCACGATGAGGATCTCCTGGGTGGCGTAGGCCACCGAGGAGAGCGGGTCGCTGGCGAAGATCGGCAGCGCGAGCCGCTTGGGCAGGAGGGACTCGCCGGCCCGGTCGCTGCGGACGGGACGCCCGAGGACCAGGCGCTTGGGGAGTTGCCCGAGGTCGGACAGCGAAGGCACGAGCGGATGGTACGGACGGTGCGTGCGCGGACCCGCCCGACGGACCGCGGTCGTGTCGTGCAGCGGGTGTACGTTCGCGCGCTGTACGCCTCGGCGGTCCACGCCGGGGGGCCGGACCCGCGGGGAGAACCTCAGTGCACGTGGTCGTCATGGGCTGCGGTCGGGTCGGCTCGGCCATCGCCCGCCGTCTCGAGGAGATCGGCCACAGCGTCGCGGTCATCGACCAGAACGCCGAGGCCTTCCGTCGCCTCGGCCCGGAGTTCGAGGGCCGCCAGGTCACCGGCCTGGGCTTCGACCGGCAGACGCTGCTGGACGCCGGCATCGACTCCGCCGGGGCGTTCGCCGCGGTCAGCAGCGGTGACAACTCCAACATCATCGCCGCGCGGGTGGCCCGGGAGACCTTCGGCGTCGAGCACGTCGTCGCCCGGATCTACGACTCCAAGCGGGCCGAGGTCTACGAGCGGATGGGCATCCCCAGCGTCGCCACCGTCCCGTGGACGGTGAACCGGCTGATGCGCGAGCTGCTCAGCGTCAAGGTCACCGAGATCTGGCGCGAGCCCACCGGCAAGGTGCTGCTCATGCGGGTCACGGTCACCGACGGCTGGGTCGGCCGCCCGCTGGCCGACCTCGAGCGCGCCACCGGCGCCCGCGCCGCCTGGCTGGTCCGCTTCGGCGACGCCCAGCTCCCCCGCGCCAGCACCGTGCTGCAGACCGGTGACCACCTCGTGGTCGCCGCCACCGACGACATCGCCGCCCAGGTGCACGACGCGGTCGAGAACGTCCCCGCAGGAGGACAGCACTGATGCGCATCGCCATCGTGGGGGCCGGCGCGGTCGGCCGGTCCATCGCCGGGGAGCTGCTGGGCAACGGGCACACCGTGATGCTCATCGAGAAGAACGGCGCCAAGGTGCGCGCCAAGTCCGTCCCCGGCGCCGAGTGGGTGCAGGCCGACGCCTGCGAGGTCACCGCGCTGGAGGAGGCCAACCTGTCCAGCTGCGACGTGGTCATCGCCGCCACCGGCGACGACAAGGCCAACCTGGTCGTCTCGCTGCTGGCCAAGACCGAGTTCGCGGTCGCCCGGGTCGTCGCCCGGGTCAAGGACCCGCGCAACGAGTGGCTCTACACCGAGGCGTGGGGCGTCGACGTCGCCGTCTCCACCCCGCGGGTGCTCGCCGCCCTCGTCGAGGAGGCGTTCACCGTCGGCGACGTCGTCCGGCTGATGAGCTTCCGCAAGGGCGCGGCCAACCTCTCCGAGATCACCCTCGCCGAGGACACCCCGTGGGTGGGCCGTCCGCTCCGCGACGTGCCGCTGCCCCGGGAGACCGTGCTCACCGCGATCCTGCGCGGCGAGCGGGTCATCACGCCCACCCCCGACGAGCCCCTCGAGGCCGGGGACGAGCTGCTGTTCGTGCTGCACGGCGATGTCGAGGAGGAGCTCCAGCGCCTGCTCTGCCGCGACGGCAACTGTTGAAGGACCCCGGTGCCCCCCACCCCTCGCTGACGCTCGGGGCGGGACCCTGCACCGGGGCCGCGTTCCAGGCGGTTACGTGGCCCCGGCGGCGGGAGGCGTGCGGTGGCGGTGCAGGCGGGCGACGGCCCACAGGGTGACGACGAGCGCCACGGCGGTCACCGGCAGCCCGAGCACCAGGGACGCGGTGCCGAGCAGCTCCACCTGGTCCTGCCAGTACAGGACCCCCTGGACGGCGAAGCGGACCAGGAAGGTCATCGCCCACATCAGCGTCAGCCAGGAGTAGGCCCGGACCATCCGCCGGTCGGTGCGCCAGTGCCGCTCGGCGACGGCGTCGGGCTCCTGGTCGGCCGGCGCGGCACCCGCGGCGGCCTTCTCCTTGAGCCGGCCGGACAACTTCCCGCCGCCCATGCTGTCGCGCAGGCTGTGCGTGGCCATCGACCCGAGGTGGCTGGGGGCCAGGAACTCCGCGGCCACCCCGACCAACGGCCAGCGCACCACGATCGAGCCCAGCAGCACCACGCCGAGCGCGGCGTTGCGGATCAGGCCGGGGACGAAGAAGTCCCGCGCCTCCCCCGACACCCGGGCGATGGCCACCGCGATCGCGACGCCGATCAGCCCGGAGAACGCCTGCTGCACGCTCTCCTTGCGCACCAGCCGCAGCCCGAAGACCAGCACGGCGGCACCGACCGCGGCCCAGATGCCGACGGTCAGCCCGCCGATGGAGTTGGCGACGACGAAGGCGATCGTGGGCAGCGAGACGTCGATCATCCCGCGCCAGCCGCCGAGCTGGTCCAGGACCATCTGACGGTCGACCACCGGGGCCTTGCGGCCGTCGGTGGAGCTCACCCGGCGCTCAGCTCGTACCAGGGGTTGTAGACGACCTGGCGCCCCTCGAAGGAGGCGAACCGGCCGCGGGCGGTGAGCGTGCGGCCGGGCTCGATGCCCGGGATGCGCCGGCGACCCAGCCAGACCAGCGTCACCGAGCCCGAGCCGTCGAACAGCTCGGCCTCCAGGGTCGGCACGGTCTCCCGCGGGGTGTAGACGACGGACTTGAGCCGCCCGGTCACGGTCACCACCTGCCCCTTGCGGCAGGCGCTGACCGGCTCGCACCCGGCCGTGGCGACGTCGGACTGCAGCTCCTGGGCGTCGATGGTCCGGTCGTCGGCCGTCAGCTTGTGCAGCTTGCGGGACAACCAGCTCGGCGCGCGGGTCTCGGTCACGGCCCCAGCGTAGGACGGTGCGGGCCCGCTGTCCGGTGTCGGTCCAGCCACGTCGTGGTGATCTGCCAGGCAGGTCCGGCCACGTCGATGACCACCATGTGGTCGCCGTCGACCAGCGCGACCTCGGCGGCGGGGTCCACCTCGGCGTACCGCCGGCTCTGCTCCGGCGGCACGGTGGTGTCGGCCTCGCCGTGCACGCACAGCACGGGCACCCCGGTGGGGGCCATTCGGGTCGGGGACGCCGCGGCGTACCGGTCCGGGTGCTCGGCGGGCGAGCCGCCCAGGAAGTCCGTGACCGCGCCGTCGCCCATCCGCTGACCGGCCGCGAGCTCGAGGTCGAGCACGCCGGCCTGCAGCACCGCCGCGGTGACCCGGGTGCGCGGGTCCGCGCCGGGGGCTCCGGCGGGGAGCAGGTGCCGGCCGGCGGCCCAGCCGGCCAGGTGGCCACCGGCGGAGTGCCCGACGACGGCGAGCACCGAGAGGTCCAGCCGGTCGGCGTCGGGGAGGTCGGGCAGCAGGTCCAGCGCCGCGGCGACGTCGTCCAGGGTCGTGGGCCACCCGCCGCCGGTGCCGACCCGGCGGTACTCGACGGCGACGGCGGCCCAGCCGCGGGCGGCCAGGTCGGCGGCCAGCGGCCGGGCCAGGTCGACCCCGTAGGCCGCGCGCCAGAACCCGCCGTGCAGGACGACGGCCACCGGCGCCGGGTCCGACCCGGCCGGCAGGGTGAGCTCGAGGAACTGCTGCTCGTCGGCCCCGTAGGCGTGGGTGGTGGTCACGCGGTAGGCGGCTCGGGGAGCGTGGCGGCCGGCCGCGCTCCCGCGGCGGGCGCGCCGGCCTTGGCCGCCGCCTGCTGGCGGGCGACCTGCTCGGCCGCCTGCGGGGGCAGGGTCATCGGCAGCTGCTCGCGCACCGGCATCGGCTCGGACCCCCGGACGACGACGATCCCGCGGAAGGCGTCCTCCAGCGCGGCACCGGCCTCCGGGCTCTCGGCAGCGGCCTCCGGGCTCTCGGCAGCGGCGCCGCTGATCATCCCGCGCAGGAACCAGCGCGGACCGTCGACGCCGATGAAGCGGGTCGCCCGCGCCACGGGCTGGGGCGGCGTCGTCTGGCCCGGCTGCTGCGGCGGGGTGGCCCGCACGTGGCCGGCCAGCTCGGGGCCGAAGGGCCCGTCCTGCTCGGTGAGCGAGCCGCCCTGGCCGCTGGCGCTGGTGGCCAGGTCGGCGCGGACGCCGTCCCAGATGCCGCCGGCGCGCGGCGCGGCGAAGGCCGACACCTGCAGCAGCGAGTCCCCGGCGCGCAGGCTGGCGCCGATCACCTTCTGACTGGCGTTCACGTCGACCCGCAGCTCCATGCCGGGCACCGCGGGCAGCTTCAGCGACCCCAGGTCGACCCGGGTGACGCCGTCCTCGGGGGCGTCGGCGGAGTCCCACGGCCCGGTGGTCTCGTCCTGCTCGCGCTCGCGCACCTGCGGCTCCGGGGGCACGCCCCGCTCCCGCACGCTGCGCTCGATCCGGTTGCGCCGCCGTCCGAACGGCATGTCAGTCCTGCCCCTCTGTCGTGTCCGTGGTGGTGGGTGCTGTGAACCCGCCGGTCGAGCCGTGCCCGCCGGCGCCGCGCTCGCTGTCGGGCAGCTGGGCGACCGGCGTGAAGACCGCGCGGACGACGGGCTGGACGACCAGCTGGGCGATCCGGTCGCCGCGGCGGAGCCGGATCGTCGTGCTCGGGTCGGTGTTGACCAGGTTGACCCGGATCTCCCCGCGGTAGCCGCTGTCCACCGTGCCCGGCGCGTTGACCAGGCTCAGTCCGTGCCGGTGGGCCAGGCCCGAGCGGGGGTGCACGAAGCCCGCGTACCCCTCGGGGATGGCCACCGACACCCCGGTGCCCACCAGCGCCCGCTGGTGCGGCGCGAGCTCCACGTCCTCGGTGGTGACCAGGTCCGCACCGGCGTCCCCGGGCAGGGCGTAGGCCGGCGCGACCGCGCCCGGGGCGAGTGCCACCGGGACGGTCACGGTCGGTTCGTCGGGCACGACGGCGAGGCTAGACCGGGTGGCCCGGCTCACCGGGCAGGGTGGCCCGTGCCCGGGAGCGCCGTCCGCAGGTCGGCCAGCACGGCCTCGGCCAGCTGTGTGGTGGCCTTGCGGTTGCTGCGGGCGGCCAGCCCTGCGCCGATCAGCAGCGGAGCCGCCGAGGACACGTTGCGGGCCAGCCGGCGGGTGACCCGACGACGGAGCGCGTTCACCCCGGCGGAGCCGATCTGGGCGATCAGCCCGCCGGTGCGTGCCCCGCCCTCTACGGCCCGCTGCTGGGTCCAGGCGGTCAGGTAGGCCCCGGCCCGCGAGCGCGCGTCCCCGGTGGCGGGCCGGCCGTAGAGCTCGTGCAGCTCGCCGATGAGCACGACCTCCACAGCGGCCACCAGCACGGTCTCCGCGCCCAGCTCCAGCGGCAGGGCCACCAACGAGGGGGTGGCGAACCACTGGGCGGCCGTGAGCCCCCCGGTGGCCGCGCCCACCCCGGCGGTCAGCCGGGCGGCGCGGGCGACCAGCCGGTCGGCGATCTCGCCGTCGGTGGACCCGGGGTGGGCGGCCCGGATCTTCTCCCGGTCCCGGATCGGCAGCCGCGGGGCCGCCGTGCGGAGCAGGTCGGTCAGCACCGTCCCGGGGTGCCAGCCCGAGCCGGTGGAGTCCTCCGGCGCCCGGGCCGGGCCGTCGTCCGTGCCGGTCCGCGCGCCGCGGACGGCCGAGGCGACCGCTCCGACGACGTCCTTGAGCGTGTCGGTCGGCTTGGCCTTCGCGGTCGAGCCGTCGGCGGCCTCCCGGTCGCCGAGGAGCCCGGCGACGGCGTCGGCGAGGGACCGGGCAGCACCGCCCAGTCCCCCGCCCGCCGTCTCCTCGCCCGCGGGCGCACCGGCGACCGGGCGTGGCCGCGGGACGTCCCGGGCCGGCGCGGTCCGCGGCGTCCCGTCCTGCGTCGGTCCCCCGGTCACCGTCGGGCGGTCAGGCGCAGTCGCGGCAGACGAGCTGGTCGCCCTTGGTGCTGGCCAGCCGGCTGCGGTGGTGCACCAGGAAGCAGCGCGAGCAGGTGAACTCGTCCTCCTGCTTGGGCAGCACGCGGACGGTCAGCTCCTCGTTGCTGAGGTCGGCGCCGGGCAGCTCGAGGGCCTCGTTGTAGTCGGTCTCGTCGACGTCGACCGAGGAGGACTGCGCCTCGGCCCGTCGGGCCTTGAGCTCCTCGAGGCTGTCCTCGCCGGCCTCGTCGGACTCGTTGCGGCGCGGGGCGTCGTAATCGGTGGCCATGGGGTGCCCCTCTTTCCTTCGTGGTCGCGGGCCTCGTGTGCCCGCTCGTCTGGTCGCACCCCGGCCGCCTCGTGAGCGGCCATGGTGTCTGGGTCGTGCACCGCGGTCACGGCGGTCGGCGGGCCCCCCGGGTCCTCCGCGCGCACCGCTGTCCGACTCCGGCAGCCCCCCAACGCGGCGGGCGGGGACTTTGTGCCCGGCAGCGCGGTGCTCACACACCACACCGCCGCGCCGCTCCCCACACCACCGCCGACGGGTCGTCCGGGGGTGGGGCGGCGAAGGCTACCCTGCGCCGATGACCGCCGTCGTGGGTGCTGATCCAGGGGTCGTCGGCCCCTACCTGGCCACCGTCCTGGCCGATGACCGGTGGCGGGAGGTCGACGTCGACCTGATCGCCGCGGGCATGTCCAACCTCACGTACGTGGTGACCCCCCGCGGGGTCCGGAGTCCGACGCGGTGATCCTCCGCCGTCCCCCGACCGGCGCCGTCCTGGCCACCGCGCACGACATGGTCCGCGAGCACAGGGTGATCAGCGCCCTGGGGGACACCGCCGTGCCGGTGCCCCGCACGCTGCACCTGTGCACCGACACCGAGGTCCTCGGGGCGCCGTTCTACGTGATGGAGCGCGTCGTCGGCGTGCACGTGGTGGACGCGCTGCCCGCCGGCTTCGCCGACACCCCCGAGGAGCGCCGGGCGCTGGGCGACGGCCTGGTCGACGTGCTGGCCGACCTGCACGCGGTCGACCCGGCAGCCGTGGGCCTGGGCGACTTCGGTCGGCCCGAGGGCTTCCTGGCCCGTCAGGTGCGCCGCTGGACCACCCAGTGGGAGGCGACCCGGGACACCGACCGCCCCGACCTGGACGCGCTGGCCGCGCGGCTGGCTGCGACCGTGCCCGAGACCCGGCGGACCGGGATCGTGCACGGGGACTACCGGATGGACAACTGCCTGCTCGACCCCGAGGTCCCCGGCCGGGTCCGGGCGGTGCTGGACTGGGAGATGTCCACCCTGGGCGACCCGCTGACCGACCTGGGCATGCTGTTCGTCTACTGGCCCGAGGCCGGTGAGGAGCGGAAGGTGGCGCTCTCCCCGGTGACGACCCTGCCCGGCTTCCCGACCCGGCTCGAGGTCGCCGAGCGCTACGCCGCGCGCAGCGGCACCGACCTCGGTGACCTGTCCTGGTACGTGGGCTTCGCCTACTTCAAGTTCGCCTCGATCCTGGCCGGGATCGTGGCCCGCAACGCCGCCGGCGCCATGGCCGGCAAGGACGCCACGGGGTACGCCGAGAAGATCGGCCCGTGCGTCGAGCTGGGACGCGCCGCGCTCGAGGACGGTGCCGTCTGACCCCGGCCGGGCGCACTACAGTCCGCGGCACCACAGTCCAGCCCCGAGTGGAGCGCAGTTGAGCGAGTCAGGCGACCGGCCTCCCGTCCGCTCCCGCAGCGGCCGTCGTCCCATCCCGCCGTTGATCTTCCTGCTGGTGCTCGCACTGGCCGCCCTCGGCGTGTGGTGGAACGTGCTGCGCGACGCCCAGCAGGCCGAGGCCGCCCAGGCCGCCGCGTGCACCACGGCGGCCGAGGCGCCGCCGGCGCTGGACCCCGCCAGCCTCCAGGTCCGGGTCTTCAACGCCACCGACCAGGCCGGTCTGGCCCAGGCCGTGGCCGCCACCCTGCAGTCGCGCGGCTTCGTCGTCACCGAGGTGGCCAACGACTCCTCCGGCCGTGAGGTCACCGGGGTCGGCGAGCTCCGGCACGGTCCCCGCGGCAACGACGCAGCCCGTTACCTGGCGGTCTTCCTGCCCGGCGTGGGCGACCTGCCCGACACCCGGGCCGACTCCGTCGTCGACCTGGTCGTCGGCCCGGAGTTCGTCGAGCTGGCCACGCCCGAGCAGGTGGCGGCCACCCTCTCCCCCGTCGCGAGCGCCGAAGCCGCCTGTTAGGGGTGCAGCTCCTCGAGCAGCCCCTGCAGGTCGGCGGCGATGCTCGGGGCGGCGGCCACGGCCATCGGCTCGGCGAACGGGGTGTCCCGCAGCCCGCTGAGCACCAGGCCGGCCTCGGCCGCGACCAGGGCGCCGGCCGCGTGGTCCCAGGGCTTGAGGTCCAGCTCGTAGTAGGCGTCCACCCGACCGTCCGCGGCCGCGCAGAGGTCCAGTGAGGCGCAGCCGGCCCGGCGGATGTCCCGGACCCGGGTGACCAGCTCGGCGACGACGGCGCCCTGGGCGCGGCGCTGCTCGACCCGGTAGCCGAACCCGGTGGCCACGAGGGTCTGCTCCAGCGACACCGGGCTGCTCCCCCGCAGCCGCCGCGGCTGCGCGCCGGGCGAGGTCAGCCACGAGCCCCGGCCGCGCACCGCCGTCCACACCTCGCCGGAGGCGGCGTCGTGCACCACCCCGACCCGGGTGACCCCGTCGACCTCCGCGGCGATGGAGACGGCGTAGCCGGCGAAGCCGTACAGGAAGTTGACCGTGCCGTCGATCGGGTCGATCACCCAGCGCACCCCGCTCGTCGACTCCCGCGCGGCGCCCTCCTCGCCCAGCACTCCGTCGTCGGGGCGGGCGGCCAGCAGCCGGTCCACCACGAGCTGCTCGCTGGCCCGGTCCACGGCGGTCACCACGTCCACCGGGCTGCTCTTGGTGTCCACCTGGGCCGACGCGGTCGCCCGCCCCGCGGCGACCAGCTCGGCGGCCTCGGCAGCGGTGCTGCGGGCCAGGGCGAGGAGGTCGTCGAGCAGCTGGTCGTCGGGGGTCTGGACCGGTGTCGTCGTCACGACGGGTGATCCTGCCGGAGTCGGTGCACACCAGCAGCGGTGAGGATCACTAGCCTGTCCGCGTGCAGGGCTTCGGAGTGGACGTCGGTGGCAGTGGCATCAAGGGGTGCCTGGTCGACCTCGAGCGGGGTGAGCTGGTCGGGGAACGGGTGCGCATCCCCACCCCGCAACCCGCGCTCCCCGACCCGGTCTACGACGTGATCGGCGACATCGTGGGCCAGTTCGGGTGGGAGGGACGCATCGGCGTCACGTACCCGGGCGTCATGAAGAGCGGCGTGGCCTACACCGCCGCCAACATGGACCCCACCTGGATCGGCACCGACATGGCCGCCGGTCTGGAGACCCGGATCCCGGGCACGGTGCAGACCCTCAACGACGCCGACGCCGCCGGGCTCGCCGAGATGGCCTACGGGGCCGGCAAGGGCCAGCGCGGCCTGGTCCTCATGCTCACCTTCGGCACCGGCATCGGCAGCGCGCTGTTCATCGACGGCCGGCTGGTCCCCAACACCGAGTTCGGGCACATCGAGGTCGACGGGCACGACGGGGAGAAGGCCGCCTCGGCCGCCGCCCGCGAGCGCGAGGACCTCTCCTACCCCGACTGGGCGAAGCGGGTCGACCGTTACCTGGACACCCTCGAGCGTGGGCTGTGGCCCGACCTCATCGTGGTCGGCGGCGGGGTGAGCAAGAAGGCGCACAAGTGGGTGCCGCTGCTGTCCACCCGCACCCGCGTCGTCCCCGCCCAGCTGCTCAACGACGCCGGCATCGTCGGCGCCGCTCTCGCCGCCGAGGAGCGCATCGGCCAGTAGCCGGTGGTCCTCCCCCGGGGGACACCCGAGGCGGTGCCGTACCGCAACCGGTGGTGGCCTTCGTCACGCTCGTTACACTGACAGCGCCGGCAACCGTCCTCGGTGGTGAGACCTCGGTCTCCCCGTGGCGGCGCCACCCCAGCACGGGAAGGGAAGTCGAGTGCCCGCCGCCAAGTCCGCAGCACCCTCCGTCGCACCCGTCGAGTCCGCTGCCGACGCAGCCGGCTCCACGACCACCCGGACCACGCGCTCCCCCGCCCGGAAGTCCAGCCGCACCAAGCCGACCATCTCGGCCTCCCCCGGCCAGGACCCGCCCGAGGGCACGGTGCTGACCGCCGTCACCACCCCCGAGGGCGCGGCTGCAGCCGTCGTCGCCGGCTCGACCGGGCTGACGCTGGACGCCGCCGCCGTCGTCGGCAAGGACGGCGTCGCCGAGGACAAGGACGACGACGAGACCGACGGCGGCACCGACACCGCCAAGGACGGCGCCCCCTCCACCGAGTTCGTCTGGGAGGACGAGGAGGAGTCCGAGGCGCTGCGCAAGGCGCGCAAGGACGCCGAGCTCACGGCCTCCGCCGACTCGGTCCGCGCCTACCTCAAGCAGATCGGCAAGGTCGCGCTGCTCACCGCCGAGGAGGAGGTCGACCTCGCCAAGCGGATCGAGGCCGGGCTCTACGGCTCCGAGCGGCTCAAGCAGGTCGAGGCCGAGGGCACGAAGCTGACCCCGCAGATGCGCCGGGACCTCAACTGGATCACCCGGGACGGCGAACGGGCCAAGAACCACCTGCTGGAGGCGAACCTCCGTCTGGTGGTCTCGCTGGCCAAGCGGTACACCGGCCGCGGCATGGCCTTCCTGGACCTGATCCAGGAGGGCAACCTCGGGCTCATCCGCGCGGTGGAGAAGTTCGACTACACCAAGGGCTACAAGTTCTCCACGTACGCGACGTGGTGGATCCGCCAGGCGATCACCCGCGCGATGGCCGACCAGGCGCGCACCATCCGCATCCCGGTGCACATGGTCGAGGTCATCAACAAGCTCGGCCGCATCCAGCGCGAGCTCCTGCAGGACCTGGGCCGCGAGCCCACGCCCGAGGAACTGGCCAAGGAGATGGACATCACCCCCGAAAAGGTGCTGGAGATCCAGCAGTACGCCCGGGAGCCGATCAGCCTCGACCAGAACATCGGCGACGAGGGCGACAGCCAGCTCGGTGACTTCATCGAGGACTCCGAGGCCGTCGTCGCCGTCGACGCGGTCAGCTTCACCCTCATGCAGGACCAGCTGACCAACGTGCTGCAGACCCTGTCCGAGCGGGAGGCCGGCGTGGTCAAGCTGCGCTTCGGGCTCACCGACGGCCAGCCGCGGACCCTCGACGAGATCGGCCAGGTCTACGGGGTCACCCGGGAGCGGATCCGCCAGATCGAGTCCAAGACGATGTCCAAGCTGCGCCACCCCAGCCGTTCCCAGGTGCTCCGCGACTACCTGGACTGAGGAAGGACCCCTCCGCCCCCCAGCCGACGCTCCGCGCCGGCCGGGGCCCTGCGGAGGGGCCGTTCCAGTCGCTCCCGACGGGTGAGGGCGGTCCGGGTTGGGACGACGGTGCACGGGTATCGGCGTACCGTGGGAGGGGTCAGCAGAGCAGCGGACCCCGCGTCGACCCCCTGGGTCGGCGGACCACAGATCCATCCCGCACGTGCACCACGAACACCCTGTAGGACCACCAAGTCCAGCGACGTCCCCTGCTCACCCGCTCCAGCACGACGGCCCACCGGGCCCCGACAGACCGCGATCGGCGAGTCGGGATCCAACTGGGTCGGATCGGGAACACCGGGGGCCATCCTGGCGCTGTGCAGGAGGCCGATCCGCAAGCGCGGGTCCGTGCGGTAGAGAGCGAGTGATGACCAGATGACCGAGACCCTGACGACGAGCCCGCCCACCGACGACCTGGTCGTGCCCTTCCACTGTGACCGCTGCGGGGCACTCGCCAAGGTGCGGGTGGTCCTCCCCAGTGGCAGCGACCTCGTCTTCTGCGGGCACCACGCCCGTGAGTACGACGCCAAGCTCCGCGACCTGTCCGCCGACATCATCGACGCAGACAGCGAGCAGCCCGTCTCCAGCTGATCGAGACGCTATCGTCGCCACCAGCGATGGAGCTCTCACCTGACGACGCCGCCGGCGCTCCGATCCCCACCAGGGTCGGGCACCGGCGGCGTCGTCACGCTCAGGGTGTGTCCCTGGACCAGATCGAGGCGGAGAACACCCGATGAGCGACCCGAACCCCCGCGACGGCGACCAGCCGGAGCAGGAGCCGGTGGCCGACGCCCCGTCCGCCCAGGACGAGGACAGCACCCAGCGCCTCGCGGCCGACGGAACCGTGGGCTCCGCCCGACCCGGCACCCCCGAGGCCCCGGCCGCACCCCGGCCTGCCGCTGCCGTCCCCCCGGTGCAGCAGCTCCCGCTGTCGCCCCGACGCCGCTCCCGCGACGAGCCCGCGCCCACGCCGGTCCCGGTCGAGCAGCTGCCCACCAGCGAGCTCCCGTCCGCCCGCCCGGCCGACGCGACCGTCGAGGCCGGCCCGACGGACGTGGCGGAGGAGACCCCCGCCCCGGTCCCGGCGCGGCCCGCCGGCCCGGTGATCCCCGAGCGCGAGGACGACGACGCCCCCACCGCGGTGGTCCCGGCGGCGGTCGTCCCGGCCGGCATCTTCGACGACGGACCGCGCGAGCCCGACGAGGACCCGACGGACGAGGACGACGCGACCACCGTCGTCCCGGCCGCGGCCGACACCCCACCCCCTGCTCCTCCGGTCGAGGACGACGGCACCGCCGACGAGCCGGGCCGACGCTGGTGGAAGCGGCCCGCGGTGCTCGCTCCCGTCGGCCTGCTGGTGGTCCTCGGCGTCGCGTACGGCGCCGACCTGCTGGTGGCCGGTGACGACGTGCCCCGCAACACCGTGGTGGCCGGCGTCGACATCGGCGGGATGTCGCCCGTGGCCGCTGCCGACACCCTCACCGCCGACCTGGCGCCGCGCGTCACCGCCGACCACGTGATCGTCGCCGACGACGTCCAGGGCGTCCTCTCCCCCGCGACCGCCGGCATCACCCTGGACGTCGACGCCACGGTGGACGCTGCGGGCGGTCAGCCGCTGAACCCGTGGACCCGCCTGACCTCGCTGTTCGGCGATCGGCAGGTCACCCCGGTGGTCACCGGGGACGAGACCGCGCTCGACGCCCAGCTCGAGCAGTTCGCCGGCGGGGTCGACCGCGCCCCCAGCGACGCCACCATCGCCGTGGAGGGCACCACCGCCTCCGTCGTCCCCGCCGTGACCGGCCGGATGCTCGACCGGGCCGGCGCCGCCGACGCGGTCACCGAGGCGCTGGCCTCCGGCGGAGACCCGGAGACCCCGATCGAGCTGCCGGTGGAGACCACCGACGTCCTGGTGCACGAGGACGCCGCCCAGCAGGCCCTCGACCAGACCGTGACCCCCGCGCTGTCGGGACCGGTCACCGTGGTCGGCGACGACGGCAGCGCCAGCGCGGAGGTCGGCGTCGAGGCCATCGCCGGCGCGCTGGTCTTCACCGGCCAGGAGGACGGCTCCCTGGCCGTGACCCTGGACCCGGCGGCCCTGCAGGCGTCCCTCGGTGACGAGCTCGGCGAGTTCGGCACCCCGGCCCAGGACGCGGAGTTCCAGGTCACCGGCAACGCCATCGCCGTCGTCCCCTCCGTGGACGGCACCGGCATCGACCCCACCGTGCTGGCCGGGCAGCTGCTGCCCGTGCTCACCCAGCCCGCCCCCCGACAGGTCACGGCGACCCTGGGCCCGGTGCCGGCGGACTTCACCACCGACGAGGCCAACGCACTCGGCATCACCGAGCAGATCAGCACCTTCACCACGAACTTCACCAACTCGGCCAGCGGCACCAACATCCGCGTCGTGGCCGGCGAGGTCGACGGTGCGGTCGTGCTGCCCGGGGACACCTTCAGCCTGAACGGCTACACCGGCCCCCGCGGCGAGGCCGAGGGCTACGTGCCCGCCGGCGTGATCAACAACGGTGAGTTCACCCAGGCGGTCGGCGGGGGCATCAGCCAGTTCGCCACCACGATGTTCAACGCCGTGTTCTTCGCCGGGCTCGAGGACGTCTTCCACAAGCCGCACAGCTACTACATCAGCCGCTACCCGGCCGGCCGCGAGGCCACCGTGTACTACGACTCGATCGACCTGTCCTGGCGCAACGACAGCCCGACCGGGGTCTACGTGCAGGCGGTCTGGCAGCCCGGCGCCCTCACGGTCACGTTCTGGGGCACCCAGCGCTACGAGATCGAGTCGGTCAGCAGCGACCGGTACAACGTGCGCACCCCGGTGGTCCAGGAGAAGCCCGACGACGGCAACTGCTCCCCGCAGGGCGGCGCCAACGGGTTCGACATCACCGTCACCCGGGTGTTCAAGGACCCCGCGACCGGTCAGCAGATCCGCACCGAGGACTTCCAGACGCGGTACGCGGCCGAGCCGGTCATCCGGTGCATCCCGGTCGCGCCCCCCGCTGCACCGGAGTCCACCGCTCCGGCGGCACCGGCCACCCCGGCCGGACGACGTCCGGTGCGCCCCCGCGCGGTCGGGGTCACCAGCTGACCCGTCCGGGTGGGCGTGGCGACACGCCGGACGGTTGGCCCGTGCACACTGGTGCGGTGGCGACCGTCCTCCCTCCCGGGTCCCCGGTGGACGGCGACCTGCCCGAACACCCGGACACGGGGCTGACCGCCACGGCCGGTGGCGCCACCCGGGTCGACGCCCCGCCCACCGTGGCCCGCAGCTGGCACCCCCGTGACCTGGTGGCCATGGTCACCGCACCGGTCCGGGTGCCGCTGCAGGTGCTCGGAAAGACCATCGCCAAGGCCTGGCACGACCGCATCCTGGGGCTGAGCGCCGAGGCGTCGTTCTGGCAGGTGCTGTCGGTCCCGCCGCTGCTCATCGGACTGCTCGGCTCGCTGGGCTACCTCGGGGTGTTCATCGGGGACAGCGCGGTCACCGAGATCGAGGACCGGCTCGTGGACCTCGCCTCGGAGGCACTGACCCCCACGGTCGTGGAGACCCTCGTCCAGCCGACGCTGACCGACATCCTCGGGTCGGGTCGGCTCGACGTGGTCAGCGTCGGGTTCCTGCTGTCGCTCTGGGCCGGGTCGTCGGCGACGGCGACGTTCGTCAACACCATCGTCATCGCCTACGACCAGCGCGACGTCCGCGGCCCGATCCGCACCCGGCTCATGGCCCTGGGGCTGTTCGTCGTGGGCCTGCTGGTCGCCGTGCTGTCCCTGCCCCTGCTGGTGCTGGGTCGCACGGCCCTGGTCGCGCTGCTGCCGGTCGGCTGGCAGGACACCGCGACCGTGCTGGTCAACGCCGTCTACTGGCCGCTGGTCCTGGTGCTGCTGGTGATCGTGCTGACCAGCCTCTACCACGTGGCCCTGCCCCGGCGGCTGCCGTGGCTGCGGCACCTGCTGGGGGCCGTGTTCGCGGTGGCGTTCTTCATCGCCGCGGCGCTGCTGCTGCGCACCTACGTGGCCGACATCCTCACCACCGCGCTCCCCTACGGCGCGCTGGCCGCGCCCATCGCGGCGCTGCTGTTCTGCTTCTTCCTCGGCATGTCGATCCTGCTGGGCGCCGAGCTCAACGCCACCGTCGAGGCCCGCTGGCCGGCCGGCCAGCGCCGGCACGACCGCCGCCGACGCCGCCGCCGCGCCGCCAAGATCCAGCTCGAGGCCCGCAAGATGGGCTTGCGCTAGCTCATTTTTTGAGCTGGGCGTAGACCTCCTTGCAGGGCTCGCACACCGGGCTGCCGGGCTTGGCGCTCTTGGTGACCGGGAAGACCTCGCCGCACAGGGCCTCGACCATGGTGCCCATGACCGCGCTCTCGGCGATCTTGTTCTTCTTGACGTAGTGGAAGACCTCGGGCCCCTGGTCGGTGCTGGAGTCGCGGACGTCGGGCCGCTCGAGGATCTCGGTGCTCACGGTGTGCTCCCTGCGTGGGTGGTGGTGGCCTGCCCGCCCATGATGGCAGCCGGGCCGGGGACGACGGAGGGGCCGCACCCGGTCGGGTGCGGCCCCTCGGCCGTGCGGTGCAGTGGTGCCGGCGGGTGTCTCAGCCGTCGATGACCCGGCCGGCGCTGGGCCGGCTCTCCAGGATCCGGTCGGGCGCGGGGACCTTGTACCGGTTGACGTCGAGCTTCTTCTTCGGCGGCCGGTCGTTGGCCATCACCACCGCGATCCACGGCAGCACCGTGCCCAGCACCGCGAACACGGCCATGAGCCAGACGGTCTGGTAGAAGACGCAGGCGAGCACCAAGCTCACCATGCGGATGAGCATCGTGACGACGTACCGCTTCTTGCGGGCGTCGTGCTGGTCGGCGCGACTCGGCTCGGCCTCGGTGATGAGGACCGGCTCGGACGAGCGGTTCGTGTGCTGCTGGCTCGAGGCCACGGACACCTTCCCTGTCGCTGGCCGGGGTGATCGGGTGGACGCGGGTCGGCGTCGGGCACGTGGTGTGCGGGCGACCGGCCCCGGAGCTCCCCGGCTCCTGTGGCCCATCGTGCCACCGTGTCCCGGGACGTGCAGCCACCCGGGTGCCAACGGCGCTTCCGCTGGCCCTCAGGCCGTGGGGTCCCCTGCCTTGGCGGCCTTCGCCGCGGCCTTCACCTGCTGCTTGAACGCCCGGACCTCCCCCAGCGACACCGGGTCGGTGACGTCGGCCACCGAGCGCCGGGCGCCGTCGTCCCCGTAGTCGCCGGCGGCCTCGCGCCAGCCGGGCGGGGTGACGCCGTACTGCTTGCCCAGCAGCGCCACCAGGATCTTCGCCTTCTGCGCCCCGAAGCCGGGCAGCTCGCCGATCCGCCGGAGCAGGGTGGCGCCGTCCGGGACGTCGCCCCAGAGGCCCTCGGCCCGGCCGTCGTACCGCTCCACGAGCAGCCGGCACACCGCCTGGGTGCGCTCGGCCATCGAGCCGGGGTAGCGGTGCACGGCGGGCGGGCCGGTGAAGACCTCCTTGAGGCGTTCGGGCGCGACCTCCGCCAGGTCCTGCGCCGACAGGGTCGACACCCCCAGCCGCTGGGCGAGCAGCGCCGGCCCGGCGAAGGCCCGCTCCATCGGGAAC
This sequence comes from Geodermatophilaceae bacterium NBWT11, assembly GCA_014218215.1. NCBI lineage: Bacteria > Bacillati > Actinomycetota > Actinomycetes > Geodermatophilales > Geodermatophilaceae > Geodermatophilaceae bacterium NBWT11. The sequence goes on from CP043652.1 coordinate 290,164, forward strand.
TGCTGGTCCAGCAGCATCCCCAGCACGAGCGCGAGGGGGTCGCGGCCGAGGAGCTCGTCCGCGGCGGGGTCCTGGGCGATCCGGATGTCGGGCACCCCGTCATCCTGCCGTGTCGCCGTCCCGGCAGGATCGGGTCCGTGCGTGCCGTGGTGACCCGGGTCAGCAGCGCCTCCGTCGAGGTGGACGGCGAGGTCGTGGGCGCGGTCGGGCGAGGCCTGCTGGCCCTGGTCGGGGTCCGCCGGGGCGACGGCGTCGACCAGGCCCGGGAACTGGCCCGCAAGGTCCACGGGCTGCGGGTGTTCCCGGGTGAGGACGGTGAGCGGTCGGCCTCGGACCTCGGTCTGCCGGTGCTGGTGGTCAGCCAGTTCACGCTCTACGGCGACACCCGCAAGGGACGTCGTCCCTCGTGGGTGGAGGCGGCCCCCGGCCCGGAGGCCGAACCGCTGGTGGACGCCGTCGTCGCCGAGCTGCGGGCCCGTGGGGCCGAGGTCGCCACCGGGGTCTTCGGGGCCTCGATGCGGGTGGCGTCGGTCAACGAGGGGCCGATGACCCTGCTGCTGGAGGTCTAGAGCGGGTCGTGTCTGGGCACAGGGTGGCCAGCGACACCCTGGCCGTCAGCTGTGAACGTGGTCGGCCAGGAACACCAGGGGGCGTTCCCGCCGTTGTGCAGGACGTACCACACGGGGTGAGAACCCCGCGGAGGCACCCGCCGGGAGGTGGGCGGACCGGTCCCCCGGTCGACACGCCCGGCAGGACCGCCAGCACCACCGGCGGACATCCGACCCCAGAGGCAAGGACGAAGACACATCGTGACGCTGCTGCAGTCCTCCCCCACCGACACCCTCGAGGTGCGCACTCCGCGCCGTGCGCCGGACACCAGCGGACTGGTGTCGACGGACCTGGTGCGCGTCTACCTCAACACCATCGGCAAGACCCCCCTGCTGACCGCCGTCGAGGAGGTCGAGCTGGCCAAGCGCATCGAGGCCGGCCTCTACGCCGAGCGCCTCCTCGTCGAGAAGCAGCTCAAGCCGGCCGCCAAGCGGGACTACAAGCTGCTCGTCGCCGACGGCAAGGCCGCCAAGCGCCACCTGCTGGAGGCCAACCTCCGCCTCGTGGTGTCGGTCGCCAAGCGGTACACCGGGCACGGCATGACGTTCCTGGACCTCATCCAGGAGGGCAACGTCGGCCTGATCCGGGCCGTGGAGAAGTTCGACTACGCCAAGGGCTTCAAGTTCTCCACCTACGCGACCTGGTGGATCCGTCAGGCGATCACCCGGGCGATGGCCGACAGCGGTCGCACCATCCGGCTGCCCGTCCACCTGGCCGAGCAGGTCAACAAGGTGGTGCGCACCCGGCGCCGGATGCACCAGGAGCTGGAGCGGGAGCCCACCGCCGAGGAGCTCGGCCTCGAGCTGGACATGACCGAGGAGCGGATCATCGAGCTCCTGGAGTACAGCCGCGACCTGGTCTCCCTCGACCAGACCGTCGGTGCCGACGAGGAGTCCCGGCTCGGTGACTTCATCGAGGACGCCGACGCCGCCGTGGCCGAGGACGCCGTGGCCTTCCAGATGATGAAGGGCGACGTGCGCACCGTGCTCGGCACCCTGGAGGACCGCGAGCGTGACGTCGTCATCATGCGGTTCGGCCTGGACGGCGAGCAGCCCCGCACCCTGGAGCAGATCGGCAAGCGCTTCGGGCTGTCCCGCGAGCGGGTCCGCCAGATCGAGCGCGAGACGATGAGCAAGCTGCGCGCCCCGGACCGGGCGGACGCCCTGCGCGACTACCTGGCCTGACGCGAACCCCGGAGCCCCGGTCACCCCTCGTGGGGTGACCGGGGCTCCGTCGTGTCTCAGGACCCGGTGAACATCCGCCGCGGGCCGGGGTCGACCCGCGCCGTGGGCGGACCGACCCGCACGGCGGCCCCGGCCACGACCAGCGAGCGCCCGCCGTGCCACGGGTTCGGCGGGCCCACGATCACCGGCTCCAGGGACAGCGACAGCACCTCGGGCAGGTCGTCGGCGAGCTGGGCGATGCGCAGCAGCAGTTCCTCCAGCGCCGGGACGTCGACCCGCTCGCTGCCCCGGTAGCCGTCCAGCAGCGGCCAGGCCCGAGGTGCCCGCACCAGCTCGGCGGCGTCGGTGTCGGTCAACGGCAGGGTGCGGAACGCCCGGTCGCCGAGCAGGTCCGTCGCCACCCCGCCCAGGCCGAAGCTGACCAGCGCCCCGAAGGACGGGTCGTCGACCACCTCGACCACGGTGGCCACCCCGGGGGCGGCCATCTCCTGCACGATCACCGGGTCGCCCGAGGGGATGGCCTCGAACCCGATCCGGACGTCCTCGGCGTCGCGCAGGTCCAGCCGGACCCCGCCGAGGTCGGAGCGGTGCCGCAGCCACGGGGCGGTGGACTTGAGCACCACCGGGTAGCCGATCTCCTCGGCGGCGGCGACCGCGGCGTCGGCGTCGGTGACCCGCCGGGTGCCCAGCAGCGGCACCCCGTAGGCGGCCAGCAGGGCGATGACCTCCTCGTCGGTGAGGTCCCGACCGCCGCCGTCGGCGAGCGCGCCCACCACCACGGCGCGGGCCGCAGCCTCGTCGATGCCCTCGAGCTCGGGCACCGTGCCGGCGGGGCGACGCCGCCAGCGGGCGTACTCCGCCATCCGGGCCAGGGCGATGACCGCCCGCTCCGGGGTGGAGAACGAGGGCACCGAGCCACGCTCGGGCATCCCGTCCTCCCCGCGCACCACCAGGTCGGCGTGGATGCCGTCGGTGGAGAGGAAGTTGGCGACCAGCGGCTTGGTGGACCCGATCGACACCTCGCGGAGCACCCGGCCGTAGGGCTGCACCCCCCGCACCAGCGGCGGCAGGAACACGGCGATGACCGCGTCCACCGTCTCGTCGTCCAGAGCGGCCTGGAGCGCGGCCCGGAACTCCTCGGGCCCGGCCTGGGTGCCGATGTCGACCGGGCGCTCGTGCGCCAGGGCCAGGCCCTGCTCAAGCACGGCGTCGGCGACCAGCACCCCCACCGCGGTGGAGTTGCCGACCACGGCGACCCGGTCACCGGCCGGCAATGGCTGGTGGGCCAGCAGCGTGCCGACGTCGAACAGCTCGGCCAGGGTCTCCACCCGGATCACCCCGGCGGAGGCGAACAGCGCCGCCACCGACTGCTCGGGGACGGTCACGCTGGTGCCGGCCAGCCCCGCGGTCATGCCCACGTGCCGGCCGCTCTTGACCGCCACGACCGGCTTCGTGCGGCCCACCCGGCGGGCGAGCCGGGCGAACTTGCGCGGGTTGCCGAAGCTCTCCAGGTGCAGCAGCACGACCTCCGTGCCCGGGTCGGTGGCCCAGTACTGGAGCATGTCGTTGCCGCTGACGTCGGCCCGGTTGCCGGCGGAGACGAAGCTGGACAGCCCGATCCCGCGGTCCCGGGCCCGCTCCAGCAGCATCACGCCCAGCGCACCGGACTGGGCGAAGAACCCGACCCGACCGCGGCCGGGCACCTGCGGGGCGAGGCTGGAGTTCAGCCGCACCGCGGGGTCGGTGTTGACCACGCCGAGGCAGTTGGGGCCCACGACGCGCATGCCGCTGGCCCGGGCTGCGGCCACGAACCGGCGCTCGGCGGCGCGGCCCTCGGGGCCGGTCTCGCCGAACCCGCCGGAGATGACGATCAGGCCCTTGACGTGCTTGCGCCGGCAGGCCTCGACGACCCCGGGCACCTCGTCGGCGGGCACGGCCAGGATCGCGAGGTCCACGTCGTCCGGGATGTCCTCGATGGTGGCGTGCGCCGGCACCCCGGCCACGTGCCGGACCGCCGGGTTGACCGGGTAGATCGGCCCGGCGAACCCGTAGTCGAGCAGGTGCCGCAGCACGGCGTGCCCGATCTTGGTGACGTCGTTGCTCGCACCGACGACGGCGACCGACCCCGGGGTGAGCAGCCGACCGATGGACCGGGACTCGCTGCGCTGCTCGCGCTCCCAGGTCACCGCCAGCGCCTGTTCGGTGGGCGCGATCGGGAAGGTCAGGTGGACGACGCCGTCCTCGTAGGAGCGACGGGCCTCGTAGCCGGCGTCCAGGAACACCCGGACCATCCCGGAGTTCTGGCTGAGCACCTCGGCGACGAACCGGGTGATGCCCTTCTCCCGGGCGGCGGCGGCGAGGTGCTCCAGCAGCACCGAGCCCAGACCACGCCGCTGGTGGGCGTCCTCGACGAGGAAGGCGACCTCGGCGTCGTCGGTGTCGGGGTAGCGGTCGTAGCGGCCCACGCCGATGAGCTCGTCGCCCAGCAGCACCACGAAGGCGACCCGGGCGACGTGGTCGACGTGGGTGAACCGGTAGAGGTCCTTGTCCGACAGCCTCTTCATCGGCCCGAAGAACCGGTAGTAGCGGGTCTGGTCGGAGCTGCGCTCCATCAGCCCGACGATGCCGTCGGCGTCCTCGGGGGTGATGGGGCGCAGGTGCACGGTGCCGCCGTCGGCGGCCACCACGTCGGCCTCCCACCCGGGGGGCGGCGTGGAGTGCTCGGGCACCGTCGGGTCCCCGACGATCGGCGGCGGCGCGGGAGCGGTCGGCTCCTCGGGGCTAGTCACGGGGGTCGTCCGGGTCGAGGCCGAACAGCGGGAAGGTGGCCGCGCGCGTGCGGCTGATGGCCCGGTCGACCCGGTTCTCGGTGAAGGGGTCCCAGCGCTGGAAGCCGGTCCACCCGCCCTCGGTCATCGAGGCCGGGGGCTCGGTGCGCAGCCCGCGGGCCAGCACGTCGCGCACCCAGGAGTCCGGCACCGGCGTCGTCGGCGACAGCGGGTCACCGCCCATCTCGGCGAGCAGGTGCGTCCAGGCCCGCGGCACGCAGCGCACCAGTCCGTAACCGCCGCCGCCCAGGGCGACCCACTTGCCGTCGCAGACCTCGTGGACCAGGTCGTGCACCGCCCGGTAGGAGGCGCGCTGGCCGTCCACGGTGAGCCCGAGGTCGGCCATCGGGTCCTCGTGGTGGGCGTCGCAGCCGCACTGGGTGACCACGATCTGCGGCGCGAAGGCCCGGACGACGCTGGGGACGACCGCGTGGAAGGCGCGCAGCCACCCCGAGTCGTCGGTGCCGTTGGGGAGCCCGAGGTTGACCGCCGTCCCCGGTGCCTTCTCCGACCCGGTCTCCTCGGGGAACCCGGTACCCGGCCACAGGGTGAGCGGCGTCTGGTGGATGCTCACCGTCAGCACCCGCGGGTCGTCGTAGAAGGCAGCCTGCACGCCGTCACCGTGGTGCACGTCGAGGTCGACGTAGGCGATCCGCTCGTAGCCCTGGCCCAGCAGCCACGCGATCGCGATCGCGGCGTCGTTGAAGACGCAGAAGCCGGCCGCCCGGTCGCGCATGGCGTGGTGCAGCCCGCCGGCGATGTTGGCCGCGTGCTGCGCCTTGCCCTCGTGCACCAGCCGCGCGGCGGTGACCGACCCGCCGGCGATGAGCGCGGAGGACTCGTACATGCCCTCGAAGACCGGGTTGTCGTCGGTGTCCAGACCGTGCCCGGCGCCCTGCGGGTCCAGCGGGGCCTTCTGCACGGCGTCCAGGTAGCCCTCGTCATGGACCAGGGTGAGCAGGTCCCGTCCGGCGGTCTCGGGCGCCACTACGGTGATGCGGTCGTTGGACAGCACCCCGAGCTGCTCGGCCAGCCGCATCGTGAGGTCCAGCCGGACCGGGTGCATCGGGTGGTCCCCACCCATCGTGTAGCCCAGCAGCGCGTCGTCCCACACCACCGAGACGGCGTCACTCACGGTCGTTCCCAGCGGTCGGCCTCATCGCCTCATCACCGACCGGACGCTACCGGGGTCGGGGGCGTCGCGCGCCGCCTCGCGCGGCTGCCCGGGATGGCGCGGCCCCCGTAGAGTCGGGGCAGACCCCGACGGAGGAGCCTGCTGCTGTGAACGACCTCATCGACACCACCGAGATGTACCTCCGCACCGTCTTCGAGCTCGAGGAGGAGGGGATCACCCCCCTCCGCGCCCGCATCGCCGAGCGCCTGCACCAGAGCGGCCCCACCGTGAGCCAGACGGTGGCCCGGATGGAGCGCGACGGACTGCTCTCCGTCGAGGGCGACCGCCACCTGCAGCTGTCCCCGGAGGGCCGCGCGCTGGCCACCGCGGTGATGCGCAAGCACCGGCTGGCCGAGTGCCTGCTCGTGGACGTGATCGGTCTGGACTACGCCGACGTGCACGAGGAGGCCTGCCGCTGGGAGCACGTGATGAGCGAGGCCGTGGAGCGCAAGCTGCTGACGCTGCTGGGCAACCCGCACGTGTCGCCGTTCGGCAACCCCATCCCCGGCCTGGACGCCCTCGGCGGCGCCGCGACGCCGTCGCAGGACGCGCTGACCCTGCTCTCCACCTCGGCCACCCCCGAGGGCGCCCCGGTGGTGGTGCGCCGGATCTCCGAGCAGCTGCAGGAGGACGCCGACCTGCTCCGCTCCCTGGCCGACCAGGGCGTCCGCCCGGGCAGCACCGTGACGGCCTCGCTGGTCGGCGGCCAGGTGGCCATCGACGGAGAGGTGCTGTCCCCCGGGGTCGCCCAGCACGTGTTCGTCAGCCCCGCCGAGGTGGAGGAGCCGGTCTCCGCCGGCTGAGCCCCGGGCCCGGCCGGGTGCCCCGATTTCGTTCGCCGGGCTCACGACCGGGTCACTAGGCTGGGCGGCATGACCGACCACACGGCTGACCAGCCGGAGCCCGCACCCACCCCCTTCCACCGGCTGTCCGACTTCGTCGCGCTGCCGCGGCTGGGCGGGTTGGCCCTGTCGCCGGACGGCTCCCGGCTGGTCACCTCGATCGCGACGCTGGCCGCGGACCGGAAGACCTGGCAGTCGGCGCTGTGGGAGCTCGACCCGACCGGACGGGCCGACGCCCGGCGGCTGACCCGCAGCAGCCCCGGCGAGTCCGGCCCGGTGTTCGCCCCTGACGGCTCGTTGCTGTTCACCTCGGCTCGCCCCGACCCCGACGCCGGCAAGGACGCCGGGGAGCCCAAGCCCGCGCTGTGGACCCTGCCCGCCGAGGGCGGCGAGGCCCGGTTGGTGCTCGGCCGGAAGAACGGGGTGTCCGGCGTCGACGTGGCCGCCGACACCGGCGCCGTCGTCGTGGTCGCCTCCACGACCCCGGGCACCGCGGACGCCGAGGGCGACGACGCCCGCCGGACCGCCCGGAAGGACGCCGGGGTGTCGGCGATCCTGCACGAGGCCTACCCGGTGCGGTACTGGGACCACGACCTGGGACCGACGGTGCCGCACGTGTTCTTCCTCGACGCCCTGCCGGCCGAGGGGGCCGACGCACCCACCTGGCGTGACCTCACCCCGGACGCCGGGCCCCCGAACGGGGCCGGCAGCGACGTCGCGCTCTCCCCCGACGGCCGCTGGGTGGCCCGCAGCGAGGAGGTGCCCGACGGCGCCGCGTCGTGGCGGAACCGTCTCGTGGTCACCGACACCGCGTCCGGGGAGACCCGCGTGCTGGTCGACGACCCGGCCGCCGACGTGTCCGGGGCGTCCTGGTCGCCGGACTCCACCCGCGTGGTCGCGGTCCGGGAGAGCGTCACCACCCAGGAGCTGCCGCCGGACTACACGCTGCTGCTCGTCGACGTCGCCGCCGGGACCAGCACCGACCTGACGGCGGGCTTCGACCGGTGGCCGTCGGCGCCGCAGTTCGATGCCGCGGGCGAGGCCGTGTACTTCCTCGCCGACGAGGACGGCCGGCACGCGCTGTTCCGCGTGGTCGAGGGCGAGGCCCCGGTGCGGCTGACCCGGGACGGCGCGTACAGCGACCTGCAGGTGGCGCGGGACGGGTCGGCGCTCTACGCGCTGCGCTCGGCCTACGACTCCCCGCCGGTGCCGGTGCGGCTGGACCCCACGGCGACCGACCAGCAGCCCGACCCGCTGCCCAACCCGGGCACGATCGCTGCCTACCCGGGCACCCTGCGTGAGCTGCGGGCCACCGCGGCCGACGGTGCCGAGGTCCAGTCCTGGCTCGTGCTGCCCGAGGGCGCCACCGCCGAGCAGCCCGCCCCGCTGGTGCTGTGGATCCACGGCGGGCCGCTGATGAGCTGGAACGGCTGGTCGTGGCGGTGGACGCCGTGGGTGCTGGCCGCCCGCGGCTATGCGGTGCTGCTGCCCAACCCGGCGCTGTCCCAGGGCTTCGGGCAGGACTTCGTCCGCCGCGGGTGGGGCAACTGGGGGGCCGCGCCGTACACCGACCTGATGACCGCGGTGGACGCCGCGGTGGAGCTGCCCGAGGTCGACGGCACCCGGACGGCGGCGATGGGCGGCTCGTTCGGCGGCTACATGGCCAACTGGGTCGCCACCCAGACCGACCGGTTCGACGCGATCGTCACCCACGCCAGCCTCTGGCACCTGGACGGCTTCATCGGGGCCACCGACGCCGCCTACTACTGGGAGAAGGAGTTCGGCGACCCGCTCACCGAGCCGGCCCGCTACGAGGCGAACTCCCCGCACCGGTACGCCGACGCGATCACCACGCCGATGCTCGTGATCCACGGCGACAAGGACTACCGGGTGCCGATCGGCGAGGGCCTGCGGCTCTGGTACGACTTGCAGAAGCGCGGGGTGCCCTCGAAGTTCCTCTACTTCCCGGACGAGAACCACTGGGTGCTCACCCCCGGCAACGCGGTGGTCTGGTACGAGACGGTGCTGGCGTTCCTGGCCGAGCACGTGCTCGGTGCGGACTGGGAGCGTCCTGCGCTGCTCTGACCCCTCCACGCCCTGATCGCTCACCCGGCCCGGCGCCCCTCGGCGACGGGCCGGTGGTCCGTGGCGTCCAGCCCGGCGAGGAAGCGGCGGAGGTCGTGCGGGGGCAGGGCCGCGGCCAGCGCCGCCCGGAGCGTCAGCGCGAACGGGTGGCCGGGCTGCCCGTCCAGGGCCCGGTCCAGGGCGATCGAGGCGGTGGTGCCGTCACCGCGGCTCCACGCCGTCACCGCGAGCAGGGTGGCCGGGGCGACGTCCAGCGGGGCGGGGACCCGGCGGAGGACCTCGGTCCACAGCGTCTCGGCCGCTGCGGCGTCCTCCCCGAGCCCGAGGGTCAGCGCGCGGCCGCGCAGCTCGGTGTCCCCGACCGCCCACGCGACCCGGGCCAGCGCCTCGTCGTCCGGCTGCGTCCGGCTGCCGGGGCGGCACAGCTCCAGGGCGGTGAGCACCGACGCCCAGGACTCCTCGGCCCACTGCTCCCACCCCACCTGCGACAGCCGGGCCGCGTGACCGGCCCCGACCCGGGCGCAGACCCGGGCCGCCGCCGCGGCGGCCGGCCCGGAGACGCGGGCGGTCCGGGCCACGAGGGCGGCCCGGTCGGGGGCGGTCACCTGCCCGGCGTAGGCGCTCGCCGCGGCCAGGGCGCTGGTCCCGGTGGGCAGCGTCCGTCCGGCGCCGTCCGCGGGGTCGTCGTAGTCCCAGCAGCGTCCCCCGCGCACCAGCAGCGTCTCGGTCACCCGGATGCCGGCGCGCACCAGCGCAGCGGTCACCTCGTGCAGGAGAGCGAGCCGCGGCAGTGTCGACCCCTGCAGGACCGGCCACGGCTCGTCGGGGTCCTCGGTGACCACGAGCACGACCGCCACGGTGGGCCGCCCAGGACGCAGCGCGTCGACCAGCTCGCCCGCCAGCGCCCGTTCGCGACCGGGAGGTGGCAGGTCCACGCGCAGCGTGAGACCCACCCGCCGGTCCCCGCCGAGCGCGACGACGACCAGCGACTCCTCGGGGGCGAACCCCAGGAGCTGTGGCAGTGCGGCGGCGATGCCGGGGCCGGCGCTGACCTGGACGCAGGGACGGTCGGGGGGCGGGAGGTCGTGGTCCATGCCGGCAGCCTGGCCGCGACCGGAGCCGTTGGGCCGTCCGGTGCCGCCCCTGGGGATCGACCCCCCGGATGTGGACGACGACGAGCAGGGCCGCCCCCCGGTGTGCTCCGGGGGACGGCCCTGTCGGGGTGGTGCCGGGGTCAGTCGAGTGCGTCGGCCTGGTACTCGTAGGCCTGCTGCAGGAGCGGGCCGAACGAGGCCTCGTCGACGGTGCCGCCCAGGCTGGTGCTGGTCAGGGTGAGGAGCCGGTCGCCGTCGGCCACGATGCCGACCAGCGCCGGGATGGAGATGGCCGTGCCGTCCGGCCCGGTCACCGTGGTGGTGTAGCTGACCGCGGCCGACCCGTCCCCGAGGTCGGGCACGTCGACGGCGGTGAAGCTGACGGTGGCGGTGCCGATCTCCGGGGAGGTGATGGTGGCCTCGGGGCAGGTCTCGGCGGCGGAGGCGAGGTCACCGACGGGGTCCTCGACCGAGCCGCCCGAGGTGAGCAGCTGCACGACGATCGAGGACGCGGACTGGGCGCTCTGCGCGGCGAAGTCGTCGAAGTCCTCGAGGCCGGGCTGGCTGTCCTGCACGGCGGCGGCGCAGGACTCCGGGGTGATGGTGAGGCCCTCGGTGTCGGCGGCGAGCGCGGCGCCGGCGGCCAGCTCCTCCTCGCTGAGCGGGGCGACGGTGGCGTCGGCCCCGAAGGCGTCGGCGGGGAGCAGCCCCGCCGTGAGGTCCACCGGGGCGGCGGACTCCTCGGACTCCGAGGTCGACGCCGCGGACGAGGAGTCCGACGACGCCGGGGAGGCGGAGCCCTCCTCCGTGCTGCCGCAGCCGGCGAGCACGAGCGCGGTCGACAGACCGGTGGCGAGGACCAGCGGGGTCCGGGACAGACGGGCGCGGTGCAGGATGATCACGCGCGACATCCGATCACGGCCCGTCTCGGACCGCGCTCCCGGGTCAGCCCAGCGTGTCGGCGGCGTGACCCACCGCAGTCGCGAGCAGCTCGTCGAACGCGGCGGCGTCGGTGGTGCCGAGCCCGCCGCGGACCAGGGTCAGCACGCGGTCCCCGTCGGAGACGACGCCGAGCATCGCCGCCGCGGTCATCGGGGTGCCACCGGGCTGGGTGAGGGTGGCCGTCACCGGGACGACGGCTGCGGCGTCGCCGAGGTCGGGGGTGGTGACGGCGCCGTAGGTGACCACGGCATCGCCCATCGGCGTGGTGATCGTGGCCGTGGGGCAGGCGGCGACCGCGTCGGTCAGCGTGCCGACGACCGTGTCGGCCGGCCCGCCGACGGTCAGGAGCTCGGCGGTCGCGGCGAAGCCGGCGCGGGCGACCTGTCCGGCGGCGTCGGTGATGGCGGCGGGGTCCCCGAGGGCGGAGACGGCGGCCTGCACGGCGGTGACGCACGTGTCGGGGGTGACCGTCACCGAGCCGGGGTCGACCCCGGCGGCCTGGCCCTGCGCGGAACCGAGCGCCTCCTGCAGCTGACCGGCGGTCACCGGGGTGACCTCGGCACCGGGGGCGAACTCCTCGGCGGGCAGCAGACCGTCGGCGAGCTCTGCGGCGTCGTCGGTGGCTGCGGCCGGCTGCACCGAGACGGACGCGGCGGAGTCGGCCTGCGACGTCGTCCCGCAGCCGGCCAGCAGCAGGGAGGCGGAGGCGGCAGCGGCGAGCGGGAGGAACAGGGTGCGACGCATCTCCCGACGGTAAGGGTTCGGGGCCGCTGCGCGCACGGAGACCGTCGCACCCGCTCGTTACAGTCCGCCGCATGGGACGGTCGCTGCGCATCGCACTCCTGTCCTACCGCTCCAAGCCGCACAGCGGCGGGCAGGGCGTGTACGTCCGGGCGTTGTCCCGGGAGCTCCGCGAGCTGGGCCACCGGGTCGAGGTCGTCAGCGGGCAGCCCTGGCCCGAGCTGGACGACGGGGTGCCGCTGACGAAGCTGCCGAGCCTGGACCTCTACCGGGAACCCGACCCGTTCCGCACCCCGCACTGGCGGGAGTTCCGCGACTGGGTCGACGTCGCCGAGTACGCCGCGATGTGCACCGCGGCCTTCCCCGAGCCGCTGACCTTCTCGCTGCGCGCGGCCCGGATGCTGCGGGCCCGCCGGCACGAGTTCGACCTCGCGCACGACAACCAGTCGCTGGGGTGGGGGCTCCTGCGCACCGGGCTGCCGACCGTGGCCACCGTGCACCACCCGGTCGCCATCGACCGCCGGCTCGAGCTCGACGCAGCGACGTCGCTGCGCCGCCGGGTCACGCTGCGCCGCTGGTACGCCTTCACCGGCATGCAGGCCAAGGTCGCCCGGCGGCTCGACGGCGTCACGACCGTGTCGACCAACAGCCGCACCGACATCGGCACCCACCTGGGGCTGGCCCCCGAACGGGTGGAGGTCATCCCGGTGGGCATCGACCCCGACGTGTTCACCCCGGTCGACCGGCCGCGGGACGACGCGCACGTCGTGGTCACCACCAGCGCCGACGTCCCGCTCAAGGGCCTCGTACCGCTGCTGGAGGCGGTCGCCAAGCTGCGCACCGAGCGCGAGTTGCGGCTCACCGTGGTCGGCTCGGCGAAGCCGGGCGGGCTGGCCGCGGTGGCGGTCGACCGGCTGGGGCTGGCGGACGCCGTCCGCTTCACCGGGCCGCTCCCCCAGGCCGAGCTGGTCGCGGTGCTGCAGTCGGCCACGGTCGCCGCCGTCCCGTCGCTGTACGAGGGCTTCTCGCTGCCGGCCATCGAGGCGATGGCCTGCGGCACGCCGCTGGTCGCCACCGACGCCGGCGCGCTGCCCGAGGTGGTCGGTGACGCGGCGGTGCAGGTCCCGGCGGGGGACGTCGACGCCCTCGCGGCCGCGCTGGCCCGGGTGCTCGACGACCCTGCGCTCCAGCGGCACCTGGGCACCGCCGGCCGGGCCCGGGTGCTGGAGAACTACACGTGGCGGGCGACCGCCGTGGCCACGGCCGCCTGGTACGAGGAGGTGCTGGCCCGGTGCTGACCGTCGACTACGACCGCCTGGACGTGCGGGCCGGGCACACCGTGCTCGACCTGGGGTGCGGCGAGGGCCGACACGCCTTCGAGGCCTACCGGCGGGGCGCGACGGTGGTGGCACTGGACTGGGGCACGTCCGAGGTGACGACGACGCAGACCTGGCTCGGTGCCATCGACGCGGCCGGCGAGGCGCCGGCCGGGGCCGTGGCCACAGCGGTGCGCGGTGACCTGCTGCACCTGCCGGTGCCCGACGTCAGCGTGGACCGGGTGATGGCCTCGGAGGTGCTCGAGCACATCCCCGACGACGCGGCGGCCTTCGCCGAGATCGCCCGGGTGCTCAAGCCCGGCGGGCGGGTCGCGGTGACCGTGCCCCGGTACGGGCCCGAGCGGGTCTGCTGGGCGCTGAGCGAGGAGTACCACGCCAACGAGGGCGGCCACATCCGGGTCTACCGGGCCGACACCGTGCGGGCCCGGCTGCGGGCGGCCGGGCTGGTGCCCGGTGGCAGCCACCACGCGCACTCCCTGCACGCGCCGTACTGGTGGCTCAAGTGCGCGGTCGGCGTGGAGCGGGACACCGCCGTCGTCCGCGCCTACCACCGCCTCCTGGTGTGGGACCTGACGAAGCGCCCGTGGGCGACCCGGACGGCGGAGCGGCTGCTGGACCCGGTGATCGGCAAGAGCCTGGTCGTCTACGCCGACAAGCCCGCGTGAGCGACCTCCCCGAGGTGCCCGGCGTGCTGGACGCCGGCCAGGTCGCGGAGACGGTGGCGGCGATCGCCGCCGAGCAGTCCGCGGACGGGATGCTGCCCTGGTGGCGGGGCGGTCAGCTGGACGCCTGGGACTCCGTCGAGGCAGCGATGGCGCTGGCCGTGGGCGGTGAGCACGACCGGGCCGCGGCCGCGCTGGACTGGCTGTGCGACCGGCAGGGTCCGACCGGGGGCTTCCCCGCCGAGTGGCGCGACGGCGCGGTCACCGCGCCCGGGGTGGAGAGCAACCACGCCGGCTACCTCGCGGTCGGCGTGCGACACCACGGGCTGGTCACCGGGGACGAGCAGGCCCAGGAGCGCTGGTGGCCGCACGTGCGGCGGGCGCTGGACCTGGTGACGACGATGCAGCTGCCCAGCGGCGGGATCGGCTGGGCCCTGCGCCCCGACGGCACGCCCGACGACACCGCCCTGCTCACCGGCAACGCCAGCCTGCTCCAGGCGCTGCGCTGCGGCATCGCGCTCGCCGACGCGCGCGACGACCCGCAGCCGCACTGGGACCTGGCCGCCGCCGACCTGCAGACCGCGCTCACCGGCCGGCCGGACGCCTTCGCCGACCGGTCGCGGTTCTCGATGGACTGGTACTACCCGGTGCTCGGTGGGGCGCTGACCGGGCCAACCGCCCGGGCCCGGCTGGCCGGGAGCTGGGACGCCTTCGTCGTCCCCGGGCTGGGCGTGCGGTGCGTGGCCGACCGGCCGTGGGTGACCGGGGCGGAGACCTGCGAGCTGGCGATCGCGCTCGCCGCGGCCGGGCAGCGGGACGCCGGGATCGAGCAGCTCGCCGCGATGCAGCACCTGCGGGACGACGACGGCGGTTACTGGACCGGCTACGTCTTCGCCGACGACGCCGTCTGGCCGGTCGAGCGGACGACGTGGACGGCGGCCGCGGTGGTCCTGGCGGCCGACGCGCTGTCCGGGGCGACCCCGGGGGCCCGCCTGTTCACCGACCCCGCGCGCCCGGGTCAGGTCGTCGGGGAGCACCGCTGAGCCGGGTGCGGGGCGCCCTCGACTGGCTGTTCGTCGACCGCACCGACCCGGAGCGCCGCTGGGTTCTGGGCCAGTGGCCCAACGTCATGATCCTGGTGTTCCTGGTGCTCACCGTGATCGCCTCGTTCGTCGCCGACGACGGGGCATGGGGCACCGCGCTGTACGTCGGCACCCGGATCGCGATCCTCTGGTGGGCCGCCGACGAGCTGTTCCGCGGGGTGAACCCGTTCCGCCGGCTCACCGGCGCAGGGGTGCTGGTGTTCGTGCTGGCGGGGGTCGCCCAGCGGCTCTAGGCCGGTGGCACCGGACCGAGGACCGCGAGGCTGGCGATCACGGTCGGCTCGTCGGGGGCGAGGAACACGACGCACGAGGGGTGACCCCCGGCCGCCTCGATGCCGATCAGCCGGAGGGTCCGGTGCTCGGTCGCGGTCAGCTGCTGCGCCGCCTCGTCGAAGCCGAGCGTCGGCAGGCCGATGCGCGCCACGTGCGACGCACGGCGCCGGTAGATCGTCGCCACGTGTGCCGTGGTCGTCGGAGGCCGGTCGGCCCCGTCGACGCGCGTGGTCGCGTCGTCGAGAAGCGCCAGGCACGTCGGGACGGCCGCCCCACCCGCGCGGACGAGTGCTGTCCGGAGCTCCTCGACGGTCACGAGTCGAAGACCGACCAGCAGATCGCGTTGCGGGCCCGCTGGTCCTCCAGCACGAGCTGCAGGACGGCGTCGGGGAGCCGGTCGCGCTGCCAGCGGCACTCCTGCTCCCCTGCCTCCGGGCCCTCGGCCGCCCGCACGGCCTTGATCGCGTACGCGGCGGCACCCAGGTCGTGTTCGGCGACGTGCGCGACCGCGCCGGCCTGACCCGCGGCGTAGGCGGCGTGCCGGGCGGCGCCACGCAGGTCCTGGGCCGCGCCCATCGCGTGCCCGCCGCGTGCCCGGGCCTGCATCATCGGCAGCTCGCCGCGGGTCCAGGCCCGGGCGGCCTCGACCGCGGCCCGCGGTCGGACGTCGTCCGGCCGGACCGCCTCGAACAGCGGCAGCACGTGCTCGGCGCAGTCGGCGGCCCAGAGGGCGAGCAGGTGGTGGTCGGCGTCGGTGAGCGTGCCGCCGCGCCGGACGGTCACCAGCCGCGGGTCGCGGACCTCCGGGAGGATCACGTCCGGCGCTCCGGGCGGGCCTGCCACGCGAGGTCCCGACGCGTCATGCCGGGGAGCGTACGGCGGTCTTGCCCCTGGTCAGGCGTGCTCGATGCAGGTGCGGGCGGCAGGGCGGGCGGCCAGGCGGGCCTCGCCGATGGGCCGGCCGCAGACCTCGCAGCGGCCGTAGCTGCCGGCGGCGACGCGGGCGGTCGCGGCGTCGATCTCGGCCAGGCGCGCGGTGGCCTGGGCGAGGACGGCGCCCAGCTGGGCGCGCTCGAAGCCGATGGTGGCGCCCTCGGGGTCGTGCTCGTCGTCGGCGTTGTCCCCGCGGGAGGCCTCCACGACGGCGGCGTACTCGGCGGTGAGCGCCTCGATCTGGGCCTGGGTGGCGGCCCGGGCCTGGGCGAGCACGTCCTCGGGAGTGGTCACCGGACCATGGTCCTCCG